>NZ_JBWKTH010000033.1:48742-72550 GCF_059420225.1 Pseudomonas sp. GW821-FHT04D07
GAGCGGTGCTTGCCCGCGAAGCTTTTGGCGGCCTCAAGGGCCTCTTCGCGGATAAATCCGGCTCCCACAATGTTTAGTGTCGAACCAAGAACTTGCATGCGACTCGATATCCAATGTGGGAGCGGTGCTTGCCCGCGAAGCTTTTGGCAATCTCAAGGACGCCATCGCCAGCAAGCCGGCGCCTACACGGGATCGCGCTGTGCTCGGCGCTGGCGTAAAAACTTAGACCTCGATGCCATGCCCTTTCAGGAACGCCACAAACGCCTCTTCATCCAGCACCTTGAGCCCCAGCTCGTTGGCCTTGGCCAGTTTCGAGCCCGCCCCCGGACCCGCCACCACGCAGTGAGTCTTGGCCGAGACCGAGCCCGCCACCTTGGCCCCCAGGCTTTCCAGCTTGTCCTTGGCCACATCGCGGCTCATCAGCTCCAGCGAGCCAGTCAGCACCCAGGTCTGCCCCGTCAGCGGCAAGCCTTCCACCGCCTTTCTCTCGCTCTGCCAATGCATGCCAAAAGCACGCAGTTGCGCTTCAATCGCCAGAGCATGCTCGGCATTCCCCGGCTTGGCGAAGAATTCCCGCACGGCGTTGGCCGGTTTTTCACTCAATGTCTGACGCAAATCCAGCCAGTCCGCCGCGATAATGCCTTCGACCGAACCGAACTTGGCCGCCAGCTTTTCCGCCGCCGTCGGCCCCACCGAGCTGATATCCAGCTTGGCGATCAACCCACCCAAGGTAGTGCTGGCAGCAAACTCGGCGCCCAATTCGCCCTGGTCCTGCAACTCCAGACCGCGTTCCAGCAGTTGCGCTATGACCGTGCGGTTGTGTTCATCTTCGAAAAAGCTGCAGATCTCGTAGGCCACTTCCATGCCGACATCCGGCAGGTAGGTCAGTACCGACGGCAGGGCCTGCATGACCCGCTCCAGCGAGCCGAGGGTACGCGCCAGGACCTTGGCCGTTTCCTCGCCCACATCGGGAATGCCCAGGGCATAGATAAACCGCGCCAGGCTCGGCTTTTTGCTGTCGGCAATCGCCTCCAGCAGGTTGCGCGTCGACAGTTCGGCAAAGCCTTCGAGGTCGACGAGCTGTTCATACTTCAGGATGTAGAGGTCCGCCGGCGAAGCAATCAGCTTTTCGTCCACCAGTTGTTCGATGGTCTTGTCGCCCAGGCCTTCGATGTCCATGGCCCGACGGGAGACGAAGTGGATGATCGCCTGCTTGAGCTGCGCGCCACAGGCCAGCCGGCCGACGCAGCGATACACCGCGCCCTCGCTGATCGTCTCGCGGCCCTTGCTGCGTTTGACCAGCTGCGTGCGCTCGACATGGGAGCCGCACACCGGGCAGCTTTCCGGGATCTGCACGGCGCGGGCATTTTCCGGACGCCGTTCGGTGACCACCTGCACCACTTGCGGAATCACATCGCCGGCCCGACGAATGATCACGCTGTCACCGATCATCAGCCCCAGGCGGGCCACTTCGTCCATGTTGTGCAAGGTGGCGTTGGACACGGTCACGCCCGCAACCTTGACCGGCTTCAGTCGGGCCACGGGGGTGACGGCGCCGGTACGACCGACCTGGAACTCCACATCGAGCAGTTCGGTCAGTTCTTCCATGGCCGGGAATTTGTGGGCAATCGCCCAGCGCGGTTCGCGGGCGCGGAAACCCAGTTCACGCTGGGACGCCAGGCTGTTGACCTTAAACACCACGCCGTCGATTTCATACGGCAACGCGTTACGCCGCTCACCGATGTCGCGGTAATAATCCAGACACTCGCCGATCCCTTTCGCCAGCTTCAATTCGCGGCTGACCGGCATGCCCCAGGCCTTGAGTTGCTGGAGATTGCCGATATGGGTGTCGGCAATTTCGGCGGACACCTGGCCCAGGCCATAGCAGCAGAACTCCAGCGGACGGCTGGCAGTGATCTTCGAGTCCAGCTGGCGCAGGCTGCCAGCCGCGGCGTTGCGCGGGTTGGCGAAGGTCTTGCCGCCCGCTTCCAACTGCGAGGCGTTCAGGCGCTCGAAGCCGGCCTTGGACATGAAGACCTCGCCGCGCACTTCCAGGGTCGCCGGCCAGCCGCTGCCGTGGAGCTTGAGGGGGATGTTGCGCACGGTGCGCACGTTGACGCTGATGTCTTCGCCGGTGGTGCCATCGCCACGGGTGGCGCCACGAACCAGCGCGCCGTCCTGGTACAGCAGGCTGACCGCCAGGCCGTCGAGCTTGGGCTCGCAACTGTATTCGACCTCAGCACCACCACCGAACAGGTCGCCGGCCGGCAGGTCGAGGCCTTCGCTGACCCGGCGATCGAACTCGCGCATGTCGGTTTCTTCGAAGGCGTTGCCCAGGCTCAGCATGGGGATTTCATGACGGACCTGGGTAAACGCCGACAGCGCGGCGCTGCCGACGCGCTGGGTCGGCGAATCGGCGCTGACCAGATCCGGGTGCTCGGCCTCCAGGGCCTTGAGCTCATGGAACAGGCGATCGTACTCGGCGTCCGGAATGCTCGGCTCGTCGAGGACGTGGTAACGGTAGTTGTGCTGATCCAGTTCAGCGCGCAGCTCTAGAATCCGGGTATGGGCGGCGGTCATGGAGTTCTCTCATAAAGCAAAAGAGCAGCCGAGGCTGCTCAATATGTTAGTGCGGTAGGAGCCGGCGTGCTGGCGCTGAGCGCAAAGCGCTCAACCACTCAGCGCTTCTGGGTCAAGGCGCGACGTTCGAACTCGACGATGCGCTGACGGTAGTGCTCGATGGTCTGGGCGGTCAGCACACTACGCTGGTCGTCCTTCAGTTCGCCATTGAGCTCTTGTGACAATTTGCGAGCGGCGGCGACCATGACGTCGAATGCCTGCTTCGGATGACGCGGGCCCGGCAGGCCGAGGAAGAAGCTCACCGCTGGAGTGGTGAAGTGGTCGATATCGTCGAGATCGAACACGCCCGGCTTCACCGCGTTGGCCATCGAGAACAACACTTCGCCATTGCCGGCCATGCTTTCGTGACGATGAAAAATATCCATCTCGCCGAAACGCAGGCCGCTTTCGAGGATGTTCTGTAACAACGCAGGACCTTTGAAGCCATTGGCGTCGCGGCTGATCACACTGATCACCAGCACTTCTTCCGCCCTCGGCTGTTCCTTTTCCTGACGCGCCGCCGGCTTGTTGCCTTCCGCGGGGAAGTCGTCATCGCGGCTGCTGAAGCTCGGGCCTGCGTCCAGATCCAGGTTCAAATCGCCCTGGCTCGGTTCGGCGCCACGCTTGCCGCGCTTGGACGGTTTCTCGCGAGACTCGCGTGCCGGCATGCTGACGGACGGCAGGTCATGCTCGTCCAGCTCAGGTTCCTTGTGGGTGTCCAGCACACGGGCCGGGCCCAGCAATTCGGCGCTGGTATCCTCATCCGGCAGATTGGACAGGCTCCGGTCCAAACGGAACTTGAGCTTGCCCTTGCCACCGCGCATGCGGCGCCAGCCATCGAAAAGAATACCGGCAATCACTATGATGCCGATGACGATCAGCCACTCGCGCAGACCGATTTCCATGTAATCCCGTGCCTCTAAATAAATGGTTCTATGAAGAAAGGGCTGAAAACCCTTTAAAGCGTGGCGCCAACTCTATGTTCTGACAGGCCTTTTTTCCCACGCACAAGAAAATTTGACATTAAATTAACACGACACAAGGAAACTTTACACCGTCTGTCGTACAGGCTTGCATTTATAAGTCCCCAAGGATCCGTGCTAGTTCCCACAATGCCCAAGGAAATCCCCTTACGCCCCGAATATCTTTGCCTCATCAGCGGACATTTCAGGCGTCCACCAGGGCCATGGCCTCCTCCACATCCACCGCCACCAGGCGTGAGCAACCCGGCTCGTGCATGGTCACCCCCATCAGTTGATCAGCCATTTCCATGGCGATCTTGTTGTGGGTGATATAGATGAACTGCACCGTTTGTGACATCTCTTTGACAAGTCGGGCATACCGTCCAACGTTAGCGTCATCCAGCGGCGCGTCAACTTCGTCGAGCATACAAAACGGTGCCGGATTCAGTTTGAAGATGGCAAACACCAGGGCCAGGGCGGTGAGGGCCTTTTCGCCACCGGAGAGCAAATGGATGGTGCTGTTCTTCTTGCCCGGGGGCCGCGCCATGATGGTGACCCCGGTGTCGAGCAGATCATCGCCGGTCAGCTCCAGGTAGGCACTGCCGCCACCGAAGACTTTTGGAAACAAAGCTTGTATCCCGGCGTTGATCTGGTCGAAGGTGTCCTTGAAGCGATTGCGGGTTTCCTTGTCGATCTTGCGAATGACATTTTCCAGGGTATCGAGGGCTTCCACCAGGTCGGCGTTCTGGGCATCCAGGTAACGTTTACGCTCGGACTGTTGCTGGTATTCGTCGATGGCCGCGAGGTTGATCGCGCCCAACCGCTGGATGCGCGCGGCAATGCGCTCAAGCTCTTCTTCGGCCTCTTTCTCGTTGGCCTGGGCAGTCAAGGTAGCGAGTACGCCGTGCAGGTCGTAGCCGTCTTCCAGCAACTGGTCCTGCAAGGTCTTGCGCCGTACATTGAGGGCCTGCCATTCCATGCGTTGCTGTTCGAGCTGGCCACGAATCAGCTGTGACTGCTGCTCGGCCTGGCTGCGACGCTTTTCGGCATCACGCAATTCGCGGTCGGCGTCTTCCAGGGCGATCTGTGCGGTCTTGAGTTCGACGTCGACGCTCAGGCGCTTGTCGAGCAACTCTTCGAGTTTGAGACGCAGCTCTTCCAGCGGCGCCTCGCCCTCCTCCAGGTTCAGGCTCAGTTGCTCGCGCTTTTCGCTCAGGCGCTCGGATTGCAATTCCAAGCGTTCCAGGGCCTGGCGCGTGGAATCGTGCTGAGCCTTGAGGGAACCGAGGCGCACCGCCAATTGGTGGGCATGGTCCTTGTGCTGGCGGGCTTCCTGGCGAACCCGGTCGAGGCGCTCGCGCAGGCTGTCGCGCTGGGCCAGCAGCAACTCGCGCTGCTCGGTGTCGACGGCCATGGTGTCGAGGGCCTCCTGCAGTTGCAGGCGCGCTTCACCGACTTCTTCGTGTTCCTGGGCACGTTGCTCGGCCAGCTCACCCAGCTCTTCATCGAGACGGCTGCGGCGCAATTGCAGTTGCTCGACCTTGGCCTTGCCGGCGGACAGCTTGGCCTTGAGCTCACCCTGCTGGCGGGCTTCATCCTGCAGCAGGCGGCGCAGGTGTTCGCGGCCGGTCTCCTGCTGGCGCTGGGTGGCGCGCAGGGTCTGCAAGCGGGTTTCTAGGCTGGCCAGGGTTTCTTCACGTTCTTCACGCTCCAGGCCCAGGCGCTGGATTTCCTGGCCGCGGGCGAGCACGCCGCTCTCGGCCTCGCTGGCCCGCCGGACCCGCAGAAAATGCCGTCCGACCCAAAAACCGTCGCGACTGATCAGGCTTTCCCCGGCCGCCAACTGGCCACGCAGGGCCAAGGCCTGCTCAAGGCTTTCGACCGGTTTGACCTGCCCCAGCCAGGGCGACAGATCGATATCCGCCTCGACCTTCTCCAACAGGCTGCCCGGCACCCGGGTGCCGTCCGCCGCGGGGCTGAGCAGGCGCAGGTCGCCCTGCTGGAAGCCTGCCAGGTCGAGGCCGGCGAAATCATCCACCAGTACGGCCTGCAAGTCGGCGCCGAGCACGGTTTCCACCGCCAGCTCCCAACCCGCCTTGACCTTCAGGCCTTCAGCCAGGCGCGGACGCTGTGCCAGTTGTTGTTCACGCAGCCACTCGGCGGTACCGGTGCCCGGATCGAGCGCCGCCTGCTGCAAGGCTTCCAGGGAAGCCAGGCGACCATTGAGGCGCTGCAAGTCACCCTGGGCCTGCTGCTGGTCCTGCATGGCCTGCTGCAAGTCCTGGCGCAGTTGTTCCAGACGCTCGACCTGCCCTTCTTCGCTGGCCTGCAAATCTTCCAGGGTCTGTTCGCTCTCGGCCAACTGCTCGCTGAGTTCGAGGATCGCCGCATCTTCCGGGTCCGCCGAGAGCAAGCCGCGCTCTTCGGCCAGACGCCGCTGGCGTTCGGCCAGGCGCTCCATGCTGGTTTCCAACTGCTGGATGCGCGACTGCTGGACTTCGGCCTGGCGCCGCGGCTCGGCCGAGCTCAGGTTGAAGTTATCCCACTGCTCCTGCCAGCCGTGCATGGTGGTTTCCGACTCTTCCAGCGCGGCGGCGGCCTCTTCGGCGGCGGCGCTGGCCAGTTCCTGCTCGGGTTCAATCAGCGCCAGCTCTTCACCGAGGGTCGCCAGCAAAGTGCGGTCGTGGCCCAGGTGCGATTCGGTTTCCAGGCGCGCACGCTCGGCTTCACGCAGGTCGTCCTGCAACTGGCGCAGACGCTGCTGGCCATGCTGGATGCTCTGTTCGACCCGGGCGATATCGCCGCCGACCGAATAGAAGCGCCCCTGCACCAGATTGAAGCGTTCGGACAGCTCATGGTGCCCGTCGCGCAGGCGTTCGATGCTGGCATCGGCGTTACGCTGCTCGGCCACCAGGGCTTCGAAGCTGATTTCCTGGTTGCCGATAATCGCTTCGCGCTGGCCGACCTGTTCGTTCAGCGCCTGCCAACGCAGGGCCGACAGCTGGGCCTTGAGCTGACGCTCCTCGCCCTTGTATTCCTGATACTTCTCGGCGGCCTGGGCCTGGCGATGCAGGCGTTCGAGCTGGCGCTCCAGCTCTTCGCGCAGATCGGTCAGGCGCGCGAGGTTTTCATGGGTCCGGCGAATGCGGTTTTCGGTCTCGCGACGGCGCTCCTTGTACTTGGAGATGCCCGCCGCTTCCTCGATGAAATTGCGCAGGTCCTCGGGCTTGGCTTCGATCAGCTTGGAGATCATCCCCTGCTCGATGATCGAGTAGCTGCGCGGGCCCAGGCCGGTGCCGAGGAAGATATCGGTGATATCCCGACGCCGGCATTTGGTGCCGTTGAGAAAATAGCTGTTCTGGCTGTCGCGGGTGACCTTGCGGCGGATAGAGATTTCCGCGTAGGCGGCGTATTCGCCGACCAGGGTGCCGTCGGAGTTGTCGAACACCAGTTCGATGCTCGCCTGGCTCACCGGCTTGCGGCTGGTGGAGCCGTTGAAGATGACGTCGGTCATCGACTCGCCGCGCAGGTTCTTCGCCGAGCTCTCGCCCATCACCCAGCGGACCGCGTCGATGATGTTCGACTTGCCGCAACCGTTGGGACCGACCACCGCCGCCATATTACTGGGGAAGTTCACCGTGGTCGGGTCGACGAAGGATTTGAACCCCGCCAACTTGATGCACTTGAGCCGCACGCTTAGTCGACCGCCAGGGCAGACAGGACAATGTCGCAGCTACGCTGCGCGTAGCTGGCCAGGACCGTGCGGATCAACGGCAGATCGCGGGCCATGACAGCGGCCAGCAGTTGCGCAAACAGGTTCAGGTATTCGCTCATTTCCGCCTTGCGCCGCTCCAGCGCCAGGTAATAGGCACGACTCATGGCCGGCTGCAGGTTCTCGACGGTTTCCTGCAGGTACGGGTTGTCGGCGAACGGAAAGGCGGCGCGCATCACGTTGAAGCTGTCTTCGACGAAGGTGCGAATGTCCTCGCGTTCAAAGCTGGCGCTCAGGCGCTGTTGCAATTGCAGGAACGGCGCGAGGTCGGCCTGTTCTCTCCAGCGTTGCGCCACGGCGTTGCCCAGCAGGATATACAACTCGCTCATCAGGGTGCACAGGCTCTGCACCTTGTGCGCGGTGAGTTCGGTGACATGAGCGCCGCGCCTGGGCAGGATGGCGATCAGATGGCGGCGCTCGAGAATCAGCAGCGCTTCGCGTACGGAGCCACGGCTGACATTGAGCGCCAGCGTGACCTTTTGTTCCTGGATGCGCTCCCCGGGTTTGAGATCGCCGCGAATGATGCGTTCGGCGAGGTGGTGAGCAATTTGCTCGGCGAGGCTGTCCGGCGCCTTGAACGTCATGGTTTTCCTTCAAAATCTTCGATCTGTGCAAGCGGCGCAGTGTAGCGCACTTGATACGCGGTGGCGCAGGGCCGCAAGGGTGGAATTTGGCACGAATCCCGCAAATATTTCAGCAGCTAAACTGGGAGAAAGCACTCCATGCTTTCAATCGCGAGATTTTCCTGACCCACAGGTCAGATATTTGTTGACCAAAAAGTCAGATATCACTAAATTCGGCTCATCGGTCAACAACAATAATGAGTCTGCGAGGCCTTCCGTGATCCAGTTTTTACTCAACCAGGAACTCCGTCGCGAGCACGCCCTGGACCCGAATCTGACGGTGCTCGAGTACTTGCGCGAGCACCTGGGCAAACCCGGTACCAAGGAAGGCTGCGCCAGCGGCGACTGCGGCGCCTGCACCGTGGTGGTCGGCGAGTTGCACCGCGACGCGGCGGGGCACGATCAGATCCGCTATCGCAGCCTCAATTCCTGCCTGACCTTTGTCTCGTCGTTGCACGGCAAGCAACTGATCAGCGTCGAAGACCTCAAGCATCAGGGCCAACTGCACAGCGTGCAACAAGCCATGGTCGACTGCCATGGCTCGCAGTGCGGCTTCTGCACGCCGGGCTTCGTGATGTCGCTGTTCGCCCTGCAAAAGAACAGCGACGCACCGGACCGCCACAAGGCCCATGAAGCCCTGGCCGGCAACCTCTGCCGCTGCACCGGCTACCGGCCGATCCTGGCCGCCGCGGAGCGCGTCTGCTGCAACAAGCCGGCTGACCAGTTCGATGCTCGCGAAGCCGAAACCATCGCTCGCCTCAAAGCCATCGCGCCGACTGAAACCGCGGAACTGAACAGCGGCGACAAGCGCTGCCTGGTGCCATTGACGGTCGCCGACCTGGCCGCGCTCTACGATTCCTATCCGCAAGCCCGCCTGCTGGCCGGCGGTACCGACCTGGCGCTGGAAGTTACCCAGTTCCACCGCCCCTTGCCGGTGATGATCTATGTCGGCAACGTGGCCGAACTCAAGCGCATCGAGACCTTCGACGACCGTCTGGAAATCGGCGCCGCCACCCCGCTCTCCGATTGCTACGCCGCCCTCAAGGCCGAGTACCCGGACTTCGGCGAACTGCTGCAACGCTTCGCCTCGCTGCAGATCCGCAACCAGGGCACCCTCGGCGGCAATATCGGCAACGCTTCGCCCATTGGCGATTCGCCACCGCTGCTGATCGCACTGGACGCGCAGCTGCGACTGCGCAAGGGCGACAGCACTCGCACCCTGGCGCTGGAAGACTATTTCATCGATTACCGGGTCACCGCCCGCCAGGACAGCGAGTTCATCGAAAGCATCTGCGTGCCCCGGGCCAATGCCGCGTGGCAGTTCCGTGCCTACAAGGTCTCCAAGCGCCTGGACGACGATATTTCGGCAGTCTGTGCGGCCTTCAACCTGCGCCTGGAAAACGGCATCGTGGCCGAGGCACGGATCGCTTTCGGCGGCATGGCGGCGATCCCCAAACGGGCCCGCGCCTGCGAGCGCGCATTGGTCGGCCAGCCCTGGAACCAGGACAATCTGGAACGTGCCTGCGCGGCACTGGGCGAGGACTTCACCCCGCTCTCGGACTTCCGCGCCAGCAAGGAATACCGACTGCTCAGTGCCCGCAATCTGCTGCGCAAGTACTTCATCGAGCTGCAAACACCGCACATCGAGACTCGGGTGACCGCTTATGTCTAACCCTCATGCCGTGGAAAAAACCCAGGCCGAGATGGCCGAACTGTTCGCCCGCGACCTGCGCACCGGCATCGGTCGCAGCGTCAAGCACGACAGCGCCGACAAGCACGTCGCCGGCGAGGCGGTGTATATCGACGACCGCCTGGAATTCCCCAACCAGCTGCACGTCTATGCGCGGATGTCCGACCGTGCCCATGCGCGCATCCTCAGCATCGACACCGCGCCGTGCTACGCCTTCGAGGGGGTGCGCATCGTCATTACCCATGAAGACATTCCCGGTCTCAAGGACATCGGTCCGTTGCTGCCGGGCGACCCGTTGCTGGCCATCGATATCGTCGAATTCGTCGGCCAACCGGTGCTGGCCGTGGCCGCCCGCGACCTGGATACCGCCCGCCAGGCGGCCATGGCCGCGCTGATCGAATACGAAGACCTGGAGCCGGTGCTGGATGTGGTCGAGGCCCTGCGCAAGCGTCACTTCGTGCTCGACAGCCACACCCACAAGCGCGGTGATTCAGCCGCCGCCCTGGCCACTGCCGAACAACGTATCCAGGGCAACCTGCATATCGGTGGGCAGGAGCACTTCTACCTGGAAACCCAGATCTCTTCGGTGATGCCCACCGAAGACGGCGGCATGCTTGTCTACTGCTCGACCCAGAACCCCACCGAAGTGCAGAAGCTGGTGGCCGAGGTGCTGGGCGTGTCGATGAACAAGATCGTGGTCGATATGCGGCGCATGGGCGGCGGTTTCGGCGGCAAGGAAACCCAGGCCGCCAGCCCGGCGTGCCTCTGTGCGGTAGTGGCGCGCCTGACCGGGCAACCGACCAAAATGCGCCTGCCCCGGGTCGAAGACATGCTGATGACCGGCAAGCGCCACCCCTTCTATATCGAGTACGACGTCGGCTTCGACAGCAGCGGCCGCCTGCATGGGATCAACCTGGAACTGGCGGGTAACTGCGGCTGCTCGCCGGACCTGTCGGCGTCGATTGTCGACCGGGCGATGTTCCATGCCGACAACGCCTATTACCTGGGCGACGTCACCGTCAACGGCCATCGTTGCAAGACCAACATCGCTTCCAACACCGCCTATCGTGGCTTCGGCGGCCCGCAGGGCATGGTCGCCATCGAGGAGGTGATGGATAGCATCGCCCGGCATCTGGGCCTAGATCCGCTGGCGGTGCGCAAGGCCAACTATTACGGCAAGACCGAGCGCAACGTCACCCATTACTATCAGACCGTCGAGCACAATATGCTCGAGGAAATGACCGCCGAACTGGAAGCCAGCAGCCAGTACGCCGAGCGGCGGGAAACCATTCGCCGCTACAACGCCCACAGTCCGGTGCTGAAAAAAGGCCTGGCGCTGACGCCGGTGAAATTCGGTATCTCGTTTACCGCCAGTTTTCTCAACCAGGCCGGGGCGCTGGTGCATGTCTACACCGACGGCAGCATCCACCTGAACCACGGCGGCACGGAGATGGGCCAGGGCTTGAACACCAAGGTCGCGCAGGTGGTGGCCGAGGTGTTCCAGGTGGAAATCGACCGGGTGCAGATCACCGCCACCAACACTGACAAGGTACCGAACACCTCGCCCACCGCCGCCTCCAGCGGCGCCGACCTGAATGGCAAGGCAGCGCAGAATGCCGCTGAAATCATCAAGCAGCGCCTGGTGGAATTTGCCGCGCGGCACTACAAGGTCAGCGAGGCGGACGTGGAATTTCGCAACGGCCATGTGCGGGTGCGCGAGCAGATCCTGACCTTCGAGACACTGATCCAGCAGGCGTATTTCGCCCAGGTGTCGCTGTCGAGTACCGGCTTCTACAAGACACCGAAGATCTATTACGACCGCAGCCAGGCCCGGGGGCGGCCGTTCTATTACTTCGCCTATGGTGCGGCCTGTGCCGAGGTGATCGTCGATACCCTGACCGGCGAGTACAAGATGCTGCGCACCGACATCCTGCATGATGTCGGCGCCTCGCTGAACCCGGCGATCGATATCGGCCAGGTGGAAGGCGGCTTCGTCCAGGGTATGGGCTGGCTGACCATGGAAGAGCTGGTGTGGAACGCCAAGGGCAAGTTGATGACCAACGGCCCGGCCAGCTACAAGATTCCGGCGGTGACCGACATGCCGCTGGACCTGCGGGTCAAGCTGGTTGAGAACCGCAAAAACCCGGAAGACACGGTGTTCCATTCCAAGGCCGTCGGCGAGCCACCCTTCATGCTCGGGATTGCCGTGTGGTGCGCGCTCAAGGATGCGGTGGCGAGCCTGGCGGACTATCGGGTCCAGCCGAAGATCGATGCCCCGGCGACGCCGGAGCGGGTGTTGTGGGGCTGTGAGCAGATGCGTCGGGTCAAGGCGGAGCAGGCCTTGAGTAGCGAAATCGAGTGGGTCTCACCATGAAAAGCTTCGCGGCGGTGCGGCGACCCGACAAGCTCCGCTCCCACAGTATTTGTGTCAAGCCGCAACACTTGAGTGCAACCGATAACCTGTGGGAGCGGAGCTTGCCCGCGAAAGCGACCGAACAGACAACACAGAGGTGCCTATGAACTACTGGATCAGCGCCCTCGCCGACCTGCAGAACCAGGGTGAACCCTGCGTACTGGTGACCATCATTGAAGAGCTCGGCTCGACACCGCGCAATGCCGGTTCGAAAATGGTCGTCAGCGCCGCCAGCACCTTCGACACCATCGGCGGTGGCCATCTGGAATACAAGGCCATGCAGATCGCCCGCGAGATGCTCGCCAGCGGCCAGCGGGGCCCCCATCTGGAGCGCTTCACGCTCGGCGCCAGCCTTGGCCAGTGCTGCGGCGGGGTCACGGTGTTGCTGTTCGAGCCCATGGGCCAGGTCCAGGCGGAAATCGCCGTGTTCGGCGCCGGCCATGTCGGCCGCGCCCTGGTCCCCCTGCTTGCCAGCCTGCCCTGCCGGATACGCTGGATCGATTCCCGCGAGCAGGAATTTCCGGCGCAGATCCCCAACGGCGTGCGCAAGATCATCAGCGAGGAACCGGTGGACGAAATCGAGCATTTGCCCGCCGGCAGCTACTGCATCGTCATGACCCATAACCACCCACTCGACCTGGAGCTCAGCGCCGCGATCCTCAAGCGCAACGACTTCGCCTACTTCGGCCTGATCGGCTCGAAGACCAAACGGGTCAAGTTCGAACACCGCCTGCGCGAGCGCGGCTTCGACGCCAGCGTGTTGCAACGCATGCGCTGCCCGCTGGGCCTGGCCGAAGTCAAAGGCAAGCTGCCGGTGGAGATCGCCATCTCCATCGCCGGCGAGATCATCGCCACCTATAACGCGAATTTCGGCCAGCACAGCGCCAGCGCCGAACCCATTGCCAAACTGCTGCCGGCTTCGCGCCGCAGCCAGGCCACAAACTGAGAAAGCCCATGCCTTCGACCCGCAAAGCCTACCGCGCCGCCCTCCTGCACAGCCTCGCCGATCCGGCCGTGGTCGGCATCGAGGCGTCCTATGAATATTTCGAAGACGGCCTGCTGCTGGTCGAAAACGGCCGCATCAGCGCCCTGGGCGCGGCCAGCGATCTGCTGCCGACCCTGCCCGCCGACGTTGAAGTCATCCACTACATCGATGCCCTGATCACCCCAGGTTTTATCGACACCCATATCCACCTGCCGCAAACCGGCATGGTCGGCGCCTATGGCGAGCAACTGCTGGACTGGCTGAACACCTACACCTTCCCCTGCGAAAGCCAGTTCGCCGACCGGGCCCATGCCGAGGAAGTCGCGGACATTTTCATCAAGGAGCTGCTGCGCAACGGCACCACCACGGCGCTGGTCTTCGGCAGCGTGCACCCGCAATCGGTGGAGGCGTTCTTCGAGGCCGCCGAGCAGCTCAACCTGCGGATGATCGCCGGCAAGGTGATGATGGACCGCAACGCGCCGGACTACCTGACCGACACCGCCGAGTCCGGCTACCTGGAGAGCAAGGCGCTGATCGAGCGCTGGCACGGCAAGGGTCGCCTGCACTATGCGGTGACACCACGTTTCGCGCCGACTTCAACGCCGGAGCAATTGACCCTGGCCGGCCAACTGCTGGGGGAATACCCGGACCTGTACATGCAGACCCACATCAGTGAGAACCTGCAGGAAGTGCAATGGGTCAAGGAGCTGTTCCCGGAGCGCAAGGGTTATCTGGATGTCTATGACCACTACCAACTGCTCGGCGAGCGCTCGGTGTTCGCCCACGGTGTGCACCTGTGTGACGACGAGTGCGCCCGCCTGGCGCAGACCGGCTCGGCGGTGGCGTTCTGCCCGACGTCGAACTTCTTCCTCGGCAGCGGTTTGTTCAACCTGCCGATGGCGGAGAGGCACAAGTTGAATGTCGGCGTGGGCACGGACGTGGGCGGTGGGACGAGTTTCTCGATCCTGCAGACGTTGAACGAGGCGTACAAGGTGATGCAACTGCAAGGGGCGCGGTTGAGTCCGTTCAAGTCGCTGTACCTGGCAACCCTCGGCGGTGCCCGGGCGTTGCGCCTGGAAGACAAGATCGGCGGCCTGCAACCGGGCAGCGATGCCGACTTCCTGGTGCTGGATTACCACGCCACGCCGCTGCTCAGTTACCGCCTGAAGCAGGCCAGGAACATTGCCGAGACTTTGTTTGTGCTGATGACGCTGGGGGATGACCGGACGGTGAAGCAGACTTATGCGGCGGGGAATCTGGTGCACCAGCGCTGAGCGTCCCCGATCTCATCGACAACACATAACCTGTAGAGCCAGCTTGCTGGCGATAGCGGTTTTCCAGGCGACGGTGATGTCGACCATCAGATCGCATCGCCAGCAAGCTGGCTCCTACAAGGACCGCCTCAGACCACAGTCCCAGGGCCCCACAACTTAAAGCTTTGCCCCAGACCGCCCCGGCTTCTTCGCCAGCAACAGGTGCGAGAACACCGCATGCAGGTCATCCGAGGCACTCTCCTCATCGAGGTTGAGCTTGCTGTCGATATGGTCCATGTGGTGCATCATCAGATCCACCGCCAGCACCGCATCCCGGGCCTCGATGGCATCGATCAACTGGGTGTGTTCATCATAGGAGCAATGCGAGCGATTACCGCTTTCGTACTGGGCGATGATCAACGAAGTCTGCGACACCAGGCTGCGCTGGAAGCTGATCAGCGGGGCATTCTTCGCCGCTTCCGCCAACTTGAGGTGGAACTCGCCGGAAAGGCGGATCCCCGCCCCACGATCACCACGGGAAAAGCTGTCGCGCTCGTCGTTGACCATCTGCCGCAACAGCGCCAGCTCCTCGGCCGTGGCGTGCAAAACCGCCAGTTCGGTAATCGCCTTCTCCACCATGCGCCGGGCCAGGAACACCTGGCGGGCTTCCTCGACACTGGGACTGGCCACCACCGCGCCACGGTTCGGCCGCAACAGCACCACGCCTTCATGGGCGAGACGCGACAAGGCGCGACGAATGATGGTGCGACTGACCCCGAAAATTTCCCCCAGCGCCTCTTCGCTCAACTTGGTCCCGGGCGCCAGCCGCTGTTCGAGAATGGCCTCGAAGATATGCGCGTAGACGATATCGTCCTGGGTCCCGGTGCGACCGGACTTGCCGGCGCGCGGTTGTTTCTTGAGGGGTTGCAACTGTTCGTTCATGGTCACTCGGATCGGAGACGGCGGCGAATGGACCCCGACTGGCGAACGGCACAGCGGGTCACTGACAAGTAGCGCGTAAAAGCATGGCACATTGTACACAAAGCCGGGTGCCAACACGACTGTACGGCTGTTTGCCACGCCGGCTGTATTGCAATCAGCGATCACCTTTGCGTTTAGTCTACCTAGACTGTTACCGCTTGTTTCCCCTGTACAAGGAATGCCATCCCATGACCGACCTCACCCAGGCACGCCTGCGCCCCTTGGCCGACACTTCGCCCTCCGCGATAGTCGCCGGTTTTATCGCGATGATGACCGGCTACACCAGCTCCCTGGTGCTGATGTTCCAGGCCGGGCAAGCCGCGGGGCTGACCAGCGGCCAGATCTCTTCGTGGATCTGGGCCTTGTCGATCGGCATGGCGATTTGCAGCATCGGCCTGTCCCTGCGCTATCGCACGCCGATCACCATCGCCTGGTCGACACCCGGTGCGGCGCTGTTGATCACCAGCCTGTCCGGGGTGACCTACGGCGAAGCGATCGGTGCCTACATCACCTGCGCACTGCTGGTGACGATTTGCGGCCTGACCGGCAGTTTCGAGAAGCTGGTCAAGCGCCTGCCCTCTTCACTGGCGGCGGCGCTGCTGGCGGGCATCCTGTTCAAGATTGGCAGCGAGATCTTCGTCGCCGCGCAGCATCGCACCGGGCTGGTACTGGGGATGTTCTTCAGCTACCTGATCATCAAGCGCCTGTCGCCACGTTATGCCGTGCTCGCCGCCCTGCTGGTCGGCAGCGCCCTCTCGGGACTGCTGGGGTTGCTGGATTTCAGCGGCTTCCACCTGGAAGTGGCGACGCCGGTATGGACCACGCCGTCATTCTCCCTGGCGGCGACCATCAGCATCGGTATTCCGCTGTTCGTGGTGGCCATGACCTCGCAGAACATGCCCGGCATCGCCGTGCTGCGCGCCGACGGCTACAACGTGCCCGCCTCGCCGTTGATCAGCGTGACCGGGATCGCCTCGCTGCTGCTGGCGCCCTTTGGCTCCCACGGGATCAACTTGGCGGCCATCAGCGCGGCGATTTGCACCGGGCCCCATGCTCATGAGGACAAGAGCAAGCGCTACACGGCGGCCGTCTGGTGCGGGATTTTCTACGGGATCGCCGGAACTTTCGGAGCCACGCTGGCGGCGCTGTTTGCCGCGCTGCCCAAGGAACTGGTGCTGTCGATCGCGGCGCTGGCGCTGTTCGGTTCGATCATGAACGGCTTGAACCTGGCCATGAACGAGCCCAAGGAGCGGGAAGCGGCGCTGATCACCTTTATGGTGACGGCATCGGGGTTCACGCTGTTTTCGGTGGGTTCGGCCTTCTGGGGGATCGTCGCGGGGGTGCTGACGCTGATGATCCTGAATGGGCGCAAGGCCTGAGCAACAGGATTCCGAAGACACCGAAAAACCTGTAGGAGCCAGCTTGCTGGCGATGAGGCCAGCAAGTCTTGCATCGCTCTAGCGGACGTCATCGCCAGCAAGCTGGCTCCTACAGGAACAGCGTAGCGTTCAGCCAGGCATCAGATCCGGAAATGCCCGACCATCCCCTTCAATTCCATCCCCAACTGCGCCAGCTCGATGCTTGAAGCCGCGTTGCCCTGCATCGCCAACGCCGACTGATCGGCACTGGCGCGGATGCTGGTCACGCTACGGTTGATCTCTTCGGCCACCGAACTCTGCTCCTCGGCCGCCGCCGCAATCTGCTGGTTCATCTGCTGGATCAGCGACACCGCCGCGGCAATGCTGCCCAGCGCGCTCTCGGTCTGCAACGCATCGCTGACCGCCAGCTTGACCAGCTCGCCACTGCTCTGGATTTGATGCACCGAGGCCTGCGCCGCGGTGCGCAAGGCACTGACCAGACGCTCAATCTCTTCGGTGGACTGCTGGGTACGTTTGGCCAGGGCCCGGACCTCATCGGCCACCACGGCAAAACCACGACCCTGCTCACCGGCCCGGGCCGCCTCGATGGCCGCGTTGAGGGCCAACAGGTTGGTCTGTTCGGCGACGCTCTTGATCACCCCAAGCACGGTACCGATATTCTGGATTTCCGCGCTGAGGCTTTCGATGCTCAGGCTCGCCGAACTGGCCGAATCCGCCAACTGCTCGATCCGTTGCATGCTCTGGCGTACCACCTGCTGGCCGCTATCGACCTTGTCGTCGGCGGTCTGCGCCGCCTGGGCGGCTTCTTCGGCGTTACGCGCAACATCGTGCACCGTCGCCGTCATCTGGTTCATCGCGGTGGCGACCTGCTCGGTCTCTTCCTTCTGGCTGCTGACTTCCAGGTTGGTCTGTTCGGTGACCGCCGACAACGAATGCGCCGAGGTCGCCAGTTGCTCGATCCCCGCCTGCAGCCCGCTGACGATACCGCTCAAGCCCACACCCATCTGCTGCATGGCCAGCATCAATTGGCCGATTTCATCGCGGCGACGGACCTCCACCCGATTACCGGTCAGGTCACCGGCGGCAATCTGCTGGGCCACCTGAATCACACTGCGCAACGGCGCGACAATCAGACGGGTAATCACCAATGACGCCACCAGGCCGACCAGCAAGGCCAGGGCCGACGAACCGATGATCAACAGCGAATTCTTCTTCAACTCGGCCTGCATCGACTGGTCTTCGGCGGCGTAGGCCTGGTTGACCCGCGCCACCACCTGGGCCGCGCGCTCATGCAATTGCAGGTAAACCTTTTTCTCCTGCTCCAGCAGGCCGGTGTATTCGGCGAGCTTTTCACCGAAGCTGGCGATATGGCCACTGACCTCGGTCAGCACCGTCTGATAGCCCGGGTCCTTGACCGCGGTCTTGAGTTGCTCCACCTGGGCCAAGGCCTGGTCGGCCTGCTCGATCTTGCCTTTGTTCTCGTTCTCTTCATCGCCTTTGCGACTCTGGTCGAGGCGCACCCGGGCCTCGTTCATCGCCTGCAGCATCAATTGCGAGACATGGCTGACCTGGCCGGCCTGCTCGACAAACTCCTTGCCCTCCTTGCCCTGGGTGTCCTTGAGGGCATAGGTGCCGTCATCGGACAAGCCGGCCTGGAGCACATCCAGGTTGTTGGCCACGCTGGCCACCGACCAACTGGCCATTTCCAGCGCCAGGTCTTTGGTCTGGGTCAACTCGACAAACTCGTCGAACGCCTTGCGGTAAGCGCCCAGGGCCTGCTCGACATCGGTCATGACCGGTACGTTGGCCGCCGACTGCGCCTTGAGGACCTGCGCCTGCGCCAACAGGCCGTCGACACCCTGGTGCAGGGCATCAACGGTCTTGGGGTCCGAATGCAGCGCATATTCCTGCTCGAGCAAACGGACCCGAAGCAATTCGCTGTTGAGCGAAGACATCTGCTTGAGTCCATCGAAGCGCAAGCTGATGGTTTGCAAGGACCAGACACCGATCGCCGCCACCAGACCGGTCAGCAGCAATACCAGGGCAAACCCGATGGCCAGTTTCTTGGCCATACCGAGATTGGCGAAACGTCCTTGCACGGCAGAAATCATGGCGCTTAATCCCCGATTAGAATGCTGAAGGTGCACACGCCCATTCAAGATTCATGCAGATTCGCAATCGGGACGGGTAAAGCACAAGCCTTTGGCGCCGGAATAATGGCCAAAAGCTACATCCGCGTCGCTTTCAGGATGGTCGAGGTCGATTCGGCGCCACCCAGCAGACGGAAGAACTTCTGTGCGCGCAGATCTGAAGCATAGGCCACATTTATCCGCAGCCAGTCGCTGGTTGTGCCTGGCGGCATAAAGGCATCGCCCGGGGCCAGCAACACCCCAAGCTTGCGCGCATGGGACAGGACTTGCGCCAGGGGAAACTCCGGACTGCGGGCCCAGATGAACATGCCGCCGGCGGGCTCGGCAAACACTTCCCAGCCCGCTCTCTCCAAGGTATCCAGGGTGGCGACCCGCTCCACGCTCAGGCGCTGGCGCAGGCGCTGGACCAGCTTGCGATAGGTGCCATTGGCCAGCAGCATGGCAACCACACATTCGGCAAAACGCGAGGCGCCGAGGCTGGTGATCATCTTCACTTGCGCCAGGCGCTGGATGAGTTCGCCCCGGGCACGGACAAAACCGACTCGCAGCGAACTGCTCAGGGTTTTCGAGAAGCCGCCCACATAGATCACCCGCTGGCTGCTGTCCAGCGCCGCCAACTGGACGCCGGGCCCGCTTTGCAGATCGCTGTAGATAGCGTCTTCGACGATCAGGAAGTCATGGGCCTGGGCCAACTGCAACAACTGCGTGGCTACCGCCAGGGTCAGGCTGGTACCCGTCGGGTTGTGGTAGAGGCTGTTGATGAACAGACAGCGCGGACGGTGCTGCTGCAACAGCTTGCGTAACTGTTCCATGTCCGGCCCGGAATGGGTCCGTTGCACCTCCAGCAGCTTGACCCCCTGTAACGCCAGCAGTTTGTAGAGGTTGGCGTAACCCGGTGTTTCCACCAGTACGCAGTCACCCGGCTTGAGCAGGTGGCGTACCAGCAGGTCCAGCGCCTGGGTGACGCCATGGGTCGTCAGGATCTGCTCGGGTGCACACGGGATGCCCTTTTGCGCCAGGCGCTTCTGGATTTGTTGGCGTAATGCCTGCAGCCCCAGGGGCGTGCTGTAGTTGAACATCCCATGCATCTGCGTACGGCTGACCTGGCGAATGGCATAGGCGATGTCATCGCTCTCACGCCAGCTTTCGGGCACCCAGCCGCAGCCCAGTTTCAACTCGCCCAGGGGGTGTTCGCTGAACGCCCCCCACTCCGTTTCCAGCCCCTCGTACCACTGTGGTTCGACGCTGTCGCGGGTGTCGCCATGGGCATCCGAGACAATAAAGGCCGAGCCGTTGCGCGGTGTCAGCACGCCTTGCGCCACCAGCCGCTGGCAGGCTTCCAGGACATTCGCCTGGCTGAGGGAGTTGTCCTTGGCCAACTGTCGAACGGATGGCAGGCGAGTCCCGGGCCCCGCGCGCTGGCAGCGAATCCACTCGATCACGGCATTGACGATTTGCTGCACGACGGGGACCAGCGCCTGCCGATCAATTTCCAAATCCATTGTGTTTGACGCTCCAACCCATTGTTATTTCTCGTTAAACAGTTAAACACAAAAGCCCGGGGGCCTTGCTTGCACAAAAAGCCTCTCAACCACGCCCTGGAAGGCCCGCCCGCCGGGCCCTGAAGACACCGACTGACAACCCGAGGCGAATGCACCGACCGTATTTCCAACACCGGCGGACATAAAAAAACCCGCCATTAGGCGGGTTCCTTGCAAAAGGGCTACGGAGCCGGACGAAGCGAGCGACAGCTCAAATCGCGGTGGCTCCGCCGTCCACGGCCAGGGCATGTCCAGTGGTGAAAGCAGCACCGTCGCTGCACAGATAAAGCACCGCACTGGCGATCTCCTCGACCTTGCCGATGCGCCCGACCGGATGCATGGCCGCGGCAAACTCGGCCTTCTTCGGATCGGCCTCATAGGCGCGACGGAACATGTCGGTATCGATCACCGCCGGGCAGACGGCATTGACGCGGATTTTCTTCTTCGCGTACTCGATGGCCGCCGACTTGGTCAGGCCGATGACGGCATGCTTGGACGCCGCGTAGATGCTCATCTTCGGTGCCGCACCCAGGCCGGCCACCGAGGCCGTGTTGACGATGGCGCCACCGCCCTGGGCCAACATCAGCGGCAACTGGTGCTTCATGCACAGCCAGACGCCTTTGACATTGACCCCCATGATCGCGTCGAACTCGTCCAGGGTGCCGTCGGCCAGCTTGCCTTTCTCGATCTCGATACCGGCGTTGTTGAAGGCGTAGTCAACCCGTCCGTAGGCGCTCACCGCTTGTGCCATGAGGTTCTGCACATCGGTTTCCTGAGTGACGTTGCAGCGCACGAACACGGCATCGCCACCCGCCGCGCGGATCAACTCGACCGTACCCTCACCGCCGCTGACATCGAGGTCGGCAACGACCACCTTCAGGCCTTCGGCGGCAAACGCCTGGGCCGTCGCACGGCCAATGCCGGCCGCCGCGCCGGTCACCAGGGCTACCTGGCCGGAAAACGTCATGCTCATGATTATGTCCTCAATGCAATACGAAAGGGCTGCTGTGCTCTCAGTCTAGCCAGCACGGTGGCTGTCGCGGCAGCACTATCAGAAGCCCGGTTAATGGCTTATGCATTGCAGTGATAAGTTCATACGACCTTTCATCATTGAACTGGATCGCGCCCTATTCGCCTTGTCTGCAAAACTTGCCGTCTGCGCGATGAGGGTCTATCAACAAGGCTTCATTGATCTTCGAGTGCCTGCCATGACCACCCAGAACAATCGCCAATTCTTGCTGGCCAAGCGCCCGGTCGGCCCAGCGACCCGCGAGACCTTCACCTACCAGCAAGTGCCCGTGGGTGAGCCAGGCACGGGCCAGATCCTGGTCAAGAACGAATACCTGTCCCTGGACCCGGCCATGCGCGGCTGGATGAACGAGGGCAAGTCCTATATCCCGCCAGTGGGTCTTGGCGAGGTGATGCGCGCCCTGGGGGTCGGCCAGGTCGTGGCGTCCAACCATCCGGGCTTTGCCGTCGGCGACTATGTCAACGGCGCCCTGGGGGTACAGGATTATTTCCTCGGCGAGCCGAAGGGTTTCTACAAGGTTGACCCGAAACTGGCGCCATTGCCGCGTTACCTGTCCGCCCTGGGCATGACCGGCATGACCGCCTACTTCGCCCTGCTGGATGTCGGTGCGCCGAAAGACGGCGAAACCGTGGTGATCTCTGGCGCGGCGGGCGCGGTCGGCAGCATTGCCGGGCAGATTGCCAAGCTCAAGGGTTGCCGGGTGGTCGGAATTGCCGGCGGCGCCGAGAAGTGCCAGTTCCTGATCGACGAACTGGGTTTCGACGGGGCCATCGACTACAAGAGCGAGGACGTCGGTGCCGGCCTGAAACGCGAATGTCCGAAAGGCGTGGACGTGTATTTCGATAACGTCGGCGGCGATATTCTCGACGCGGTGCTGACCCGCCTGAACTTCAAGGCCCGCGTGGTGATCTGTGGCGCCATCAGCCAGTACAACAACAAGGAAGCGGTGAAAGGCCCGGCCAATTACCTGGCACTGCTGGTCAATCGCGCGCGCATGGAAGGCTTCGTGGTGATGGACTACGCCAGTCGCTTCGCCGCCGCCGGACAGGAAATGGCCGGCTGGATCGCCAAGGGCCAGCTCAAGAGCAAGGAAGATATCGTCGAAGGACTGGAAACCTTTCCGGAGACACTGATGAAGCTGTTCAGCGGGGAGAATTTCGGCAAGCTGGTGTTGAAGGTTTGAATCAGCGCGTTTCCAGCTAGTACCTATCGCGAGTCATCGGACATCCGCCCATGACTCGCGACAGGCCCCTTATCAGGCCAGTTCGGCCACTACCGCCGCCAGGGCCTGGGCCGGATCGGCCGCCTGGCTGATCGGGCGACCAATCACCAGGTAATCGGAACCGGCATCCAGGGCCTGACGCGGGGTCAGGATACGGCGCTGATCATCCTGGGCGCTGCCCGCCGGACGAATCCCCGGGGTCACCAGTTGCAGGCCCGGATGGGCGCTCTTGAGCGCCGTGGCTTCCAGGGCCGAGCACACCAAGCCATCCAGCCCGGCCTTTTCCGCCAAGGCCGCCAGACGCAATACCTGCACCTGCGGATCGACATCCAGGCCGATACCGGCCAGGTCCTCGCGCTCCATGCTGGTCAGCACGGTCACGCCGATCAACAACGGCTGCGGGCCGCTGCGCTTATCCAACACCTCGCGGCACGCCGCCATCATGCGCAGGCCGCCGGAGCAATGCACATTGACCATCCACACGCCCATCTCCGCCGCCGCCTTGACCGCCATGGCCGTGGTGTTGGGGATATCGTGGAATTTCAGGTCGAGGAACACCTCGAAACCCTTGTCACGCAAGGTGCCGACAATTTCCGCCGCGCAGCTGGTGAACAGCTCCTTGCCGACCTTGACCCGGCACAGCTTCGGGTCCAGTTGATCGGCCAACTTCAGGGCGGCGTCACGGGAGGGGAAATCCAGGGCGACGATGATAGGCGTCTGGCAGGCGGACATGGGCGGGCTCTCTGGCAAGTCGAAATCGGCGCGCATTGTAGCGGAACCCGGGGCGGACCGGGACCCGGTGATCGGTAAATCTAGTCCCGATGCGCCATAAACGCCCGGTCCCGCACCAAAGTAAGTCGAAACCCAGGCGAACATCGGCGAAACGTCCTCGATACGACAGCTTTTCGCAGATAACGACGCGACCCCGGTGGCTGGCACGCCCACTGCAATCCCCTGAGCCGAGCAGTATCCAAACCGTTCAGGGAGAAACGCATGAACACACAACTCAAGCCCACGCTGGGCACGCTGCACCTCTGGGGAATCGCGGTCGGCCTGGTGATCTCCGGCGAATACTTCGGCTGGAGCTATGGCTGGGGTAGCGCCGGGACCTTGGGCTTTCTCGTCACCACCCTGCTGGTGGCGACCATGTACACCTGCTTCATCTTCAGCTTCACCGAGCTGACCACC
>NZ_JBWKTH010000034.1:0-65696 GCF_059420225.1 Pseudomonas sp. GW821-FHT04D07
GGTGGTCAGCTCGGTGAAGCTGAAGATGAAGCAGGTGTACATGGTCGCCACCAGCAGGGTGGTGACGAGAAAGCCCATGGTGCCGGCGGTGCCCCAGCCATAGCTCCAGCCGAAGTATTCACCGGAGATCACCAGGCCCACGGCAATGCCCCAGAGGTGCAGGGTACCGAGGGTCGGTTTGAGTGCGGTTTGGGTTGTCATAAGTCCTCGCTTGTCATTTTTATTGTTTGGGTGTTGGACTTGCGGGTAGCGATTTTCGTTACAGCGTGCACGCAAAGCCCGTGCCAGAGCGGCCAGGCGTTGTTTTCAGGGTGTCAGTGATGGCCTCTTCGCGGGCAAGCTCCGCTCCCACAGGTTTCGGTCGTTTACATCTTTTGGATTCGACTCGGACACTGTGGGAGTGGAGCTTGTCGGGCGCCGAACCGCCGCGAAGGCGGCCTCAGGGTTTAGAAGAACCCAAGTGGATTGATGTCATAGCTCACCAGCAGGTTTTTGGTCTGCTGGTAATGATCGAGCATCATTTTGTGGGTTTCGCGGCCCACGCCGGATTTCTTGTAGCCGCCGAACGCGGCATGCGCCGGGTACAGGTGGTAGCAGTTGGTCCAGACACGTCCGGCCTTGATCGCCCGGCCCACGCGGTAGGCGCGGTTGATATCCCGGGTCCACAGGCCCGCACCCAGGCCGAACTCGGTGTCGTTGGCAATCGCCAGGGCTTCGGCTTCGTCCTTGAAGGTGGTGATGCTCACCACCGGGCCAAAGATTTCTTCCTGGAACACGCGCATCTTGTTGGTGCCCTTGAGCAGGGTCGGCTGGATGTAATAGCCGGTGGCCAGATCCCCTTCAAGCTTCTGCACCTGGCCGCCGGTCAGCAACTGCGCGCCTTCCTGCTTGGCGATTTCCAGATAGGACAGGATCTTGTCGAATTGCTGCTCGGAAGCCTGGGCGCCAACCATGGTGTCGGTATCCAGCGGGTCGCCACGTTTGATCTGCTCGACTTTCTTCATCACTACTTGCATGAACTCGTCGTAGATCGACTCCTCAATCAGCGCGCGGGACGGGCAGGTGCAGACTTCGCCCTGGTTGAAGAAGGCCAGGACCAGGCCTTCGGCAGCCTTTTCGATAAAGCTCGGCTCGGCTTTCATGATGTCGGCGAAGAAGATGTTCGGCGACTTGCCGCCCAGTTCCACGGTGGACGGGATGATGTTCTCGGCCGCGCATTTCATGATGTGCGAACCGACCGGGGTCGAGCCGGTAAAGGCGATCTTGGCGATGCGCTTGCTGGTGGCCAGGGCTTCGCCGGCTTCTTTGCCGAACCCTTGCACCACGTTCAGTACGCCGGGTGGCAGCAGGTCGCCGATCAGCTCCATGAGCACGGTGATGCCCAGCGGGGTTTGCTCGGCCGGTTTGAGCACCACGCAGTTGCCGGCGGCCAGGGCCGGGGCGAGTTTCCAGGCGGCCATCAGGATCGGGAAGTTCCACGGGATGATCTGCCCGACCACGCCCAGTGGTTCATGGATGTGGTAGGCCACGGTGTTGCCGTCGATTTCCGCGGCGCTGCCTTCCTGGGCGCGCAGGCAACCGGCGAAGTAACGGAAATGGTCAGCGGCCAGCGGGATATCGGCGTTGAGGGTTTCGCGCACGGCCTTGCCGTTGTCCCAGCTTTCGGTGATGGCCAGCAGTTCGAGATTCTGTTCGATACGGTCGGCGATTTTCAGCAGGGCCAGCGAGCGCGCCTGGACCGAGGTGGCGCCCCAGGCATCGGCGGCGGCATGGGCGGCGTCGAGAGCCTTGTCGATATCCTTGGCGTTGGAACGGGGGAATTCGGCAATGGCCTTGCCATTGACCGGAGAGGTGTTGGTGAAGTACTGGCCGTCGACAGGCGCGACGAATTCGCCATTGATGTAGTTGCCGTACTTGGCTTTGAACGTAACGATGGCGCCGGCAGTACCAGGGTGGGCGTAACGCATGGTGTGTGTCTCCTTGGCTATTGTGCTTATAAGGGAGTACGCGCTTGAGCGCTTAATAAGCGTAGAGCAAAGGTCGGGCCAGTGCCTGGTGGGCCGGGCGCCAGAGCCTTTGGCCGGGGTGCGCGGTGACGGATGGCGACGCTGTTGCGACAGGAGCGATACAGCCGGGGTGACAGTTTGTACCGTGCTTGGCACAGCCTGTGACTCGGCGGTCGCGGGATGATTGCATTGCTCACGGCGCTGGAGGATGCTGGGCATCCAGACGAACGTGCATCAACGGCTGAACACCTCTGTAGGAGCGAGCTTGCTCGCGATGGACGTCAACGATGACGCGGGCGCCCTGACACCCCTCAGTGGCTGAACCATCATCGCGAGCAAGCTCGCTCCTACAGGGGTGGGGGGAGAATAATAAGAAATGCAGAACAACCATCTGAGTCGCCACGCCCAGCAGGTATTGACCGTGACCCAGGGCAAGGCCCACCCGGGCGGCCCCGGCAGTGACCCGTCCATCGCCCGCTCCTGGCTGCGTTGCCTGGAGGACTATCACCTCGACCCGTCGCTGAGCATCGCCCCCACCGTGCTCGAACACGGGCGCCTGCTGGAAAGCCGCGAGCACCTGCGCCAAGTCCTGCAGATCGCCGGCAATGAAATGACCAGCCTGCACCAGCAGCTCTCCGGCGCCGGTCACGCGGTGCTGCTCACCGATGCCCGCGGGGTGATCCTCAATTGCGTCACCGCCCCCGCCGAACGCAAAATCTTCGAGCGCGCCGGCCTCTGGCTTGGCGCCGACTGGAGCGAGGCCTGCGAAGGCACCAACGGTATCGGCACCTGCCTGGTCGAGCGCCAGTCCCTGACCATCCACCAGGACGAACACTTCCGTGGTCGCCACACCGGCCTGACCTGCTCCGCCAGCCCGGTCTTCGATCCTCATGGCGAATTGATGGCGGTGCTCGACGTGTCCTCGGCCCGCCCGGACGTGTCGCGCCAGAGCCAGTTTCACACCATGGCGCTGGTCAACCTCTCGGCGAAGATGATCGAGAGCTGCTATTTCCTCCGGCATTACGACAACCACTGGCTGCTGCGCTTCCACTTGCAGGCCGAGTCGGTGGGGCTGTTCAGCGAGGGCTTGCTCGCATTCGACGGCGAAGGACGGATCAGTGCGGTCAACCAGAGTGCCCTGAACCTGCTGGGGCAGGGGCGTAGCGCTTTGCTCGGCCAGCCGGTGGAGGCATTCTTCGATTGCCCGCTGGATGAACTGCTCGGCCGCGCCAGTGCCCAGGCCAGCGCCAGCTGGCCATTGCGGGCCCGCGACGGCCGCGCCCTGTTCGCGGTGTTGCGCGGCCAGCCGCGTAGCGTGCCCAAGGGGTTGGCCCCGACACCCGCACCGCTGGAGCGAGCGAAGCTGTCCAATATCTGCCTCGGCGATCTGGCCTTGCAGACGGATTTTCGTCGAGCGCTACGGGTCTTCGAACGTGATGTGCCGTTACTGATCAATGGCGAAACCGGTTCGGGCAAGGAGGCGTTCGCCAAGGCGGTGCACCAGTCCAGCCAGCGCGCCGAGAAAGCCTTTGTCGCCCTCAACTGCGCGGCGATTCCCGAGAGCCTGATCGAAAGCGAGCTGTTTGGTTATCGCGGCGGCAGCTTTACCGGTGCGCGCAAGGAAGGCATGCGCGGCAAGCTGCAACAGGCCGATGGCGGCACGCTGTTTCTCGATGAAATCGGCGATATGCCACTGGCCTTGCAGACCCGCTTGCTGCGGGTGCTGGAGGATCGCCAGGTGGTGCCTATCGGCGGCGAGCCGGAGGCAGTCAATGTGCGGATTATCAGCGCCACGCACCGCAATCTGATGGAGCGGGTCGGCGACGGCAGTTTCCGCGAGGATCTGTATTACCGGCTCAATGGGCTGGAGGTCGGTCTGCCGGCTTTGCGAGAGCGCAGCGACAAGTCGCAGTTGCTGGATTTCCTGCTGGCGGAGGAGGCTGGCGAGCAGCCCGTGCTGATCGATGCGGCCGCGCGCCAGGCGCTGTTGGCGTTCGAGTGGCCGGGCAATGTGCGGCAGATGCGTACGGTGTTGCGCACACTGGCGGCGTTGTGCGAGGACGGCCGGATCGGACTTGAGGATCTGCCGGCGCTGATCCGCCAGGCGCGGCCGGGCCTGGTCGCGGTGGCCGTTGATGAACCGTCCGGACATCCCCTCGAAGACGCCGAGCGCCTGGCTCTGCTCAATGCCTTGGAGCAGCAGCGCTGGCATATGACCCACACGGCCGAGCAGCTGGGGGTCAGCCGCAATACCTTGTATCGCAAGCTGCGCAAGCACGGCATCGCCCGCTAGACCATCGATGTCCCCCCTGTAGGAGCGAGCTTGCTCGCGATGGGTGTCAACGATGACGCGGGCATCCTGATGCCCTGCGGTGCCTGGACCACCATCGCGAGCAATCGAGCGTCGACCGGCTGCTCCTACAAAGGGGGCGTCCTCGGGTCGGTGAAACACCAGGTGCGATTTCCCACGCCCTGGGCTAACCTGCGACCACGTTTTACGAGGTCGACTATGCACATTCATATTCTGGGTATCTGCGGTACGTTCATGGGTTCGATGGCTGTGCTGGCCAAGGAACTGGGCCATCACGTTACCGGTTCCGATGCCAACGTCTATCCACCGATGAGCACCCAGCTCCAGGCCCAGGGCATCGAGCTGACCCAGGGCTACGATCCGGCGCAACTCGATCCGGCCCCAGACCTGGTGGTGATCGGCAATGCCATGTCCCGTGGCAATCCGGCGGTCGAGTACGTGTTGAACAAGGGCCTGCCCTATGTGTCTGGCCCGCAGTGGCTGGCCGACCATGTGCTGCAGGGCCGCTGGGTCCTGGCCGTGGCCGGTACCCACGGCAAGACCACCACCAGCAGCATGCTCGCCTGGGTGCTGGAACATGCGGGCATGAGCCCGGGTTTTCTGATCGGCGGCGTGCCGCAGAATTTCTCGGTGTCGGCCCGTCTGGGCAGCACACCGTTTTTCGTGATCGAAGCCGATGAGTACGACAGCGCCTTTTTCGACAAGCGCTCGAAGTTCGTCCACTACCGTCCGCGCACCGCGATCCTGAACAACCTGGAATTCGATCATGCGGATATTTTCGCGGATCTGGCGGCGATCGAGCGGCAATTCCACCATCTGGTGCGGACCATTCCCAGCGAGGGGCTGGTGATCCATCCGACCACCGAGCCGGCTTTGCAGCGGGTGATCGAAATGGGTTGCTGGACCCCGGTGCAGACCACTGGCACCGGCGGCCAGTGGCAGGTCAAGTTGCTGAGCGAAGACGGCTCGCGTTTTGAAGTGATGTTCGAAGGCGTGGCCCAAGGCATGGTCGAGTGGGACCTGACTGGCCAGCACAACGTCGCCAATGCCCTGGCCACCCTGGCGGCGGCGCGGCATGTCGGCGTGGTGCCGGCTATGGGCATTGCTGCCCTCAGTGCTTTCAAGAGCGTGAAGCGGCGGATGGAGAAAGTCGCCGAAGTTCACGGCGTGACGATCTACGATGACTTCGCCCACCACCCGACGGCGATTGCCACCACCCTTGATGGCCTGCGCAAGAAAATCGGCGATGCGCCGCTGATCGCCATTATCGAGCCGCGCTCCAACTCCATGAAGCTCGGCGCCCACCGCGACGGTCTGCCGGACAGTGTGGTCCAGGCCGATCAGGTGATCTGGTATGCGCCAGCCAATCTTGGTTGGGACCTGGGCGCCACGGCGGCATTGTGTTCGGTGCCGTCGATCGTCAGCGATTCCCTCGATGGCATCATTGAGCGGGTGAAAAGCCAGGCCAAACCCGGGACCCATGTGGTGATCATGAGCAACGGCGGCTTCGGCGGCCTGCACGGCAAACTGGCCGAGGCGCTGCAATGAACAACGGGCCGGAACGCATCACCCTGGCGATGACCGGCGCTTCCGGCGCGCCCTATGGCCTGCGCCTGCTCGACTGCCTGGTGCGCGAGGACCGCGAGGTGCATTTCCTGATCTCCAAGGCCGCGCAGCTGGTGATGGCCACCGAGACCGACGTGGCGCTGCCGACCAAGCCGCAGATGATGCAGGCTTTCCTCACCGAATACACAGGTGCGGCGGCCGGGCAGATCCGGGTGTATGGCAAGGAGGACTGGATGTCGCCGGTGGCCTCGGGTTCCGGCGCGCCGGCGGCGATGGTGGTGGTGCCTTGTTCCACCGGAACCTTGTCGGCCATTGCCACGGGCGCCTGTAACAACCTGATCGAGCGGGCGGCGGATGTCACCCTCAAGGAGCGCCGCCAGTTGATCCTGGTGCCGCGCGAGGCGCCGTATTCGAGCATTCATCTGGAGCACATGCTCAAGCTGTCGAATATGGGCGTGACCATCCTGCCGGCGTCGCCGGGCTTTTATCACCAGCCGCAGACCATCGATGACCTGGTGGATTTTGTCGTGGCGCGGATTCTCAATCTGTTGAATATCCCCCAGGATATGCTGCCACGTTGGGGTGAACATCATTTGAGCAGCGATGAGTAGGTCACTGCTGTACCTGCTGCTGGTGCTGCAACTGGCTGGTTGTGCGACGGTGCGGACCTTGGACGCCGGCAAGGCCGGGGCGCCCGTGGTGTATTCGGGGACGCGCCTGGATCTGTATGCGTTGCAGGGTGGTTGTTGCGCTTATGACCGCTTTGGGGCGCAGGCGCCGAGCTATCCCGGGGTGGATCTGCCGGCCAGTGCGTTGCTGGATACGCTGCTGTTGCCGCTTTCGGTGTTGACGGTATTGGGCGTGGGGTATCAGGCGACGGGCGGGTTGTAGCTCCGAGTGACAACCTAACCTGTGGGAGCGGTGCTTGCCCGCGAAGCTTTTAGTGGCCTCACCGCCTTCTTCGCGGGCAAGCACCGCTCCCACAGGGTATGCATTCCATTGCTCTTCACGCAGGGTGGTGCTATTTGCCCAGCCGGCGCAATTCATCCGACTCGACAATCCGCACCCCATCCTGCTCTTCCAGCGCCAGGCGCCACAGCGCCCGCGCCAGTTGGCAGGCCTCGATGCCGCGATACTTCCCGGGAATCAGTTTCGATAGCGGTGCCGCCAACTGTTCCGCCAGGCGCGGTTCGATCCGCTCGCCCAGCAGCAACGAAGGCCTGGCGATGGTCAGCTGCGGCCAGTTCTGCGCCCGCAGCGACTGTTCCATCTCGCCCTTGACCCGGCTATAGAACACCTTGGATTTCGGATCGGCATCGATGGCACTGACCACGATCAGATGCCGCGCGCCCATTTCCCGCGCGCGCTTGCCGAAGGCCACGACCATGTCGTGGTCCACGGCGCGGAACGCTTCTTCGGAACCCGCCAGCTTGATGGTGGTGCCCAGGCAGCAGATTGCCAGGTCGACACGGCCGCTCAATTGCGGCAGGAAAATCGCCGGATCGCCCACCGGATTTTCCAGGTGCGGATGTTCGGCCAGTGGTCGTCGTGAGGGGGCCAGTACGCGGGTGACAGTCGGCTCGTTGAGCAGGCGGTCGAGTAGATGTTCACCGGTCAGACCGGTGGCTCCAGCGAGCAGGATATGCTGAGGCGTCAAGTACATAAAATACCTCCCTTGATACAGTTCAGCTTAGTTGCTCTTGGCAGTCTTGCTGTCCAGCGAAGCGCTTTGCAACGCTTTTCGCGCTTGTTGTTTGCGCAGCAACTGCCAATGTGCCAGCACGCCTTTGGGCGCCCAGATCTGCGGTTCAGACGCTTCGAAATTGTCCGCCTGCTCACGCTCGGCGACATGCGCCTTGGCCAGGGTGAAGGCTTGCTGCAGATCGTCGGTCTGGTTCAGCGCCTGGGCGAACAGGGCGTCGCCGAAATAGGTGAAATCCGCTTCCTCGGAGCAACCGAAGGAGACCCGGTCCGCGCGGGACGCGGTCATGATCAGGGTTTTTTCATCCTTGAGCGCCGGGATGAAGCCGCCGGAGTAACAGGCGGAAATCACAATGACCTTGTCGCGATTTTTCAGCGGTGCCAGCGCCGAGGCCAGTTCGTCGGCTGGCAGGTCGGCCAGCTCCAGGCGTGGCTGATCCAGCACAAACTCATGTTCATGGGTGCCGTGGCTGGTCAGGTAGATGAAGATCAGGTCTTCCGGTCCGCTGCGTTCGGCCAGGGTCTGGGCGGCGCGGAGCAGGTTCTCGCGGGTTGCCATCGGCCGATCGCCGAGGTGGTCGCGATGGTTCACCAGGCTGATCTGGCCATAGGCACCGAAGCGGCTGGCGAGCATCTGGTTGACGTAATCGGCCTCGCGCATAAACACGCTTTGCTTGCCGTCGCCGGCCAGCACCAGGCTGTAGAGTTCGATCGCCGGGGTCGAGGCCGGCACGGCGGCCAGGGCTTTTTCCAGCAGTGGGCCCTGGGCCAGCAGGCCGAGTTCCAGCAGATCGGGCAGCAGCTTGCCGTCGGCATCGCGGACTCGCTGGCCGTTGCTCCAGATGCCGCTTTGCACGCTGCCGTCGGCCAGCGCCAGGCTGCCACGACCGTTGTAGGTGTCACTGGCGAACTCGCCGATATAGACGCTGCCATCACCCAGGCTCAAATGGCCCTGGCCGTTGAAGCGCCACTCGCTGAACTCGCCGCGGTAGTGGCTGCCGTCGACGCCGATCAGTTGGCCCTTGCCGTTGAGCACGCCGTCCTTGAATTCACCGATCCAGACATCGCCATCGGCGTTTTCGTAGCGGCCCTTGCCATTCAACTGGTTACGCTTGAAGCCGCCGGCATACTGGTCGCCGTCGGCGCTGTTGAAGGTGCCGACCCCTTCCAGTTGACCATTGACGAAGTGGCCGGTGAACAGGTTGCCGTTGGCATCGCTGCGCTGGCCCTCGCCGTTGGGCTTGCCGTGGGCGAATTCACCCTGGTATTGGCTGCCGTCTTCCAGTTCCAGATGGCCGAGGCCTGAGTACTGGTCGTCCTTGAATTCGCCACGGTAGGTCATGCCGGCTTCTTTGAGCGTGCCTTCGCCGTCGCGCCGGCCCTGCTTGAAGCCGCCGGTGTAGTTGCTGTCGTGCACGGTCAAGGTGCCCTGGCCGTGGAACAGGCCCTGTTGGAACTGGCCCTTGTAGACCTCGCCATTGCTGCCATGCCACTCGCCGTCGCCCTGCCACTGACCGTGGTCGAACTGGCCGGCGTACCAACTGCCACTGGGGTAGTCGATGCGGCCCTGGCCTTGCAACAGCCCATTGACCACTTCGCCGCGATAGCGACCGCCGTCCGGCAGGCGCGCGTCCGGCGGCAATAGCGATTCGCCATCACCGCAGGCGGTGAGCAGCAGGGTCAAAACCAGGGGGACAAGTGGGCGCATAACGGGATCCGGATAATTAGGGGACCGAGTATGCCGTAGCAATATGGCGTGTCCAGTGTCCTGCACGAAACAGAGTGCACTCTGTTTCGTGAGTACGGGCAATCAGACGAAGCAGAGTGACAGGGGTTCAGCGATATAGGCGGGTTTTTCCTGACCTTCGATTTCCAGCGTGGCGGTGGCCTTGAGCAGCCATTGGCCGGGTTTCTTCTCGGTGACCTCGGTCAGTTCGACCTTGAGGCGCACCCGTGAGTCGACCTTCACCGGCTGGATAAAGCGCACACTGTCCAGGCCGTAGTTGACGGCCATCTTCAGGCCTTCGGGCATGATGAAGATATCTTCCATCAGTTTCGGGATCAGCGACAGCGACAGGAACCCGTGGGCGATGGTGCTGCCGAACGGCGTTTGCGCGGCCTTGACCGGGTCCACGTGGATGAACTGATAGTCACCGGTGGCTTCGGCGAACAGGTTGATCCGCGCCTGGTCGATGGTCAGCCATTCGGAATAGCCGAGTTCCTTGCCGACATAATCGTTGAGCTGCGCTACAGGTACATAGGGCATTGACACACTCCTTGGTCTATCGAGTTATCGGGCCTCGGGTTGCAGCCCTTGGCATCCACTGTAGATCATCATGGGACATGTGTCCGGTCAAGCCACCATACCTTTGGCGAATGGCGGCGTATGGGCGTGCTTATAATGCTGGCATCTTCAAGGGAGAGTTCGGATGTTGTTACGCGGCCTGACCTGGCTGGTGCTGTTTCAGTTGCTCGGTACAGCCCTCAATCATTTGTGTGTGCCGGTGTTGCCGGGGCCGATTATCGGCTTGTTGCTCTTGCTGGTGTTTCTGATGGTGCGCGGCGAAGTCAGTGCACCGTTGAGCGAGGCGGCGTCCAGTCTGTTGCGTTATCTGCCGCTGTTGCTGGTGCCGCCAGCGGTAGGGGTAATGGTCTATGCCCGGCAGATCGCCGCGGACTTCTGGGCGATTGCCGGTGCGCTGGTATTGTCGGTGCTGATTTCCATGGCGTTCGTCGGGGTGTTGATGAATGCCCTGGTCAAGCGCCATGCCCGGCGTGGAGAGCGGCCATGAACCTCGATTGGCAGGGCGCCTGGGCGGCGCTGATCCATCATCCGCTGTTCGGCATCGGCATTACCCTGGGCGCCTATCAACTGGTGCTGGCGGGCTTCGAAAAGACCCGCTGGGTCTTCCTGCAACCGGTCCTGGCGTCGATGGCGCTGGTGGTCGCTATCCTGTTGCTCTGCGATCTGGAGTACGCCGAGTACCGCAAGAGCACCGAGATTCTCGGTATTCTGTTGGGGCCGGCCACGGTGGCGTTGGCTGTGCCGCTGTATCTGAACCTGCGGCGGATCCGACAGTTGTTCTGGCCGATTTTTACTACGCTGGTGATGGGTGGGGTATTGGCGACTGGCCTGGGCGTGTTGTTTGGCTGGCTGTTCGGGGCCGACCACATGATCCTGATGACCCTGTTGCCCAAGTCGGTGACTTCGCCCATCGCCATGCTGGTGGCCGAGCAGATCGGTGGCGTCGCGGCCCTGGCGGCGGTGTTCGTGTTGATCACCGGGGTGATCGGCGCCATTGTCGGGCCCTGGCTGCTGACGCGACTGGGCGTGCATACGGCGGAAGCTCGAGGCATGGCCCTGGGCATGACCGCCCATGCGGTGGGCACTTCGGTGGCCTTGCAGGAAAGTGAAGAATGCGGCGCCTTCGCGGCGTTGGCAATGAGCCTGATGGGCGTAGCCACGGCAGTGTTGCTGCCGTTGGCGGTAACTTTGGTGGTTTAAGGAAGTCGTTATGAGCCTGGCGTTGTTTCCCCTGAACACCGTACTGTTTCCCGGTTGTATCCTCGACCTGCAGATTTTCGAGGCGCGCTATCTGGACATGATCAGTCGCTGCATGAAACAGGGCAGTGGTTTTGGCGTGGTCTGCATTCTTGAAGGCCAAGAGGTCGGCGATGCGCCGGAAGGCTTTGCCCTGGTCGGCTGTGAAGCCGTGATCCGCGATTTCCAGCAGCAGGACAACGGCTTGCTGGGCATTCGGGTCGAAGGTGCGCGGCGTTTCCGGGTGCTGCGCACGGAGTTGCAGCGCGATCAACTGACGGTCGCCGAGGTCGAGTGGCTGGATGAGATCCCTGAGCGGCCGTTGCAGGACGAGGACGAGGACCTGGTGGCGCTGCTCAAGGCGCTGGCCGAACACCCGATGGTCGCCGCCCTGAACATGGGCACCGAAGCGACCGGGCAGCAGTCTCTGGCCAATCAGTTGGCGTATCTGCTGCCGTTTTCCGAGCTGGACAAGATCGACCTGTTGGAACTGGATGATCCGCAACAGCGTCTGGATGCGATTCAGGTGTTATTGGACGAATTGCAGGGCGAGTTGTTTGCTTGAGTGGGCCCCTGTAATGGCATGGAATAACCGTTATATAGAAATGATCTGAAAACCTGTCAGAAATGACAGTAGCCCGAGCGCTGCAATGGATCCAGGATTGAACGGCGGAAATATGGAAAGCTCGCAGGGCAAAAGTTGTCCACGGACGAGCTTGCGTCATTCAGTAACTGGGAATATTGGAAATGTCAGAGCAAAAAGAAGGCAAGGTCAAGTGGTTCAATGATGCGAAAGGTTTTGGTTTTATTTCGCCAGATGATGGATCGCAAGATGTTTTTGTTCATTTCAAAGCGATACAGGCGACCGGTTTCAAATCCTTAGCTGAAGGGCAGAAAGTAAGTTTCGAAGTTGCTCAAGGACAAAAAGGCCTGCAAGCAGAAAACGTTAAATTGATTTAAGGTTCTGCTGTCAAGACATGGCGTTCCATACCTCCCTTGGGTAACCGAACTTCCTCGGGGCGACGTCTGAGTGTGCCTCTTCCTTTTTGGGAGAACCAGTCATGGATAAGTACGGCGAACAGCGTTACGACTCCGCCCGGGGCGGGATTGGCGTGATCACGGCACATGTGGACGGGCGAGAGCTTTTCTTCCACGTGAAGTCCACTACTGACGGTGGGCCGGCGTTGCAGGCCGGCGACACCGTGACCTATGACATTGTGCAAGGCGAAGACGGCCAGTTCTATGCGGTCAATCTTGAAGTCGTGGAAAGTGATCTGTCCGAAACGGTTTGTTAATAGGCATATCGCCCGATCGCATGCTGCAAATGCCACAGGGCATAAAAACCATAGATCGCCACGGCGGCCGGCAGGATCAGCCACCAGGTCCGGGGTGGCATGGCCGGTAGCGGCATGCAGCGTTGGCAGAGGCTCAGGCTGGCCGCCAGCACGGTAATGGCGAGCAGCGCGCCGGCGAGGATATCGGTGGGCCAGTGCGCGCCCAGGTACACCCGTGACAATGCCACCGTCAGCGCCGGCAGGCAGCCGAGCAATAGCCAGGTCACGCGCATCCGTGGCGGCTGCTCGCGTCCGGCCAGTACCGCCAGCACCAGGAAAAACGCGAACGAGCCCGAACTGTGGCCGCTGGGCATGCTGAAACTGCTGATCGGCTCGGCCAGCACTTCCGGGCGGATCCGTGCGAAGAAATATTTGGCGGCGGTGTTGCCCAGCGCCGTCACCGCCAGGGTGGCACCGAAAAACAGCCCCTGACGCCATTGGCGGGCGAGAAACAGCAGGGCGGTCAGCGCGCCGGCCACAATGAGCTGGATACGGAAGTCGCCGAGACGGGTGGCGATAACCGCCGCCACGTCCAGTGCCTTGTCGCGATGTTCCTGTACCAGCGTCATCAGGCCCTGGTCGAACGCCGTGAGGTGGGGGTAGCCGAGAAACAGGCTGACCAGCAATACCAGGCTCAAGCCTGAAATCAGCAGCGTGGCCTTGGGATGACGCTTCACGCTGCAATGGATGCACAGCCCGATCAGGGCGACGAGCCCGATCGCGACCACGCCGGCCTGTGGCCAGAAGCCCTCGGGCAAGGGCAGGCGGATGGCCGCGCCGGTGGCCCAGCCCGGCAGCAGGTAGACCACCGACCAGCCGGCGCCGGCGATCAGGCTGACACCGATAAACCGCGGCAATGGCATGTCGCACATGCCGGCGATCATTGGCAGCATCGGGCGCAAGGGACCGATAAAGCGTCCGACCAGCAGGCTGGCGATGCCATAGCGCTGGAAATAGCTTTCCGCGCCGCTCATCCACTGCGGGTGACTGCGCAGGCCCGGCAGGCGCCGGATGTTTTGGTGGAAGCGGCGGCCCAGGGTGTAGGAGGCCACGTCACCGAGCAGGCCGCCGATGAAACCCAGCAGCAGGGTTTCGCCCAGGGGCAGGGCGCCGCTGCCGGCTAGCACGGCGATGGCGAACAGCAGGACCGTGCCCGGCACGATACTCCCGACAATGGCCAGGCATTCGAGGCAGGCGACGATGACAAGCGCCAGTCCCAGCCATTGAGGGTTGGCGGTCAGCCAGCCGGTGATGCTATCGAGCCATGGGCCCATGGGTGACTTCCTTTTTCAGACAAAACCAAAACATTGTAGGAGCGAGCTTGCTCGCGATGGTCGTTAACGATGCCGCGGGGAATCTGATGCCCCGCGGTGCCCCGTCCACCCTCGCGAGCAAGCGCGCTCCTACAGCGGGGAGGTGGCGTTCTTCAGTCGTGCAACAGGTAATCGCGACCTTCGACCTGCCCACGCCGGAGCGGGTTGCGCGTGCAATACGCCGCATGGCTGGCGTCGACGAAGCGGTACAGCAGGTGTTCGTCACGCCCGCCGGGGATGCCCAGGCGGGTGGTCTGGATTATCGGTGCCACCTGGGTGCCGACATCCTCGACCAGCAACCCCTGCGGGTCGAAGCGCTTGGCGTCCCACATCGGCACCTTGAGCCCCAAGGCCTTGCACAGCAGGGTCTGGCCGGCACACAACTTCTGCGCCGGACGCGCCATGCCATTGGCCGTCGGATTGTTTAGCAGCATCTGCGCCAGGCTGGCCGGGCCGGACAGTTCATCGACCCACGGATAACCGGATTTGATCAGCACCGCGTTACCCGGCCCGTGGGCGCTGAAGTTCAGCGAATCGCCGCCGCGGGCGTAATACATATAGATATGCCCGCCATCCAGAAACAAAGCCTTACGTTTTTCTGTGTAGCCGAGGGAGGCATGGCTGCCTTTTTCCTCAAGGTAATAGGCTTCGGTCTCGATGATTCGCGCCGCCAGCCAGAGATCGCCGACCTTGTGACGGATGACTTTGCCCAGCAGTTCGCGGGCGAGCAGTTGCGCATCGCGGTCGAAAAAAGCGTCGGGCAGGGCGCTCGGCAAGGGCGCGGGGGTGGGGCTGGGCATCGTGGGCGCGAGACTGTTGACGGCTGATTGGAGGCGAATCATAACGTTTTATGCCTTAATTGCGCCTGAACACCCGCTATTTACCCTCCATTTCGACCATCCGCCCGGCACCGCTGTCCGTCAGGCGGCGCGACAGCTATAATCGGCCGCTTTCCTCTTTGCCAAGTCCCCCTTAAGAGCCATGACTGAGTCCGTTCTCGACTATATGACCCGTCTGGGTCGCGCTGCCCGCGAAGCTTCCCGCGTGATCGGCCGTGCCAGCACCGCGCAGAAGAACCGCGCCCTGCTGGCCGCCGCCGCCGCGTTGGACGCTGCCCGCGCCGAGCTGAGTGCCGCCAACGACCTCGATCTGGCCGCCGCCCGTGCCAATGGCCTGGAGCCAGCACTGGTCGAGCGCCTGACCCTGACCCCTGAGCGTATCGACGGCATGATCGTCGGCCTGCGTCAGGTGGCCAGCCTGCCGGACCCGGTGGGGGCGATCCGCGACATGAGCTACCGGCCATCGGGGATTCAGGTCGGCAAGATGCGCGTACCCCTGGGGGTGATCGGCATCATCTATGAGTCGCGGCCGAACGTGACCATCGATGCCGCCAGCCTGTGCCTCAAGTCGGGTAACGCGACCATCCTGCGCGGCGGCTCCGAGGCCATTCATTCCAACCGTGCCATTGCCGCCTGCATCCAGCGCGGCCTGGACGAAGCCGGCCTGCCGGCGGCCGTGGTGCAGGTGGTGGAAGTCACCGACCGCGCTGCCGTCGGTGCGCTGATCAGCATGCCCGAGTACGTCGACGTGATTGTGCCGCGCGGTGGCAAGGGGTTGATCGAACGGGTCAGCCGCGAGGCGCGGGTGCCGGTGATCAAGCACCTGGACGGCATCTGCCACGTGTATGTCAGCGCTCACGCGGACCTGGAGAAGGCCCGCGACATCGCGTTCAACGCCAAGACCTATCGTTATGGTATCTGCGGTGCCATGGAAACCCTGCTGGTGGATAAGGCGGTCGCCGCCGAGTTCCTCCCGGCCATGGCCGAGCGCTTGCGCGCCAAGGGCGTCGAGCTGCGCGGTTGTGAGCGGACCCGCGCGGTGATCGAGGCCATCGCGGCCACTGAAGAAGACTGGAGCACCGAATACCTGGCGCCGATCCTGTCGATTCGCGTGGTCGACGGGCTGGGCGCGGCCATCGAACACATCAACCATTATGGTTCGCACCACACTGACGCCATCGTCACTGAAGACCTGGCGCAGTCCCGGGCGTTCATGGCCGAAGTCGACTCCAGTTCGGTGATGCTCAATGCCCCGACCTGCTTCGCCGACGGTTTCGAATACGGATTGGGTGCCGAGATCGGCATTTCTACTGATAAGCTGCACGCCCGCGGCCCGGTAGGGCTGGAAGGCCTGACCTGCGAGAAGTACATCGTGGTCGGCGACGGGCAGTTGCGCGGTCAGGCCGCGGTCTGATCGAGTGAGCAAACGTCTGTCAGCCGTCGTCAGCCCGCGCCAGGTTCCGCCCCGGCGTATCGGCGTGCTCGGCGGAACCTTCGACCCGGTGCACATCGGCCATTTGCGCAGTGCCCTGGAAGTCGCGGAACTGATGGGCCTCGATGAGTTGCGCCTGACCCCCAGTGCCCGGCCACCGCATCGTGATACACCGCAGGTCTCGGCCATCGATCGATTGGCAATGGTCGATTGCGCGGTGGCCGGCGTCAGCCCGCTGGTGGTGGACGACCGCGAGCTGCAACGGGACAAGCCGTCCTACACGATCGACACCCTGGAACTGATGCGCGCCGAGCTGGCCGCCGAGGACCAGTTATTCTTGTTGTTGGGCTGGGACGCATTTTGCGGCCTGCCCACCTGGCACCGCTGGGAGGAGTTACTCCAGCATTGCCATATCCTGGTGCTGCAACGCCCGGATGCCGACAGCGAACCGCCGGATGCCTTGCGCAACCTGCTGGCCGCGCGGTCGGTCAGCGACCCGAAGGCCCTGCCGGGGCCTGGCGGGCATATTACATTCGTCTGGCAGACCCCCCTCGCGGTGTCGGCCACCCAGATCCGTCAACTGCTGGCCAGCGGTAAGTCGGTACGTTACCTGGTGCCTGACGCGGTCCTGGCCTATATCGATGCGCACGGGCTGTACCGTGCGTCGAACTGAAACGGCGCGCTTGAAAGCACGAATAGTCGTGTATTGAAGCGCCCGAACATATGAGCAAAACGAGTTTTATATGACCAACAACGACGTAAGCAAAGTAAAGCGCAAAGGCACGTTCAAGAGTGCTCCGTTGCCGGAGAAAGTCCTCAGCGGCGAGCCCCTCAAGGGCGAAGAGCTGGTCAAGGTTGCCGTAGCGGCCCTGGAAGACGTCAAGGGCCAGGACATCCTGGTGATCGACGTTCGCGAGAAGCAGAGCATCACTGACTTCATGATCATCGCCACCGGTACCTCCAACCGCCAGATCGGCGCGATGCTGGACAAGGTCCGCGAAGCGGTCAAGGCCCTGGGCATCAAGCCGCTGGGTGAAGAAGGCAAGGGCGACAGCGACTGGGTCCTGTTGGACATGGACGATGTAATTGTCCACATGATGACCGCCAGCGCTCGTCAGTTCTATGACCTGGAACGCTTGTGGCAGGGTGCCGAGCAGAGCCGTTCGGCCAGCGCCGCGCACCACAGCCCGGAAAACACCCATGAGCATTTCATCAAGCTCAACAAAGACCAGGAATAAGGTGGCGTTGTGCGCCTGCGCCTGATTGCTGTTGGTTCACGCATGCCCAAGTGGGTGGAAGAGGGTTGGCACGAGTATGCCAAGCGTCTGCCATCCGAACTGGCGCTGGAACTGGTGGAAATTCCGCTCAATACCCGGGGCAAGAACGCCGACGTGACGCGCTTTATCCGTCAGGAAGGCGAAGCGATGCTGGCCAAGGTCGGTCCGAACGAGCGGATCGTCACGCTGGAGGTCCATGGCAAGCCGTGGAGCACTGAGCAGTTGGCGGTCGAACTGGATCGCTGGCGGCTGGATTCGCGCACGGTCAACTTCATGGTCGGCGGTCCCGAGGGGCTGGCGCCGGAGGTCTGTGCGCGGGCCGATCAGCGCTGGTCGCTGTCGCCGCTGACCTTGCCGCACCCGTTGGTGCGGATCCTGATCGGTGAACAGCTGTATCGCGCCTGGACCGTGCTGTCCGGGCATCCTTACCATAAATAAGCCTGCCGAATGACTCAGCCGATTCGCCTCAAGGACCACGAGAAAGACGCCCGTCTGGTGCGTAACCGTGTCGTGGTCGGCGCAATTGTGGTGGTGGCGCTGATCGGCGTGCTGATCGCCCGGCTGTATTTCCTCCAGGTGGTCCAGTACGACTATCACTCGACCAAGTCGGAAAACAACCGCGTCCATGTCCAGTCGATTCCGCCGAGCCGTGGCCTGATCTACGATCGCAACGGCCTGGTGGTGGCGGACAACCGACCCAGTTTCAGCCTCAGCGTGACCCGTGAACGCTCGGGTGACTGGCGTCAGGTGCTGGATGTGCTGGTGGAGGTCCTGCAGCTCACCCCGGAAGATCGCGTCCTCTTCGAGAAGCGCGTGCGCCAGGGGCGGCGGCCGTTCGAGCCGGTGCCGATCCTGTTCGAGTTGACCGAAGAGCAGATCGCCCGGGTGGCCGTGAACCAGTTCCGTCTGCCGGGCGTCGAGGTGGTCGCGCAGTTGGTTCGTCACTATCCTCAGGGTGCGCACTTCGCGCACTCGGTGGGCTACATGGGGCGGATCAACGAGGCCGAGCTCAAGGCTCTGGACCCGGTGAACTACAGCGGCACCCACCATATCGGCAAGACCGGTATCGAGCGTTTCTACGAGGCCGAGTTGCACGGCCAGGTCGGTTACGAGGAAGTCGAGACCAACGCCCGCGGACGTATCCTGCGGGTGCTCAAGCGTACCGACCCGGTGCCGGGCAAGGACATTGTCCTGAGCCTGGACATCAAATTGCAGGAAGCCGCCGAAGAGGCCCTCGGCGGCCGGCGCGGCGCCGTGGTGGCGTTGAACCCGGCCACCGGCGAGGTGTTGGCGATGGTCAGTCAGCCAAGTTTCGACCCGAACCTGTTCGTCGCCGGGATCGGGTTCAAGGCCTACGCCGAGTTGCGCGACTCCATCGACCGGCCGCTGTTCAACCGGGTGCTGCGCGGCCTTTATCCACCGGGCTCGACCATCAAGCCGGCGGTGGCGATTGCCGGGCTCGACAGCGGCGTGGTCAACGCTTCGACGAGGGTCTTCGACCCCGGTTACTACGAGCTGCCCAACTACGATCACAAATACCGTAACTGGAACCGTACCGGCGATGGCTGGGTCGACCTGGACACGGCGATCATGCGTTCCAACGACACCTACTTCTACGACCTGGCGCACAAGCTGGGCATCGACCGACTGTCCACCTATATGAACAAGTTCGGCTTGGGCCAGAAGGTTTCCCTGGACATGTTCGAGGAGTCGCCGGGGCTGATGCCTTCGCGCGAGTGGAAGCGCGCTACCCGGCGCCAGGCCTGGTTCCCGGGCGAAACCCTGATCCTCGGGATCGGCCAGGGCTACATGCAGGCTACCCCCCTGCAACTGGCCCAGGCCACGGCGCTGGTGGCGAACAAAGGGGTGTGGAACCGTCCGCACCTGGCCAAGACCATCGAAGGCCGGAAGCCGCTGGATCAGGACCCGATGCCGGATATCGTGCTGCGTAACCCGGCGGATTGGGACAAGGTCAGCCACGGTATGCAGCAGGTGATGCACGGCGCCCGCGGTACCGCGCGCAAAGCGGCCATCGGGTCGCAGTACCTGATCGCCGGCAAGAGCGGTACCGCTCAGGTCGTGGCGATCAAGCAGGGCGAGAAGTACGACCGTTCGAAAGTCCAGGAGCGCCATCGCGACCACGCCCTGTTCGTCGGCTTTGCGCCGGCCAACAACCCGAAAATTGCCGTGGCGGTGATGGTCGAGAACGGGGAGTCCGGTTCCGGCGTGGCCGCGCCAGTGGTGCGCCAGGTCATGGACGCCTGGTTGCTCGGCCCGGATGGCAAGCTCAAACCCGAATATGCCGACTCAACCCCCTTGCAGGTGATGCCTTGATCGCCAATTTCGACCGCATCCTCTCCAGCGAAGATGTGATGCGCCGCCGGGCCACCTTGTTGCAACGTATGCACATCGATGGCCCCCTGCTGGTCCTGCTGCTGACCTTGGCGGCCGGCAGTCTGTTCGTCCTTTATTCGGCCAGCGGCAAGAGCTGGGACCTGCTGATCAAGCAAGCCACCTCCTTCGGCATCGGCCTGGTCTCGATGTTCGTGATCGCCCAGCTCGAACCGCGCTTCATGGCCCGCTGGGTGCCACTGGCCTACGTGCTGGGGGTGATGCTGCTGGTGGTGGTGGACGTCATGGGGCACAACGCCATGGGCGCCACGCGCTGGATCAACATTCCCGGGGTGATTCGCTTCCAGCCGTCGGAATTCATGAAGATCCTGATGCCGGCGACCATCGCCTGGTACCTGTCCAAGCGGACCCTGCCGCCGCAGCTCAAGCACGTGGCCATCAGCCTGATGCTGATCGGCGTACCGTTTATTCTCATCGTCCGCCAGCCCGACCTCGGCACCTCGCTGCTGGTGCTGGCCGGCGGCGCCTTCGTGCTGTTCATGGGGGGCCTGCGCTGGCGCTGGATCATCAGCGTGCTGGCGGCGGCGGTGCCGGTGGCGGTGGGCATGTGGTTCTTCATCATGCACGACTACCAGAAGCAGCGGATCCTGACCTTCCTCGACCCGGAAAGCGATCCGTTGGGCACCGGCTGGAACATTATCCAGTCCAAGGCCGCCATCGGTTCCGGCGGCGTGTTCGGCAAGGGCTGGCTGCTGGGCACCCAGTCGCACCTGGACTTCCTGCCGGAAAGCCACACCGACTTCATTATTGCGGTCATGGGCGAAGAGTTCGGTCTGGTGGGCATCTGCGCCTTGCTGCTGCTCTACCTGCTGCTGATCGGCCGTGGGCTGGTCATCACCGCCCAGGCCCAGACCCTGTTCGGCAAGCTGCTGGCCGGCAGCCTGACCATGACCTTTTTTGTCTATGTTTTCGTCAACATCGGTATGGTCAGCGGGCTGCTGCCGGTGGTGGGGGTGCCGTTGCCATTCATTAGCTACGGCGGAACTTCGCTGGTGACATTGCTGTCAGCGTTTGGGGTGTTGATGTCGATCCATACCCACCGCAAGTGGATCGCACAGGTTTGAGCAAGGTGAACAATTCAATGCAAGTATTGCGCGGTTGGGCGGCTCGGTGTGCGCCCTGGATAGGCCTGGTCGGCTGTCTGGGAGCAGGGACGGGCGCGCTGGCCGGTGATTACGAAGGTTCACCGCAAGTGGCCCAGTTCGTCGCGGAAATGACCCGCGACTATGGCTTTGCCGGTGAGCAACTGATGGAGGTATTCCGTCAGGTCGAGCGCAAGCAGAGCATTCTCGACGCGATTTCCCGCCCTGCGGAACGGGTCAAACCGTGGAAGGAATACCGTCCGATCTTTATCAGCGATGCGCGGATTGCCCGTGGTGTCGACTTCTGGCGCCAGCATGAGGTGGCCCTGGCCCGTGCCGAGCAAGAATATGGCGTGCCGGCCCAGGTGATTGTCGCGATCATCGGCGTAGAAACCTTTTTTGGTCGTAACACCGGCAATTACCGGGTGATCGACGCCTTGTCGACCCTGGGCTTCGACTACCCGCCGCGGGCCGAATTCTTCCGCAAGGAGTTGCGCGAGTTCCTTCTGCTGGCCCGCGAGGAACAGCTCGATCCGTTGAGTCTCAAGGGTTCCTACGCCGGGGCCATGGGCCTGCCGCAGTTCATGCCGAGCAGTTTCCGCGCCTATGCGGTGGATTTCGACGGCACCGGGCATATCAATATCTGGACCAACGCCGACGACGCCATCGGCAGCGTGGCCAGCTATTTCAAGCGCCACGGCTGGGTCGCCGGCGAGCCGGTGGTCAGTCGCGCGGACGTGCGTGGCGAGCAGGTTGACCAGGGCCTGAGCCCGGGGATCGACCCGGTCAAGACCGTTGGGGAGTTGCGGGCGCTGGGCTGGTCGAGTCATGATGCGCTGCGCGATGATATGCCAGTGACGGCGTTTCGCCTGGAAGGCGACAATGGCCCGGAATATTGGATGGGCCTGAAGAATTTTTATGCGATCACGCGCTATAACCGCAGCGTAATGTACGCCATGGCCGTGCATCAGCTGTCTGACCTGTTGGTCCAAGCACGGGGCGTCAAGTAATGCAGGCTTTGCCGATTCCAAAACCACTGAAGCTGTTGGCTTACACCGCGTTGGCGGTGTTGGTGGTCAGTTGTTCGACCAGCCGCTCGCCGTATCAGTCGTCGTCCGCCTCCAACACCATCCGCGCCAAGCCGGGGCTGGACATCAACCGTGCGCATAAAGATGGCGCGCCGTGGTGGGATGTCGATGTGTCGCGGATCCCGGATGCCACGCCGACCCTGCACACCGGGGCGTACAAGGCCAACCCCTACACGGTGCTGGGCAAGACCTATTTCCCCCTGACCGACTCCAAGCGCTACGTGGCCCAGGGCACGGCGTCCTGGTACGGCACCAAGTTCCATGGCCAGAACACCGCCAATGGCGAGGTCTATGACCTGTATGGCATGAGTGCCGCGCACAAGACCCTGCCGTTGCCCAGCTATGTGCGGGTGACCAACCTGGACAACAATCGCAGCGTGATCCTGCGGGTCAACGACCGTGGGCCGTTCTATTCGGACCGGATCATCGACCTGTCCTACGCTGCGGCGAAGAAGCTCGGTTATGCCGAGATCGGCACGGCGCGGGTCAAGGTCGAGGGCATCGACCCGCAGGAATGGTGGGCCCAGCGTGGTCGTCCGGCGCCGTTGATGCTCAACGAGCCGCAAGTGGCGCAGTCCCAGGCCCCGGCCCTGAGCGCGTCCACCGGGACGATCGAACAATGGACGCCACCACCGCAGCAACACGCCAGCGACGTTGTGCCGGTACAGGCGGACGCAAAAAAAAACGGTTCTGCACCAGCCTCTGGCCAGTATCTCCAGGTGGGCGCGTTCGCCAACCCGGACGCTGCCGAACTGTTGAGATCGAAGCTAAGCTCGATGGTCAACGCACCGGTGTTCGTCAGCTCGTTCGTGCGCAACCAGCAGACCCTGCATCGGGTGCGGATGGGGCCGATCGGCACGCCGGGTGAAGTTCAGCAAGTGCAGAACAGTGTGCGTCTGGCCAATCTCGGTTCGCCAAGTCTGGTGACGTCGGAGTAACACAGGCACAATTGTGGATTGGGCTGCTTTTTAAGGGCCGGGTCCTGGGTTGTTGGTTCGTTTGATAATAAAAGCCTGGAAAGGGTGGTGGAGCGAGCAACCTGACACGTGGCAGTTGGAAAACTGTCTGATTTATTTTTGCCCGCGAGGGCAAGTTTCCATTAGCGACTTCGAGAGACGGATGAACATCACCACCTTTGCCAAACGTTTGTGCCTGCTTGTACCCCTGATCGTTGCGCCTGCCGCCTGGGCCGCCGATGACATGGCCCTTCCAGCCTCGCCGCAACTGGCGGCCAAAGCCTATGTGCTCATGGATGCCGCCAGCGGCAACGTGCTGGTCGAGAACAACGGCGACCAGCGCCTGCCGCCAGCCAGCCTGACCAAGCTGATGACCGCCTACATCGCGACCCTGGAAATCCGCCGCGGGCAGATCGGCGAGAACGATCCGGTGACCGTCAGCGAAAACGCCTGGCGCACCGGCGGTTCGCGGATGTTCATCAAGGTCGGCTCGCAGGTGACCGTCAGCGACCTGCTGCACGGCATCATCATCCAGTCCGGCAACGACGCCAGCGTGGCGCTGTCCGAGCACATCGCCGGCAGCGAAGACGCATTCGCCGACATGATGAACAAGACGGCCGCTGACCTGGGCATGAGCAACAGCCACTTCATGAACCCGACCGGCCTGCCGAACCCGGAGCACTACTCGTCGCCCCACGACATGGCGGTGCTGGCCCGCGCGATCATTCGCGTCGACCCGGTGCACTATGCGATCTACTCGCAGAAAGAGTTCTTCTGGAACGGCATCAAACAGCCTAACCGCAACCTGCTGCTGTGGCGCGACAAGACCGTCGACGGTCTGAAAACCGGCCACACTGAAGAAGCCGGCTACTGCATGGTGTCCTCGGCGGTACGTGACGGCCAGCGCCTGATCGCCGTGGTGTTCGGCACCAACAGCGAGTCGGCGCGTGCTTCTGAAACCCAGAAGCTGCTGACCTACGGTTTCCGCTTCTTCGAAACCCAGACCTTCTACCAGAAGGGCACGGAACTGGCCCAGGCACCGGTCTGGAAAGGCACCACTCATCAAGTCAAGGCCGGTCTGGCCGAAGACCTGACCATGACCATGCCTAAAGGCCAGCTCAAGAAGCTCGCCGCCAGCATGACCATGAACCCGAAACTGGTCGCACCGATCGCCAAGGGCGACGTGATCGGTAAAGTCGAAGTCAAGTTGGACGACAAAGTGGTACACAGCGCCGATCTGATCGCACTGGACGCGGTCGAGGAAGGTGGTATCTTCCGTCGCCTGTGGGACAGCATCCGTATGTTCTTCTACGGCATGTTCAACTGAGGCATTCGACCGCTAACAGAGTGTCGATTTACCTACCTCGCGCCTGACCCGGGTGCGAGGTATGTCCGCTGCCTGGGCTTACGAGGCCGTTATTGTCATGACAGACACTGAAGTAAAAGCACCGAAAATCGAATTTCCCGTTACCGACTACCCGGTCAAGGTGATCAGCGACACGGGTGTGGGCAACAAGGACAAGATCGTCGAGATCGTCAAGAAACACGCCACGATCAACGATAACCGGGTGGACGAGCGCCAGAGCACCAACGGCAAGTACACCACGATCCAGCTGCACATCGTGGCCACTGGCCAGGATCAGCTGTACGACATCAACAGCGAGTTGCGGGCCACCGGTTTCGTACACATGGTGCTGTGATGGGCGGTGTGCTGGGTTTTCGCGAGCTCGGCCAGACCCCTTACGAGCCGGTCTGGCATGCCATGCAGCGTTTTACCGATGAGCGCAAGAACACCGACCTGCCGGACGAAATCTGGCTGGTGCAGCATCCGCCGGTATTTACCCAGGGCCAGGCCGGCAAGGCCGAGCACCTGCTGCTGCCGGGGGATATTCCGGTGGTCAAGGTCGATCGCGGCGGTCAGGTGACCTATCATGGCCCCGGCCAACTGGTGGCCTATCTGTTGCTGGACGTTCGCCGCCTGGGTTTTGGCGTACGCGAACTGGTCAGCCGGATGGAGCGTTGCCTGATTGATTTGCTCGCCGAGTATGGCGTGAGCGCCGAAGCCAAGGCCGATGCGCCCGGCGTGTATGTCGACGGCGCGAAGATCGCTTCGCTGGGCCTGCGGATTCGCAACGGTTGTTCGTTCCATGGCCTGGCGTTGAATGTCGACATGGACCTTGGGCCGTTTCGACGGATTAACCCCTGCGGTTATGCGGGGCTGGCGATGACCCAGCTGCGTGACCACACAGGACCGATTGAATTTGCCGAGGTAAGTGCCCGGCTGCGCGCGCAGCTCGTCAAACACCTCGACTATGCTGAGCAGACGACCCTTATGGGCGGAATCGATTGATATGACTACTGCGCAAGACGCTGTGCAAACCCTGATCCCGGCGCTGGACGTTTCCGAGCGCCCGGCCCGTGCGAAAGTCGAAACCGGCGTCAAGCTGCGTGGCGCCGAGAAAGTCGCACGCATCCCGGTGAAGATCATTCCGACCACCGAACTGCCGAAGAAACCCGACTGGATTCGCGTGCGCATCCCGGTTTCGCCGGAAGTCGACCGTATCAAGCAACTGCTGCGCAAGCACAAGCTGCACAGCGTCTGCGAAGAGGCTTCCTGCCCGAACCTGGGTGAGTGCTTCAGCGGCGGCACCGCGACCTTCATGATCATGGGGGATATCTGCACCCGTCGTTGTCCGTTCTGCGATGTCGGCCACGGCCGACCGAAGCCATTGGACGTCAACGAGCCGCAAAGCCTGGCCATCGCCATCGCCGACCTGCGCCTGAAGTACGTGGTGATCACCTCGGTGGACCGCGACGACCTGCGCGACGGCGGTGCCCAGCACTTCGCCGACTGCATCCGCGAGATTCGCAAGCTGTCACCGAACGTGCAGCTTGAGACCCTGGTCCCCGACTACCGTGGGCGCATGGACATCGCGCTGGAAATCACCGCCGCCGAGCCGCCGGATGTGTTCAACCACAACCTGGAAACCGTGCCGCGCCTGTACAAGGCCGCGCGTCCGGGTTCCGATTACCAGTGGTCGCTGACCCTGCTGCAACGCTTCAAGCAGATGATGCCGCACATTCCGACCAAGTCCGGCTTGATGCTGGGCCTGGGCGAAACTGACGAGGAAGTCATCGAAGTCATGCAGCGCATGCGCGAGCACGATATCGACATGCTGACCTTGGGCCAGTACCTGCAACCGTCCCGCAGCCACTTGCCGGTGCAGCGTTTCGTGCACCCGGACGTCTTCGCCTGGTTCGCCGAGGAAGGTTACAAGATGGGCTTCAAGAACGTGGCTTCCGGGCCGTTGGTGCGTTCGTCCTACCATGCCGACGAGCAGGCCAAGCTGGTCAAGGCTGAACTGATCGGAGCGTAACCCTTGAACCGTCGTCGACCCGTGCAGGCTTCCTATCAGGTCCAGAGCGCGGTGCCGGCGCTGCGTCAGGGCGGGGTGATCGGTTTGATCGCCCCGGCCGGTCCCGCGGCCCTTGATCCGCTCAAGGCGCAGCAGTGGGTGCAGGCCCGCGGCTACGAGCTGCGGATATTTCCGGGTGTTGCGCAACGCGACGGTTACCTGGCCGGCAGTGATGAGGTCCGTCTGCGTGACCTGCACGATGCCTTTGCCGATCCTGAAATCGATGTGATTCTCTGTCTGCGCGGCGGCTATGGCTGCCCGCGTCTGCTGGACGACATCGATTTTGAATTGCTCAAAAAACATCCAAAAGCCTTGGTGGGTTATAGCGACATCACTGCGCTGCACCTGGCGATTGCCCGTTATGCGGGGTTCATGACCTTTCACGGGCCGCTGTTCAATGCGGATCTGCTCGGAGACAAGCTGCCACCGACCGAATCCTCGTTGTTCAACCTGCTGACCGGGCAGGTGCGCGCGGGTAGCGTGTTCGAGCATCCCGGGGCGTTCCTCTTGACCACCGTCATACCGGGCGTGGCCTCAGGGCGCCTGCAAGGCGGCAACCTGTCGTTGATCTGCGCGACGCTGGGCACGCCCTATGAAATCGATACGAAGGGCGTGATCCTGTTGATCGAGGACGTCAACGAGCCGCTGTACCGGGTGGATCGGTTGCTCACGCAGCTGCGCCTGGCGGGCAAGCTGGAAGGCCTGGGCGGCGTGCTGGTGGGGGATTTCGCCGGAGTCGACCCGGATGCGCTGGCGCGTTTGCTCAAACAGGAACTGGGGTCCTTGGGCGTTCCGGTGTTGGCGGGTTGGCGCAGCGGGCATTGCGATCCGAACCTGACCTTGCCGCTGGGTGCACGGGTGCGGTTGGATGCCGATGCCCGGCAAGTGGTGTTGGAGCAGGATGTGGTGCGCGCCGAGTAACCTGGTTTTGTCCACAATCTCACGGCTGATCACATTCCTTGTAGGAGCTGGCTTGCCAGCGATGAGGCCCGGAAGTCTTGCATCGACTATCCGGCCGCCATCGCCAGCAAGCCGGCTCCTACAGGGGGCAGTGCACTTCTAGCGGCTACGCAAACTTTCCAGCAGCTTGTGATTCGGATAGCCATCTGCCGGCCAGCCCAATACTTGCTGGGCCCCACGAATCGCCTTGCGGGTATTCGCCCCGATAATGCCGTCGGGATTGCCGGCGTCATAACCCTTGGCACTGAGCTGGGCCTGCAACTCGATCCGCTCGGAACGGCTCAACGGCAGATCATCCTTCGGCCATTCGCCACGAATCAAACCGGCGCCGTTGAAGCGCTGGGACAACAAGGCCACCGCCAGCCCATAGGACGACGAGTTGTTGTACTTGAGGATGGCGCGGAAGTTGTCCAGCACCAGGAACGCCGGGCCACGATAGCCCGCCGGCAGCAGCAGGGCGGCGGACAGTGGCGCCGCGCCGTTTGGCAAGGCGGTCCCTGCCGGCAAGCTGATACCCATTTGCAGCCATTCACTCACGGTCTTGCGGATCGTACCGTCGGCCTGGGCGTAGTCGAAGGACGCTGGCAACACCACTTCCAGCCCCCACGGTTGTCCGCGCTGCCAGCCGGAGCTTTGCAGGTAGTTGGCGGTCGAGGCCAATGCGTCGGCCGAGTCATTCCAGATATCGCGGCGACCGTCGCCATCGAAGTCCACCGCATAGCTGTTGTAGGTGGTGGGGATGAATTGGGTCTGGCCCATGGCCCCGGCCCAGGAGCCGAGCATCTGCTCAGGCTGGATATCGCCATGCTGGATAATCTGCAGCGCTGCCAGCAACTGCGCCTGGGCGAAACCCGGGCGACGGCCTTCGTAGGCCAGGGTCGCCAGCGAACGGATTACCGACTTGTCGCCCTGGAACTGGCCGAAATTACTTTCCATGCCCCACACCGCCACGAGCGCTTCGCGGTCGACACCGTAACGTTGTTCGATGCTCGCCAGCAGGGCGCTGTTCTGTGCCAGCAGAGCCTGGCCCTTGCGTACGCGCACGGGAGACAAGGCGCCGTCGAGGTATTCCCAGACCGGGCGGGTGAACTCCGGTTGGCTGCGGTCGGCCTTGATCACGCTCATGTCCGGGGTGACCCCGGCAAAGGCTGCATCGAAGATGGCGGGTGTGATGCCGGCTTTCAGGGCTTCGATACGGAACGCGGCCATCCACTCGTCAAAGCTTTGCGCAGGCTGGATCGTCAGGTCGTCATTGACCTGCGGCAGGACGGGGACCGGGGCTGCGGGAAGGGTTTGCAGTGGCTCGGCGTCGGCAGCGGTCGGCTTTTCCGCGCAGGCAACTAACAGGATAAAGCTGGTGGCGGCGAACAGTCGGCGTAACGGGCGACGAAGGGTAAGGCAAAAGGGCATGCGCGGGTCCGGATAATGCGAATCAGGTGCTGACCTTACCATGCTTGAGGGGGTGCAGTCGTGATGGCGCTTGATGCTTTCAGGCCGCCAGAAAGTAAGAAGCCTCCCAGCTTTTAGACTGGAAGGCTTCGCGGCGGTAGCTGCCTTTGCCCTTCGCCGGTTGTTCCTGACGGCTGCGGAACAGTGGCTGGGCGATGATGGATTTGGCTTTATTGGGGCGATGCCGGGACGGCTTGCTCATGGGCGTGCACTCTGGGGTGTGTTAACGAGTGCGAATCATCCGGCAGATTTTTATCGCTGTCCAGTGGGGGCATTTGGCGATCATGGATCGCCCGGATGGGGTTGGCGATGGTGTGGGAGCCAGCTTGCTGGCGATGGCGTCCGTGAGAGCAACGCAAGGCTTGCCGGCCTCATCGCTGGCAAGCCAGCGCCTACAGAGGGGGTTATTCCGCAGGTAACGCCAGGCGCTGGCCGCACATCAACAGGCTCAGCCGGCTCAGGCTGCTCCACGGCGAACCCGCCGCCTGACCCTTGATCTGCGCGTCGATCCGTTGCGCGTCCAGCAGCAACTGGCTCCAGCGCTGCGCCGAGTGCCGCTGCAGGGCTTTGCTCATCAGCGGCTTGCGCTTGTCCCAGACCGGTGGTCGAGCCTGGCTGAAGGCCTTGTCCAGCGGCACGCCCTGGCTGTATTGCAGCGACAGGTTGGCCAGCAGCCGCAGCTCCCTGGCCAGAGCCCAGAGAATCACCGGCGGCTCGACCCCTTCGCCGCGCAACCCTTCGAGCATCCGCAGGGCATGGGCCGCCTCACCATTGAGCACCGCGTCCACCAGGCCGAAGACATCGAAACGGGCACTGTCGGCCACGGCGGCCTGCACCGTTTCCACGGTGATCTGCCCGCCTTCGGCCATCAGCTTGAGCTTCTCGATTTCCTGGGCGGCCGCCAGCAGGTTGCCTTCGACCCGTGCGGCAATCAGTTCCACGGCGTCCTGTTGGGCGGAAAGACCGGCCTGGGACAGACGTTGGCGAATCCATTGTGGCAGCTGGGCCGCGTCCACCGGCCAGATCTGAATGAACTGGGTGTCCCGGCCTTCGACCAGAGCCTTGCCCCACTTGGTCTTCTGCGCACTGCCATCAAGCTTGGGCAAGCTGATCAGCAGCAGGGTGTCTTCGGCCGGACGCGAGCAGTATTCGATCAGTGCCGCGGCGCCCTTGTCCCCGGGCTTGCCCGAAGGCAGACGTAGCTCCAGCAGACGCTTTTCGGCGAACAGTGACATGCTGGCGCCGGCTTGCAGCAGCGTGCCCCAGTCGAAGTTGGCGTCGGCGCTGAACACCTGGCGTTCGTCGAAACCTTGTTGGCGAGCGGTAGCACGAATGGCGTCGGCGGCTTCCTGGCACAGCAGCGGGTCGTCGCCACTGATGACGTAGACCGGCGCAAGACTACCTTGCAGGTGTTTGGCGAGTTGGGCGGGGGCGAGTTTCATAGGCGGGCAAAGGCGGGGCGCCCAGGGCGCCCCGACATGCTTACTGCTTCGGCAGTTGCAGCGGCGATTGCTGCGGCTGCGACGCTTCGTACTTGCGCGCGGCTTCCAGGGCGTCGGCGTCGGCCTTGGCCTTGTTGTCGGCGGTCTGTTGCAGGGCATCCAATTGCTCCGGTGTCAGCAATTGCAGGCGCAGGACCATCTGCTGGATCAGGTCGCGACGCATTTCCTTGCGCAGCTGGATCGCTTCGGTATCGCCGGCGGTGATGTTGTTGCCGTCGTGCACGTAGTACTTCTGTATGTTCAGCTTGCCAGTGAGCAGTTGCAGGTCGTGGTCGCCACGGACTTCATAGTACAGCGCGGTGTTGAGTTCGTACTCGGCGTTACGGCCGGAGCCCGAGTAGGTGGCGTTACGCTGGGTTTCCTGTTCGTCGGTCAGGACCAGCTTGTAAGGCGCGCCGCTGTAGACCTTGACGCCGCTTTGCTCAAGGACCTGGGTCAACTGCTTGACCGTATCACCGTAGGCGTTACGGGCACTGACCGACAATTCCTTGATGGTCAGATGATTGGTGCCGGTGCCGCGCAGCTGGAAGCCGCAGGCGCTCAGCAGCACGGCGAGGCCCATTACCAGCAGATTGCGTTTGATCATCTTGTTGTTCCCCTTGAAACCCTGTGGGTCGACGGTGCGACCGCGGAAGTCCTGCAAGGCGCCCACGAGGGTGGGCGCCCGATCCCATTTAGCTGGCGACGATATTGACCAGTTTACCGGGCACGACGATCACTTTACGAATCGTCAGGCCATCGGTGAAGCGCAGTACGTTTTCGTTGACCCGCGCCGCCGCTTCGATCTCTTCACGGCTGGCGCTGGCCGGCATGTCGATCTGGCCGCGCAGCTTGCCATTGACCTGGATCACCAGTTGCAGGCTGTCCTGGACCAACGCGCTGTCATCCAGCACCGGCCAGCCGGCGTCGATGATGGCGCCTTCGTGACCGAGGCGATGCCACAGTTCGTGGCTGATGTGCGGGGTGATCGGGGCCAGCAGCAGGGCCACGGTTTCCAGACCTTCCTGGATCAGGGCGCGATCCTGTGCGGTGCCTTGGGGGGCTTTTTCCAGCACGTTCATCAGCGTCATCACCTGGGCGATGGCGGTGTTGAATTTGTGGTGCTGGCCGACATCCTGGCTGGCTTGCTTGATCGCCAGGTGGATCGAACGACGAATGACTTTCTGCTCATCGTTCAGGGTCGCCAGTTCCAGCTTGCCCGGCAGGCCTTGGGTCACATGGGCCTGGGCCAGGCGCCAGACGCGCTTGAGGAAGCGGTGCGAGCCTTCGACGCCGGAGTCGGACCATTCCAGGCTCATGTCGGGCGGCGAGGCGAACATCATGAACAGGCGGCAGGTGTCGGCACCGTACTGCTCGATCATCGACTGTGGATCGACGCCGTTGTTCTTCGACTTGGCCATCTTCTCGGTGCCGCCGATTTCCACCGGCAGGCCATCGCTGAGCAGCTTGGCGCCAATGATCTTGGCCTTGCTGTCGCGCTCGAGCTCAACGTCCGCCGGGTTGAACCAGGTGTAGGCGCCGTTGGCTTCGCGGCGGTAGTAGGTCTCGGCGACCACCATGCCCTGGGTCAACAGGTTCTTGAACGGCTCGTTGGAGCTGACCAGGCCTTCGTCGCGCATCAGCTTGTGGAAGAAGCGCGCGTAGAGCAGGTGCAGGATCGCGTGTTCGATACCGCCGATGTACTGGTCCACCGGCAGCCAATGGTTGGCGGCTTTCGGGTCGACCAGGCCACCCTCGTAATGCGGCGAGGCGTAGCGGGCGTAGTACCAGGACGACTCGACAAAGGTGTCCATGGTGTCGGTTTCACGCTTGGCCGGCGCGCCGCATTTCGGGCAGCTGCACTCGTAGAACTCGGGCATGCGCGCCAGTGGCGAACCGGCGCCGTCCGGCACCACGTCTTCCGGCAGCACGACCGGCAGTTGCTCTTCCGGGACCGGTACGTCACCGCAGCTGTCGCAGTGGATGATCGGGATCGGGCAGCCCCAGTAGCGCTGACGGCTGATGCCCCAGTCGCGCAGGCGGAACTGGGTGCGCGAGGTACCGAGGTTTTTCTTGATCAGCGCGACTTCAATGGCGTCGAAGGCGCCGGCGAAGTCGAGGCCGTCGAACTCGCCGGAGTTGATCAGGCTGCCGTGCTCGCCGTAGGCGTCTTGCCACGGAGCGGGGTTGGTATCGCCCGAGCTGGTGCGCACCACCGACTTGATCGGCAGGTTGTATTTGTGGGCGAACTCGAAATCGCGTTCGTCGTGGGCCGGTACGGCCATGACCGCGCCGTCGCCGTAGTGCATCAGCACGTAGTTGGCGACCCACACCGGCAGTTGTTCGCCGGTCAGCGGGTGCTCGACGAACAGGCCGGTCGGCAGGCCTTTCTTTTCCTGGGTGGCGACGTCGGCTTCAGCGACGCTGCCGCCCTTGCATTCGGCGATGAAGGCTTGCAACTCGGGGCTGTTGCGCGCGGCCAGGCTGGCCAGCGGGTGCTCGGCGGCCACGGCGACGTAGGTCGCGCCCATCAGGGTGTCCGGACGGGTAGTGAAGACTTTCAGGCTGCCGGCTTCGCCGATGGAGTCGAGGTGGTAGGGGAACTGCACTTCCATGCCACGGGACTTGCCGATCCAGTTGCGCTGCATGGTCTTGACCTGCTCGGGCCAGCCCGGCAGTTCGTCGAGACTTTCCAGCAGCTCATCGGCGTAGGCGGTGATCTTGAAGTAGTACATCGGGATTTCGCGCTTTTCGATCAGCGCCCCGGAACGCCAGCCGCGGCCGTCGATCACTTGCTCGTTGGCCAGTACGGTCTGGTCCACCGGGTCCCAGTTGACGGTGCCGTTCTTGCGGTAGATCACTCCTTTTTCGAACAGGCGGGTGAACAGCCATTGTTCCCAGCGGTAGTAATCCGGCTTGCAGGTGGTCACTTCGCGGGACCAGTCCACCGCCAGGCCCAGGCTGCGCAGCTGGGTCTTCATGTAGGCGATGTTTTCGTAGGTCCACTTGGCCGGTGCGACGTTGTTCTTCATCGCGGCGTTTTCCGCCGGCATGCCGAAAGCGTCCCAACCCATGGGTTGCAGGACGTTCTTGCCTTGCATGCGCTGATAACGCGCGATCACGTCACCGATGGTGTAGTTGCGCACATGCCCCATGTGTAGCTTGCCGCTGGGGTAAGGGAACATCGACAGGCAGTAGTAAGTCTCCTTGCCTGGCTGTTCACTGACTTCAAAGGACTTTTGCGCGTCCCAGAACGATTGGGCGGCGTTTTCGATTTCACGGGGCTGATAGTGTTCGTGCATGGCTACTTGTACTGGAAAGGGTGGCCTAATCCTCTTCAACGCATCCGTAAGGCGGTGCTGGAAGTGGAGTTACAGGAAGCGCCGTAGCATACATGACGCCGCTCTATCGAGGGAAACCCTGATTGCGCCGCCGCAGCCGTTGGTCGCGGCGGTCGGCTGGTTTGCCGCGCACCGCTAAGCTTGGAAGAGGGGGAGTGATTCTTGTCTTCAATGAGGTGAGCGGATGGTGGAGTCGCAGCAATATGTCATGAAACCCGAGTTGTACGAACGTTTGATCGTCCGTCTGGGGCTTGCCCTGGACGCAGCCAATACGGCGGTTCGATTGCGTGATGAGCAGCCTGCCGAGTTGGAGTTGCGTGGCTTGAGCCACGCCGAGTTCGAATTGATCAGGGCCTACCTGAATCTCAGTGGGCGGGATGTGCCTGTGCCGCCTTCCATTGTGGAGCACAAGGTGCCAGCCCGTTCGGCCGAGGTTATCTGGTTGAAAGACAAGGTGCCCAGTGCGGGTTCGGCGAAGTTCAAATCCGTGGGGGTCAAGTAACGTTCTCCCGGCGGCATCTGGTTCTCTGTCGCTAATCTGGCTTCGGTTTGAAGTCATTGTTCCAGAAGGTTGTTGATTGACCCCGATGCACTTAGGCTTCGGGCATCTTCTGGAGATGCCCGATGCCTATTCGTTACATCCTCAAACAATTGCTCATGCCGCCCGGCCTGCTGTTGCTGTTGCTGCTGTTTGCCTGGTGGTTTCGGCGCAGTCGTCCGCGTCTGGCGGGGTTGTGTTTTGCCCTTGGGTTGGGCGGGTTCTGGGTGATGAGCCTGCCGGTGGCGGTGGAGTGGGGCGCGCGGGCGCTGGAGAGCGTACCGCCGCTTGAGCGCAGTGAGTGGGCGGGCCTGGCGCAGCGCGCCGATGCGATTGTGGTGCTGGGCTCGGGGCGGGAGCGCGGCGACCCGGCATGGGGCGACGATCAGCCGACCGGCATCGGCCTGGAGCGCCAGCGCTATGCGGCGCGGCTGGCCAAGGCGTCGGGCTTGCCGGTACTGACCAGTGGTGGTTTGCATTATGGTACGCCGCCGAGTGAGGCGGCGTTGATGGCCGCGTCGATGCTCGGTGATTCCGGGGTGACGGTACGCTGGCAGGAAGGGCGCAGCACCACCACCTGGGAAAATGCCCAGTTCAGCTATGAGTTGTTGGCACCCCAAGGTATCAAGCGGGTAGTGGTGGTGACCCATGCCGCGCATATGTCGCGTGCGCTGTGGAGCTTTGAAAAGGCCGGGTTTACCGTGGTGCCGGCGCCGGTGGGGTTTTACGGACGGGACAATTCGAGCCCGCTGGGAGGCTGGATACCGGAGTTCAAGGCGATCTGGCGTAGCGGGCAGTTGATCAATGAGGCGGTGGGGCGGGTGGGTTACAGGCTGTTCTACCGCTAGACCGCAGTCTTGAAGAAAACACCGAACCCTGTAGGAGCCGGCTTGCCGGCGATGGCGTCCGGATGGGCGCCGCAAGGCTAAAGGGCCTCATCGCCGGCAAGCCGGCTCCTACAGGGGGTGTGCGTTGCCTGAATTCAGACCGTTTTGGCCATTCGGCTGGCCAGCAAGGCCCAGCCGAACAACAAGCCGCAGAGGATGATCAGCGGCCACGAACGCCACTGCAGGTAAGGCGTCAGCTCGTGCATCGGCACCACTTCGCCATACAGGATGCCCTGCTCGAACTGCGGAATCCGCGTGGTGATCTGACCGAACGGGTTGATCAATCCGGTGACGCCGTTATTGGTGGCCCGGATCATCCAGCGTCCGGCCTCCAGTGCGCGCATCTGGGCCATTTGCAGGTGTTGCAAGGGGCCGATCGAGGTGCCGAACCAGGTGTCGTTGCTGATGGTCAGCAGCAGGTCGCTGCGCGCCGACAGGCTGGCGGCGAACTCCGGGTAGACCACTTCGTAGCAGATGAACGGGGCGATCTGATAACCCTTGGCTTGCAGCAGTGGCTGGTCAGCCGGGCCACGGGCGAAGTCGGACATCGGCAGGTTGAAGAAGTCGATCAGTCCACGCAGCAGGTCCTGCAGCGGCACGTATTCACCAAAGGGCACCAGTTTCTGCTTCAGGTAGGTGCCGTCGCCTTCGCCAGTCACGGTGATGCCGTTGTAGTAGCGCTTCTCGTGGTCCACCACTTCGCGGATCGGGACGCCGGTGATCAGCGCCGAATGCCGGTCCGCGGCAAAGCGGCCCATCATCGCCAGGTAACCCTCGGCCGACTCCTTCAGTACCGGCACGGCGGTTTCCGGCCAGATCAGCAGGTCCACGCGCTTGGAGCGAAAGCTCATGTCACGATACAGCGCCAACTGGGCGTCGATCTGCGTAGGGTCCCACTTCATGCTCTGTTCGATATTGCCCTGGACTGCCGCCACCGTCAGCGGTTCGCCGGACGGGCTGGTCCAGGCGTGATGCTTGAGCGCGATACCCGCCACCCAGGGCCCGAGCAACAGCACCGCGCCCAGGACGATAAAGGCTTTGCGCCCGGCCTTGAGCAGGCGACGGGCGTTGTACAGCAGCGCGGCGGTCAGGGCCAGGGTGAAGGAGATCAGCCAGATCCCGCCCAGCGGCGCCAGGCCCGTGAGCGGCCCGTCGAGCTGGCTGTAGCCAGAGTAAAGCCACGGGAAGCCGGTCAGGAACCAGCCGCGAAAGGCTTCCTGGCCCACCCACAAGGCGGCAAATGCCAGGGCGTCGGCCAGCGGTGCTTCGTTACGGCGCATCCAGCGCGCCCAGAGCCAGGCGGGCAGAGCGAAGAACCAGGCAATCGCCGAGATGAACGCCAGCATCAGCAAGCCGGCGAGCAGCACCGACGCACCGCCGTAAGTATGGATGCTCACGTAGATCCAGCTGGTACCGGCGGCGAACAGGCCGAAACCGAAGCACCAGCCGCGCCACAGCGCCTGACGCGGTGTCAACTCGCGCAGGCCGGCATAGAACGCACCCACCGCCAGCAACGCCAAGGGCCAGATATCGTACGGCGCCAGGGCCAGGGTGGTCAGGGCGCCGGCCACCACGGCCAGCAGATTACCGGGCCAGCCGGGGCGGGTTAAGCGCAGCATGTCAGTCCTTAGCGGCTAATGGGGGTCAGGCGGATCAGGTGGATGCGACGGCTGTCGGCATTCAGGATGCGGAAACGATACGCGCCGATTTCGGTGATTTCATTACGCTTGGGCAGGTGCCCGAACGCGCTCATCACCAGGCCGCCGACGGTGTCGAATTCGTCATCGGAGAACTCGCTGTCGAAGAAGGCGTTGAAGTTCTCGATCGGCGTCAGCGCCTTGATCAGGAAGTCGCCGCTGGGCAGGGGCTTGATGTAGCTGTCTTCCTCGACGTCGTGCTCGTCCTCGATATCGCCGACGATCTGTTCCAGCACGTCCTCGATAGTCACCAGGCCCGCCACGCCGCCGTATTCGTCGATGACGATGGCCATGTGATTGTGGTTGGCGCGGAACTCGCGCAACAACACGTTCAGGCGCTTGGACTCGGGGACGAAGGTCGCCGGGCGCAGCAGGTCCTTGATGTTGAAAGCGTCGCCGTTTTCCTGCAGTACCAGTGGCAACAGGTCCTTGGCCAGCAGCACGCCCATGACGTCGTCATGGCTTTCGCCGATCACCGGGTAGCGCGAGTGCGCGGCGTTGATCACCGCCGGGAGAAATTCGCGGGGAGTCTGGGTCGCCTTGATGCTGATCATCTGCGAGCGCGGGACCATGATGTCGCGCACTTGCAGGTCAGCGACCTGGATGGCGCCTTCGACGATGGCCAGCGCTTCGCTGTCCAGCAACTTGTTCTGGTGGGCTTCGCGCAGCAGCTCCAGCAGCTCCTGGCGGTTTTTCGGCTCATGGGCAAAAGCCTGGGTCAGTTTACCCAGCCAGGACTTCTGCCCGTTGCTCGATCGATCTTCGCTCATAGCGATTTACTCGTATCCCTTGGTGGTGGAGTGATCAGTGTTCGTCATCGATATAGGGGTCGGGATGACCCAATTCGGCAAGCAACGTTCGTTCCAGTGCTTCCATTTCCTCGGCTTCCTCGTCGTCTATGTGGTCGTAACCCAATAGATGCAGGCAGCCGTGAATGACCAGATGGGCCCAATGGGCCTCCAATGCCTTGCCCTGTTCGCTGGCTTCGCGCGTGACCACCGGAATGCAGATCACCAGGTCGCCCAGCAGCGGGATATCCAGCAATTCGTCCGGCACGTCGGCGGGGAAGGACAGCACGTTGGTCGCGTAGTCCTTGTGTCGCCAGGTATGGTTGAGTTCGCGGCCTTCGGCTTCGTCCACCAGGCGGATGGTCAGCTCGGAATCGGCCGTGCGCTGGCGCAGGGCCAGTTCGCACCAGCGGCGAAATTCGGCGTCGGTCGGTGCGGGGGCGTCAGAGGCCCGTTGCAGATCAAGCTCAAGCATCGCGGCGGGTACCCGGGGTGTCTTCTTCGGCGTTTTCGAAGCGCTCGTAGGCTTCGACAATACGTTGCACCAACGGATGGCGGACCACGTCCTTGGGCATGAAATGGGTGAAGCTGATCCCCGGGACGTCCTTGAGGACCTTGATCACGTGGGCCAGCCCGGATCGCGTGCCCTTGGGCAGGTCGACCTGGGTGATGTCACCGGTGATCACCGCCGTCGAGCCGAAGCCGATGCGGGTCAGGAACATTTTCATCTGTTCGACGGTGGTGTTCTGGCTTTCGTCGAGGATGATGAAGCTGTTGTTCAGGGTCCGGCCGCGCATGTAGGCCAGCGGTGCGACCTCGATGACCTGGCGCTCGATCAGCTTGGCCACGTATTCGAAGCCGAGCATTTCATACAGGGCGTCGTAGAGCGGGCGCAGGTACGGGTCGATCTTCTGGGCCAGGTCGCCGGGGAGGAAACCGAGCTTTTCGCCGGCTTCGACCGCCGGGCGCACCAACAGGATGCGACGCACCTGCTCGCGCTCCAGCGCATCGACGGCGCAGGCCACGGCCAGGTAGGTCTTGCCGGTACCCGCCGGGCCGATCCCGAAGTTGATGTCGTTGCCGAGGATTTCCTTCACGTAGCGCTGCTGATTCAGGCCGCGGGGGCGAATCATGCCTTTCTTGGTGCGCAGCGCCACGCTGGCTTCGGCCACCGGGTTGTTGCGCAGGTCTTCGTCGCTCGATTCCTGCAGGAACAGGTGGACCATGTCCGGCGACAGCTCGGTACCCTTGGTTTCCCGGTACAGGCGGCGCAGCAGGTTTTCCGCGGAGGAGGTGAGCTTGGGTTCGCCGATCAGTTCGAACTGATTACCGCGATTGCGGATCTCGATGGTCAGGCGTTGTTCGATCAAGCGCAAATGCTCGTCGAACTGCCCGCACAGATTGGCGAAGCGGCGAGCCTCGAAAGGCTCGAGGATGAAACGATGAGGTTCGATGGGTGCGTTCAAGGTCGTTTTTAGCCGCCCGACGGCAATTGAGATGAAATCAAGGATAACGCTAGCAGCCCGGGGGTGAAAGCTCTCATTGCAGCATCGAGCCGCGCAGTGAATGCGGTTGCGCCGCGTCGATGCGCACGTCGAGAAACTGCCCGATCAACTGGGGATTGTCGCAGCGGAAGTTGACGATACGGTTATTCTCGGTGCGGCCCTGCAATTCTCCAGGGTCTTTCTTCGAATAATCGGTCACCAGGATGCGCTGGATCGTACCGACCATTTGTCGGCTGATCTCGAATCCTTGCTGGTTCAGGCGATGTTGCAGGGCGTTGAGGCGCTCTTTCTTCACTGCTTCCGAGGTTTCGTCCGGCAAATCCGCCGCTGGGGTGCCGGGGCGCTGGCTGTAGACGAAGGAGTAGGAGAAGTCGAAACCGACGTCTTCGATCAGTTTCATGGTCTGCTGGAAGTCTTTCTCGGTCTCGCCGGGGAAGCCGACGATAAAGTCCGAGCTGATGCAGATGCCCGGCACGGCGGCGCGCAATTTACGCAGCTTGGACTTGTATTCCAGGGCCGTGTGGTTGCGTTTCATCGCCGAAAGGATCCGGTCCGAGCCCGATTGCACGGGCAAGTGCAGGTGCTTGACCAGCTGCGGGACCTCGGCGTGGGCCTGGATCAGGCTGTCGGAGAACTCCAGTGGGTGCGAAGTGGTATAGCGGATCCGCTCGATACCATCGACGGCGGCGACCACGCGGATCAGCTCCGCCAGGTCCGCCAGGCGACCGTCATGGGTGGCGCCGCGATAGCCGTTGACGTTTTGCCCGAGCAGGGTCACTTCGCGCACGCCGTGTTCGGCCAGGTGGAGGATCTCGGCGATCACGTCGTCGAACGGCCGGCTGACTTCCTCGCCTCGGGTATAGGGCACGACACAGAAGGTGCAGTACTTGCTGCAGCCTTCCATCACCGAAACATAGGCGCTCGGGCCATCGATACGCGGTTCGGGCAGATGGTCGAATTTTTCGATTTCCGGGAACGACACGTCCACCTGGGGCAACTTGGTCAGGCGCGCCGCATCGATCATTTCCGGCAGACGGTGCAGGGTCTGCGGGCCGAAGACCACGTCGACATAGGGCGCGCGGTCGCGAATGGCGGCGCCTTCCTGGCTGGCGACGCAGCCGCCGACGGCGATCACCATCTCCGGGTTCGCCAGTTTCAGTTCGCGCCAGCGGCCCAGTTGCGAGTAGACCCGGTCCTGGGCGCGCTCGCGGATCGAGCAGGTGTTGAGCAGGATGACATCGGCGTCTTCGGCGCGGGCGGTGACTTCCAGGGCCTGGTGTTCGCCCAGCAGGTCGACCATGCGCGAGCTGTCATACTCGTTCATCTGGCAGCCGTGGGTTTCGATGTAAAGCTTCTTGGCCATGGAGATTCATCAATGTGGTTCAAAGAACCGCGTATTATAGTGGTCATCGCGCTTGCTTCCTAGCGCTGTGCGTTCGGCGGCTATGCTATAGTTCGCGCCCTCTTTTTATCCCCCGATGTGTTGCCCGCCCACCATGACCAAACGTGAAGCCCCCATCTACAAGGTGATTTTCCTCAACCAGGGCCAGGTGTTCGAAATGTACGCCAAGCAGATCTATCAGAGTGATCTGTGGGGCTTCCTGGAAGTCGAAGAATTTGTCTTTGGCGAGCGCACTCAGCTGGTGGTCGATCCTGGCGAGGAAAAGCTCAAGGCCCAGTTCGAAGGCGTGGTGCGCAGTTTCGTGCCGATGCATTCGATCGTGCGCATCGACGAGGTCGAGCGCCTGGGCACGCCTAAGATCAGCGAAGCACGTGGCATGAGCAATGTGATGCCATTCCCGATGCCGATGCCCGATAAATAAAAGAGCCTGGGAGTTTTGTGGCGCCTTTGAGGGCCTCTTCGCGGGCAAGCACCGCTCCCACAGTACGCGTCCGAGTCCAGACTTGATTGTCGGTCATATCGAAACCGCCGTGGGAGCGGTGCTTGCCCGCGAAGAGGCCGGCCCAGACGCTACAGATTCAGGGAAGAGGTGAAAACGGCGTCCGCCCGTCAGCCGTCTGCAACTCCAGCAGGTATTTGCGGAAGATCTGCCCCAGCACCTGGGTCGCTATCTCCAACTGGTCACGGGGCATCTGCGCCGCGACCTCATCCGCCGTGTCCAGCGCATCCTCGGCGCCGTTGACCGCCGCCATCTTCAGCACGATATAGGCCTGGACGTTATTGGCCGGCACACCCTCACCCTTGTAGAACATGATACCGAGCTGGTACTGCGCCTGGGCGTGACCCTGCAGGGACGCCTGTTCGAAATGACTCAGGGCCTTATTGAGGTCATGTTGCGGGTTTTTGCTGTCGTGATAGAACTCGCCCAACTCGTATTGCGCTTGCGCATCGCCGCCCTTTGCCGCTTCTTCACAGGCGGCCAGGGCCTCGGCGAGGTCCTGTGGCTGGGAGTTGAGGGTGCAACGGCCCATCGCCGGGATCAACAACGAGTTACCGCCTGCCTGTGCCAGCAGCGGCTGAAGGAGCAACAGGCAGCCCAAGGCAAGGGCGCGGCCGGTGCGGTTCATGGGAATCGACGTACCTCTGAAGGGCGGGCGGACCCGGCCAGGGGATGACTATGGCGCGCATTATGAAATAAGCGGGGGCCACCTTACAAAGTCTTTACTCGTTTTTCTGCTGCGCGGGCGCTATATGCGCTTGTTTTGCAAGTATCTGCACAGAGGACGGTAGGAAACAGGGGAAGTTTAGGCGGGAAAACCGACGTCGGCTGAAACCGACGTCGGGGACATCGGTTACTTCAGTGCGGCAAAAGCCTTTTCAGCGGCATCCAGAGTCAGTTTCAGCTCGGTCTCGCCATGGGCGATGGAGGTGAAGCCGGCTTCGAAGGCACTCGGTGCCAGGTACACGCCGCCGTCGAGCATCAGGTGGAAGAAGCGCTTGAAGCGCTCGGCGTCGCTGGCCATCACGTCGTCGAAGGTGACGATGTCGTCGGCGCCGCTGAAGTACAGGCCGAACATGCCGCCGGCCTGGGTGGTCACGAACGGGATGCCGGCCGCGTCGGCGCGTTCTTGCAGGCCCTGGAGCAGGCGGCTGGTGTAGTCGCTCAGCTCGGCATGGAAGCCCGGGCGGCTGATCAGGCGCAGGGTGGTCAGGCCGGCGGCCATGGCCAGCGGGTTACCGGACAAGGTCCCGGCCTGGTAGACCGGGCCCAGCGGGGCGATGCAGGACATGATTTCGCGCTTGCCGCCGAAGCAGCCCACCGGCATGCCGCCGCCGATGATCTTGCCGAAGGTGCTCAGGTCCGGTGTGACGCCGTAGTGGGCCTGGGCGCCGCCGAGGGCGACACGGAAACCGGTCATCACTTCGTCGAAGATCAGCACCACACCGTGCTGGTCGCACAGGGTCCGCAGGCCCGCGAGGAAACCGGGTGCCGGCGGCACGCAGTTCATATTGCCGGCCACTGGCTCGACGATGATGCAGGCCACTTGCCGGCCGACTTCGCCAAGCCTCTTCTCGACCGCGTCGAGGTCGTTGAACGGCAGGGTCAGGGTGTGTTTGGCGAAGTCCGCGGGGACCCCGGCCGAGCTCGGTACACCCTGGGTCAGGGCGCCGGAGCCGGCCTTGACCAGGAGGCTGTCGGAGTGGCCGTGGTAGCAACCTTCGAACTTGATGATGTCGTCACGGCCGGTGAAGCCACGGGCCAGGCGGATGGCGCTCATGGTCGCTTCGGTGCCTGAGCTGACCATGCGGACCATGTCCATTGACGGCACGATCGAGCAGACCAGGTCGGCCATCTCGGTTTCCATGGCGGTCGGCGCACCGTAGGACAAGCCGTGTTCCAGTTGCTTGCGCACGGCGTCGAGCACGTCCGGGTGGCTGTGACCGAGGATCATCGGGCCCCAGGAGCCGACGTAGTCGACATAACGCTTGTCGTCTTCATCGGTGACATAGGCGCCCTCGGCGTGCTTGAAGAACAGCGGCGTGCCGCCGACGCTCTTGAACGCGCGAACTGGTGAGTTGACGCCACCGGGGATGTGCTTCTGGGCACTGGCAAACAGGGTTTCGGAACGAGACATGGGCAGGCTCTCAGGAGTCATGAAGTGAAGAGGGCGTTGAAGGCTTGGGCGCGGCGGGTCACTTCCCGGGTGCTGTCGGCACCGAACAGGCCATGGATCACGGCCAGCAGGTCGGCACCGTGGGCCACCAGCGGGGCGGCGTTGTCCAGAGTGATGCCGCCGATCACCGCGATCGGTAGTTGCAGCCGCGGGCGGGCGCGTTCCAGCAGGGCCACGTCAGCGGCAGGTGCGCCCGGCTTGGTGGTGGAATTGAAGAAACGCCCGAAGGCGACATAGCTGGCGCCTTCCCGGGCCGCCTGCTCGGCGAGTTCAAGCTGGGCATGGCAGGTAGAGCCGATAATGGCCCGGCTGCCGAGCAGCGCACGGGCCGGCGTCAGCGGGCCGTCGGTCTGCCCCAGATGCACGCCGACCCCCAGCCGCGCCGCCAGTTCGGCGTCGTCGTTGATGATCAGGCGGGTCTTGTAGCGTTCGCAGAGCAGCCGCAGGGCCTCGGCCTCTCGCAGGCGACGGGCCTCGTCGGTGCTTTTGTCGCGGTACTGCAGCAAGGTCACGCCGCCATCCAGAGCTGCCTCGACATAAGACAGGAACTTGCCGGCCAGCAACTGGCTATCGGTGATGGCATACAGGCCGCGTAGTTTCATCGGGTCAGCCTCGGGGTGTTGGGAAGCGCTGAAAGTTACGAGCAGAAATCCAGCGGCAGGCGTCGGGGCACGAACTGGCCTTTGCCCAGTTGCTCGGCATCGCGCAGGGTCCGCCAGGTGTAGTTCAGCGCGGTCTGCACGGCGCTGACCAGGCCTTCGCCCAGGGCCAGGCGCCCGGCGAGGGTGCTCGCCAGGGTACAGCCGGAGCCATGATAGCTGCCGGGCAGGCGCTGGCATTTGAAGGTCTGGCGGCTGCCGTCGCGGCTGTACAGGCGGTTGTGGATTTCGTCTTCGTCGCCATGTCCGCCGGTGATCAACAGGTGTTGGCAGAACGGCAGGAGTTTTTCCGCGCATTCGTCGGCGCTGCCGTCGGGCAATTCCGCGAGGATGCGCGCTTCAGGGAGGTTGGGGGTGGCAATGGTCGCCAGTGGCAGCAGGCGTTCGCGCATGGCATAGCCGACTTCATCCTTGCCCAGGCGTCCGCCGCCGCCGGCGCGCAGCACCGGGTCGCAGACCAGCGGCAGGTGCGGGTGCGCCAGGAGCAGTTCGACCACGGTGTCGACCATTTCCAGGGAGCCGAGCATGCCCAGCTTGACGGCCGCCACGGTCGAATCGTTGAGCACGGCATTGGCCTGGGCCAACACCCACTCACGGTCGAGCACGCGGAAGTCGCTGACGTTGACCGTGTCTTGCACGGTCAGCGCGGTGACCGCGGGAGCGGCATGGCAACCCTGGGCGAGCAGGGCTTCGATATCTGCCTGGAGACCGGCACCGCCACTGGGATCGTGGCCGGAGAGACAGAGGACAACGGGACGCGAGCTATAGGTATTCATGGTGCGCGAGCTTACCACCAAACGCTTTTTTCGGGATCGTCCGCCCGGCGTTGAATTTACACCCTGAAGGTTTTTTCAGCGCGGCCGATAACCCTTCGTCAGGCAGCCAAATTGTCTGCTGGGACGCCCGTTCTAGAGCCTTTGGATAAAATGTTTCAATGGTGTGTTTTAGCCATCAGTGGCTATGCTAGAGTGGATCCAAACGAATAACAGGCCATGAAGTTTCACGTCGTCTCAAAGGGAAGGGGGGCTCCTGACGCGACTTGATTGGCCATGCTGGGGCTGTATGCGCTATTTGCTGCTGATTTTGTTGAGCTGGCTGCCGCTGTTGGCGAGTGCAGTCGAGTTTGATGAGTCCACTCAGAGTCTGCCTCTGGGCCGGGTCATGCAGGTGTTCGAAGACGCGAGCGGCCAGGCCGATATCGCGCAGATTGCCTCGCCCGCCATGGCCGCACAGTTTCATTCGCACAACAAGGCCTCGCTCAATGCCGGCTACACGCTGTCGGCGTACTGGCTCAAGGTCGACCTGAGCTACGTCCCCAAGGATCCCGGCGCCCGGCGCATCTGGTTGCTGGAGCTGGCCTATCCGCCGATGAAACACATCGAACTCTATGTGCCGAACGCCAATGGCGGCTACCGCCTGGCCCAACGCAGCGGTAATGAATTGCCGTTCGTCAGCCGGCCGATCAAGCAGAACAACTATCTGTTCGAGCTGGACTTTGCCCCCGGGGAAAGCAAGACCGTCTACCTGCGGCTGCAAACCGAAGGCTCGATGCAGGCGCCACTGACCCTCTGGTCGATGCAGGCCTACCTCGAAGACGAACCGGTGCGCCTGTATGTCCTCGGGCTGATCTATGGTGTGCTGTTGGGGATGCTGGTCTACAACCTGTTCATCTACCTCAGCGTGCGCGACACCAGCTACCTCTATTACATCTTCTATATCGCCTCGTTCGGCTTCTATCAGCTATCGGTCAATGGTGCCGCGGCGCAGTATTTCTGGCCGAACAGCCCCTGGTGGGCCAACGCCTCGACGCCATTCTTTATCGGTCTGGCGGGTTTCTTCGGTTGCCAGTTCACCCGCAGCTTCCTGCACACGGCCGCCCACAGTCGCTGGCTGGACCGGCTGTTGCTGCTATTGATGACCTACAGCGCGGTGGTCACGGCGCTGTCGTTGCTGACCGGCTATGCCCTGGCTCTGCGCCTGGCGACCCTCCTGGCCCTGGCGTTCACCGTGACCATTTTCGTCGCCGGGATCAGTGCCTGGTATTGCGGATTGCGGGTGGCGCGCTACTTCATCATTGCCTGGTCGGCGTTCCTGCTCGGCGGCCTGGTCAATACCCTGATGGTGCTGGGCTACCTGCCGAACGTGTTCCTGACCATGTACGCCAGCCAGATCGGCTCGGCCCTGGAGGTCGGGTTGTTGTCCCTGGCCCTGGCCGACCGGATCAATACCATGCGCGAGCAGCAGGCGCAGACCTTGCTCGAGTCCGGGCAGAAGCTGGAAGGGCTGAACCGCGAATTGGCCAACAGCAACCGTCTCAAGGACGAATTCCTCGCCACCGTCACCCATGAGCTGCGCACCCCGATGAATGGTGTGATCGGCTCCCTGGAGCTGATGCAAACCCTGGAACTGGACTCGGAACTGGCGCAATACCAGCAGACGGCGGCCGCTTCCGCCCGGGACATGATGCGCATGGTCAATGGCATTCTCACCCTGACCGAGTTGCAGGCCGGCCGGCTCAAGCTCAGTGCCCAATCGTTCGGCCTGCGCCGTTTGCTCGATGGCCTGCAGGAGCAGTTCGCCGGTCGCGTCCAGGGCAAGGGCCTGCATTTCGCCATTGAAGTGGACGACGATGTGCCGGACAGCCTCCATGGCGACGCGCAGAAGATCATGCAGTGCCTGGAATGCCTGGTGGACAACGCCATCAAGTTCACCCGTGAAGGCGGGTTGGTGCTGCGGGTACATGGCCGGCAGGTCGCGGAGCAGCAATGGGCGCTGTCGTTCGCGGTGATCGACAGCGGTATCGGTTTCAGCGACCTGGATGAAGCCACGCTCTATCAGCGTTTCTTCCAGCTCGATGGTTCGATGACCCGTGAGTACGGCGGCCTGGGGATTGGCCTGGCGATCTGTCGGCAGTTGATCGACTTGCTCGGCGGCCACCTCACCCATCAGTCGGAGCCGGGCATGGGCAGCCGCTTCCAGCTTGAGGTGGAGGTCGAGGCGTTGATTCCGCGGGCGGTACGCCCCTCGCTGTCGTCGGCCGCGCGTTACTCCTATGACTGCAGCCTGTTGCTGGTGGATGACAACAACGTCAGCCAACTGGTGGTGCGCGGCATGTTGCTCAAGCTGGGCTATCGGGTGTTCACCGCGGCCGACGCCCGGGCCGCGCTCGATGTGCTGCACGGGCAGGCCGTGGATGCGCTGCTGCTCGATTATCCGGCGCAACCGGCGGACCAGCTGCTGCTCTGCCGGCAGTTGCGGGCACTGCCTGGCGGCACCGAGCTGCCGATCCTGGCTCTGGTCAGCTCGACCGACGCCACGGAGCGCGAGCGTTGCCTGGCGGCTGGCGTTACGGACACCTTGTACAAGCCGGTCCGTTTCGAGGAGTTGAAGAGTCTGCTGGCCCGTTGCCTGCTGACTTCGGTAGAGGGGGAAAGCGCCGGTACTTAGGCGCTTATGTCACTTTTTTCGCGGTGGCACGCGTGATTCACTGGGTTCCCTGGCCTTTCTCTGCGAAGCCACTTCTCAAAGGAGCCCGATATGAACCTCCATCAATACGCCGAAACCCATGAGGTCACCAACCAGCCACCGTCGCTGGACGGGACCAACCTCTATCATATCGACCGGCCGCTGCAAGAGTGGGCGCGGCGTTTCGGTGCCGCTTGGGCCGAGTCGCGGATCGAGGCCTATGGCGCGCTGGCCGGCGGGCCGCTGATGGAGGCGGGGTTTCTCGCCAATCAGAACAAACCGGTGTTTGTCAGCCATGACCGCTATGGTCATCGCCAGGACCTGGTGGAGTTCCACCCGGCCTATCACCAACTGATGCGCACGGCCGTCGAGCATGGCCTGCCGTCGTTGCCCTGGACCGACCCGCAGGAGGGCGCCCATGTCGCCCGCGCCGCCATGACCTACCTGCACAGCCAGGCCGAAGCTGGCACCGGTTGCCCGCTGACCATGACCTTCGCCTGCGTGCCGGCCTTGCGCCTGCAGTCGGATATCGCCGAACAATGGCTGCCGAGCATCCTCAGTAGCCAATACGATCCGCGCAATATCGGCATCGCCCATAAAACCGGGGCGACCATCGGTATGGCCATGACCGAGAAGCAGGGCGGTACCGACGTGCGCGCCAACACCACCCGGGCCTATCCCGTCGGCGCTGGCGGCCCGGGGCAGCCTTACGAACTGGTGGGACACAAATGGTTCTGCTCGGCGCCGATGTGCGACGCTTTCCTGACCCTGGCCCAGACCGACAAGGGCCTGACCTGTTTCCTGCTGCCGCGCCACCGCCCGGATGACAGCCGCAACCAGTTCTATATCCAGCGTTTGAAAAACAAGCTGGGCAACTGCTCCAACGCATCGAGCGAAGTCGAATTCCGTGGCGCCCTGGCCTGGATGATCGGCGAGGAAGGGCGCGGCGTGCCGACCATTATCGAGATGGTAGCGATGACCCGTTTCGACTGCATGGTCGGTTCCAGTGCCTTGATGCGTCAGGCGCTGACCCAGGCCAGCCATCATTGTGCCCATCGATTGGTCGGTGGCCGCGTGCTCAGCGAACAGCCGTTGATGCAGAACGTGCTCGCCGACCTGGCGCTGGAGAGCGAGGCGGCATTGGCCTTGAGCCTGCGCATGGGCCGGGCGCTGGATCGCCTGGGGGATGAACATGAGGCGAAGTTCGCCCGGCTGGTGACGGCCGTGGGCAAATACTGGATCTGCAAGCGCGCTCCGGCGATGATCAACGAGGCCGCCGAGTGCATGGGCGGCGCGGGGTATGTGGAGGACAGCATCCTGCCGCGGTTGTACCGCGAGGCACCGGTCAACTCGACGTGGGAAGGGTCGGGGAACGTACAGTGCCTGGATGTGCTGCGTTCGCTGTCCAAGGAGCCAGGCGTCCTCGAAGTGCTGTTCAGCGAATTGGGCGATGGCCATGGCGACAAGCGCCTGGCCCGGCATATCGAGCACTTGAAGCTGGCGTTTACCGACACCCACGATATCCAGTACCGCGCCCGGCAATTGACCGAAGACATCGCCCTGGCGTTGCAGGCCAAGTTGTTGCTGGAGGCGGGCAATGCCGAGGTCAGCGATGGCTTTATCGCCAGTCGGCTGGCAGCCGGGGGGCGGGTCTACGGCACCTTGCCCCGTGGGGTGAATGTCGAGGCCATTGTTGCCCGCTCGACGCCGCAGGGATTCTGACACGACAGATACCGTTTGGGTTGACGTTGATCTGTAGGTGCCAGCTTGCTGGCGATAGCGCTGGTGAGTGTGACATCGCAATCGCCAGCAAGCTGGCTCCTACAGGTACGGTGTTTCAGCGCAAAATACCGTCAAGCCCAGGCCCCGAAAGTACGGTGTCTGCCTGAGGCTCCGCGTGCAGGCATATGCGGCGGTCTGATAAGCCACTGTTCCCGTCCGACGCTGTTGCAGGCAAGATGAAGGTCTGCAACATCAGAAGACAGGATGCTCTCCGTGACCGAAGCTTTTATTGTCGTGCAATCCCCCGAACAAGCCGTGGACCGTCTGGCCGAACTCCACGAGCGTGCCACCAGCGCCCTGAGCCAGGCGCTCAAGCGTTACCTCAAGGATCGAGTCGAACCTGACGCCGAGCAGCGAGCCCTGTTCCGCTACCCTGAACTGCGCCTGACCTACACCTATCAGGGTGAAGTCCCCGCCACCACCCGGGCCTACGCCAAGGTCCAGTTGCCGGGCACCTACAGTGTTACCGTCACGCACCCGGCGGCGTTTCGCAAATACCTGCTGGAACAACTGGTGCCGCTGATGCGCGACTTCACCGTGACGGTGGAAGTGGGTGTCAGCGAACAGAACATTCCTTACCCCTACGTGGTCGAGCAGGGCGATGAACTGGCCGGCTCCGGCGTCACCGCCTCGGCCCTGGCGCGGGTGTTCCCCAGCACCGATTTGTCGGCCGCCACCGATGACATCGCCGATGGCCTGCACGACTGGGAAAACACCTCGCCCTTGCCCCTGGCCCTGTTCGACGCCGCCCGGGTGGATTTTTCCCTGCGCCGCCTGGTGCATTACACCGGCAGTGACTGGCGCCATGTGCAGCCGTGGATCCTGCTGACCAACTACCACCGCTATGTCGACCAGTTCATCCTTCATGGCCTGCAACAGCTGCGTGACGACCCGCGTTTCGTGCGCATGGTGTTGCCGGGCAACGTGATCATCGACCAGAGCATGGCATACGACGAGGCTCAGGCCGTGGCTGCCGCTGTGGTCTGGCACCGCTACCAGATGCCGGCTTACCACTTGCAGGCCGCCGATGGCCATGGCGTGACCCTGGTGAATATCGGCGTCGGCCCGTCCAACGCGAAGAACATCACCGACCACCTGGCGGTGCTGCGCCCGCATTGCTGGCTGATGATCGGCCACTGCGGCGGCCTGCGCCAATCCCAGACCATCGGCGACTATGTGCTGGCCCACGCTTATATGCGCCGCGACGGGATTCTCGACCGGGTGGTGCCGCCGAATATCCCGATCCCGGCCCTGGCCGAAGTGCAGATGGCCTTGCAGCAGGCGGCGGCCAACGTCACCGGCGAACGTGGCGACGATTTGAAGAAGCGCCTGCGCACCGGCACCGTGTTGACCTACGACGACCGCAACTGGGAACTGCGCTGGGCCCAGGAACGGCCGTTGATCAACCTGTCCCGCGCCGTGGCCGTGGACATGGAAAGCGGCACCATCGCCGCCCAGGGGTATCGCCTGCGGGTACCTTACGGCACCTTGCTTTGTGTCTCGGACAAGCCGTTGCACAGCGAAATCAAGCTGCCGGGTTCGGCGAACGCCTTCTATGAGCGGGCGGTCAGCCAGCACTTGAAGATCGGCATCGCGGCGGTGGACCTGCTGCGCACCGAGCTGCATTCGCTGCATTCGCGCAAGCTGCGCAGCTTTGACGAGCCGCCGTTTCGTTAAGCACGCTGATTTTCAGCGGTCTTGAGGGCCTCTTCGCGGCCAAGCTCCGCTCCCACAGGTTTTGTGTCGGACACAAGGCCTGTGGTCGACACAAACCCCACTGTGGGAGCGGAGCTTGCCCGCGAAGCTTTTGGCGGCCTTGAGAATGTAGCAGCCAATGAATCTGTGGACGCACTTCTGGAAATAATGGCTGGCACGCCCTAGCATGGCGGCTCCTGATTCTCAGATGTCCTCTTGCCATGTCTCGTCAACCCCGTCCCGTCGTGCGCCGTGCGGCCGCGAAAACACCTGTCGCGCCGCGTCGGGTGGCCAAGGCCGCGCCGGCCGAACCCAAGCTGATCCTGTTCAACAAACCCTTCGATGTGCTGACACAGTTCAGCGAAGGCGAAGGGCGCGCGACCCTCAAGGATTTTATCGACGTGGCCGGCGTCTACCCCGCCGGCCGGCTGGACCGCGACAGCGAAGGCCTGCTGTTGCTGACCAACGATGGCCAACTCCAGGCGCGCATCGCCGATCCCAAGCACAAACTGGCGAAAACCTATTGGGTGCAGGTCGAGGGTGTGCCGAGCGCCGAGCAGATCGAACAGTTGCAAAAAGGCGTGGAATTGAACGACGGCATGACCTTGCCCGCCCAGGCGCGACAGATCGACGACCCCGGGCTGTGGCCGCGCAACCCGCCGGTGCGGTTTCGCCAGAGCATTCCCACCTGCTGGCTGGAATTGATCATTCGTGAGGGGCGTAACCGCCAGGTCCGGCGCATGACCGCCGCAGTAGGCTTGCCGACCTTGCGCCTGGTGCGCGTGCGCATCGGCGACTGGACCCTGGACGGCCTGGATCAAGGTCAGTGGCGAGAAGTGCCGGCGCGCTTGTAGCGGGGCACTGCGTTACAGCGACCCGGACTCGATCAGCCCGATCACCACGCTTTTGATCACGAACGCGACGATGCCCAGTCCCAGGACGAAGAACAGGATAAAGGTGCCGAAGCGACCGGCCTTGGATTTTTTCGCCAGGTCCCAGACGATAAAGCCCATGAAAATAATCAGGATGCTGACCAGACCGGTCATCATCCACTCTTCGAAAACGGCGGGATCCATCGAAACCTCTCCAGCGCGAGCGGGGTGGAAAATCGATCAATTATACGCCACTCGCACAAGCGCATCTGATCTCGGGCAATAAAGCGCTCTATCTATCGACCGGGGACCTGTAGGAGCCGAGCTTGCTCGCGATCGGCTGCGCAGCAGTCGTAAAGCTTGTGCATGCGCTGCATCTGGCACACCGAGTCAGCCGGATTGCGGCCGCTACGCGCCCGATCGCAAGCAAGCTCGGCTCCTACAGGTGAGCGCGAGCGCAGCGATCAGTTGCGCAAATGGGTCAGCGGCAACTCCGTGCTGTTGAGCACCTGGTTCAGCACAAAGCTGGAGCGCACGCTGGTCACCCCTTCGATACGTGTCAGGTGCCCCAGCAGCAGTTTCTGGTAGTGGTCCATGTCCGGCACCACCACTTTCAACTGATAGTCGGCGTCCATCCCCGTCACCAGGCTGCACTCCAGCACCTGCGGCAGGGTGCGGATGGCCGCTTCGAAGTTTTCGAAGCGCTCCGGGGTATGCCGGTCCATGCCGATCAGCACATAGGCGGTCAGGCTCAGGCCGAGCATCTTGCGGTCGAGCAAGGCCACCTGACGGGCGATATAACCGTCGTCCTCCAATTGCTTGACCCGCCGCGAACAGGGCGACGGCGACAAGCCGATGCGCTCGGCCAGTTCCTGGTTGGAGATGCGGGCATCGCGCTGCAATTCCGCCAGAATGCTCAGGTCGTATCGGTCGAGTTTGCTCATCAGTTAGGCCTTTCTAATAACTATTGCGGTAAATTATCTATCTTAAGTTAAAAATTGCGCAAGACATGTTTATTTAAGCAATATTCGCAATCCTGTGCCGCCGCCCCGAGCCTATGCTTATCACCAGAATCACTGCCCGGACCAGTGTCCTGTCTCGCAAGCTCGTTCACATTCGAGACAGACACTCCAGTCCACTGCGGCCCGCCGAATCAGGCCAGCCGCGGCCGACAATCCCACAGGGTTGCGCCGGCCACCGGGCTACACGCTGTCCAGAAGACGGTGTGAAGTGAGCCGGCGTCAAAAGCGCCGAGCACGGACGAAGTTCTCAAGGGGAGGCCGACGGGTCTCCCTTTTTTAATGGGCGAAAAATAAGTTACACGACTGGTACAGTGTCACAGAACCGGAGTCCGCTTTCCCAGTCTTATGGTTAAGCCCTGAACCGCAGTGAGGAATGGAATGAAATCGCGCATCTGGCGTCTGGCAGGTGTTGGCTTGCTCTGTATGAGTGTTGGTGCGCAAGCGCTGGCAGAAAACCAGGGTGATGAAAATCAGAAACATGAGGGTGAACATCGCCCTGAAGGTCGTCCGGGAGGCAATGAGGGACGCCCGCAAAACAATCAACCGCGTCCCCCAGCCCCGGCCCCACGGCCACCAGCCCCTGAAGTTCGCCCCCCGGCGCCCGCTCCGCGGCCACCAGCCCCCGAAGTCCGTCCTCCGGCGCCCGCTCCGCGGCCACCAGCCCCTGAAGTCCGTCCCCAGGCGCCGCAACCCCGTCCGGCTGCTCCTGCGCCCGCCCCCCAGGTTCGCCCGGAAAACAATCAGCGTTTCGAGCGGCACGACCAGAACGCGGGCGGCCAATGGCAAGGCCGCCCGCCGCAGAACGAGCCCAATCAGGCGCCGCGCCCGGCACCGCAGAACAACCTGCCGATCCAGCCGCACCCCGATAGCGTGCGCCAGACCCAGGAACCGTTGCGTGGCAACTATTCCGATATTCCCCGGCGCAACGGCAACAACCCGAGCTGGCAAGGCGGCAACAATAACAATCGTCCCGGTGGCAACTTCGAGCACCACGACGATCGTCGCTGGCCGGGGCGTCCCGATGGCCACGGCAACGGTTGGGGCTCTGGCCCGCAATATCGCCCTGGTTATGTGATCGACCGTTTCCCCGATCGCAACTGGCGGGTGCCGTACCGTGGCCGGGACTATTTCTTCTCCGGTGGCTACTGGTATCGTCCGCAGGGCGAACGCTACGTCGTCGTCGACCCGCCCCGTGGCATTCGCACCAGCTACCTGCCCGACTATGCGCGGGAAGTCTGGATCGGCGGTTCGCTGTTTTTCCTCGCGGCCGGCGCCTATTACCTCTACCAGGAAGATACCCAGGACTACGTGGTGGTCGATCCACCGGCGGCCGCGCCGCAGGTGGCACCGGAGCCGGAAGGCAACGGCTACGATGTGGTGGCGTATCCGGTCAACGGCCAGAGTCCGCAGCAGGTCCAGCAGGACGGCGAGGATTGCTATCGCTGGGCGGTGCAGCAAAGCGGCTTTGACCCGGCCAACGTGACCTATGCGCCGGCACCGGCGGTGGTCCAGGCTTACCGCCAGGCTCAGGGCAATTGCCTGAGCAGCCGCGGTTACCAGGTCAACTACTAAGCGGTTATTGACGCGGCGTGACCACTTCCCGTGGGTCGGCGTGCACCAGCACCTCGGCCTGCGGGTAGGCGGCATGGATGGCATCGGCGGCCTGGTCACTCAGGCCGTGAGCCACCGACAAGGTCAACTCTCCCGGCAGCTCCAGGTGTAACTGCACAAACCAGCGGTTACCGGAGATCCGTGTGCGCAGGTCGTGGGCACCCAGCACCCCGGGTACACCGCAGGCCAGCTCCAGCATGTGCTGGCTGATGTCCGGCGACAATTCCTCATCCATCAGCACCGCGAAGCTTTCGCGGCCGATCTGGATCGCGCTCCACAGGATGTAGACCGAGATCCCCAGGCCGAACCAGGCGTCCACCTGCGGCCAGCCGAAGCTGGCGAGCACCAGCGCGAGCAGGATGCTGCCGTTGAGCAGCAGGTCCGAGCGGTAGTGCAGGGAGTCGGCGCGCACGGCGGTGGAACCTGTCGCGCGGACCACCTTGTGCTGCAACAGCAGCAACCCGCCGGTCAGGATCAGCGACAGTAGGATCACCCCGATACCGATCCACGGCGCACCGATCGGCTCCGGGTTTTTCAGCCGCTCGAACGCCTGGATCGCGATCAGTACCGCACTCACCGAAATGAACAGTGCCTGGGCCATGCCCGACAGGGATTCGGCCTTGCCGTGCCCGTAACGGTGATCGTTATCGGCCGGACGCAGCGCGTAGTGCACCGCCAGCAGATTGAGAAACGAGGTGACGCCGTCGAGCAGCGAATCGGTCAGCCCGGCGAGCATGCTCACCGAACCGCTCAGCCACCAGGCGATGGCCTTGGTCACGATCAGGGTGCAGGCCACCGCCATCGACGCCCGGGTAGCCAGACGTAACAGGCGGGCGTGTTCTGTGCTGCTGGTCATGAGCGTGGCGATCCTCTTTCAGTGGCCATGGACTCAGGCCGCAGGGCGCAGGTTGTACATCGCCAGCTGTTGCAGATTGCCTTTTTGCTGGATCAGGCGCGGGTCGTTCAGCGGCAGGGTCTGGTGCAGTTCGGTCTTGAGAATCGCCTGCAACTTGAGGTTGTCGACCTGGCCATCGGCGGTGATGGCCTCCTGGAGTTTTTCCGGGGCGATTTGCGCGGTCTTGCCCTGGGGCAGGTAGATGGCGCCGGTGGCGAAGTCGACGCCAAACGCGATCAGGCCTGGGATGACAAAGAACAGGATGCCGACGGCATCGAGGCCGGCAATCAGTGGGTCGATCCGCCCCTCGATCTGGCCACGGCGGTCCGGGTAGAAAATCGAGCCACAAGCGCTCAGTTGGGTCAGCAGGGTGGCAGCCAGAACGGTGCCGATAACACGGGAAGCAATACGCATGGGTATCTCCTGAAGGAAACGTGAAGCCACTGATGGCCGCGTCTGGATCAGTTGTTAAGACCACGATTAAGACCGGGCAGTTCGCCGTTATACCCGGCTCTCTGTCTGGGAGCCACCCTGAAGTCGTTGCCGATTGATGAAGTCTTGCCGGCTTTGTACCCGGCGCCGGGTCAGGCGCTGAGCAAGGCGTTCAGCCAGGCTTTGCCGCGCCGCCGCTGAATGTCGCAAATCTTCAATCATTCGTGCAAAGCCTCCAACTGCTTCGGGGCCTCTGGCCACTAGGATGGACACGTCCCACCTGATCTCCGCAAGGCGCCCTGGCGCTGGATGCCGGCGAGTCGTCCGAGGAAGACTGAGCGACGTTCGTTCCCAGCCACGCAGTCGAGGAACCGCTTATGTTCAAACCTGTATTGGCGCTGATGAATCGGGCGCGCTACCTGCAAAAATTCTGCCTGATCTTTCTGCTGTTCATGGCGCCGTTCGGTTGGCTGGCCTTCGACAAGCTCGCGATGCTGGCGGCCGAGCTGCAGGGCGCGCAGCGCGAGTTACAGGGGTTGCGGGCTTTCGAAGCGGCTTTGCCGGCCTATAAGGCGGCCCTCGACCTGGCCGCTTTGCATGTGCTGAGCCATGCCCGCAACAAGCCCGACAGTGTTGCCGCCATAGAGTCCGGGCGACGCCACCTGGAACAGGCCGGGCAAACCTTTGACGACTGGCTGGGCCATACCCCTTTTGCCGTAAGACGTTTCATGGTCGGTGATCCCTCGGCCAACCTGGGCGTGCCGCAAGCCAACCAGGTGCTCAGCGGCCTTTACGCAGACGAAACCCGCGCCGCCCTGGCGCAGTTGGCGACCTTGAAGGAAATCGGCGCCGATTCGCGCTTGAGCATGGACGGCGACCCACGGCTGTACCGGGCGACCGACCTGCTGATCAGCGAGATCCTGCCGCTTTACGCCACGCTGGCGCAAACCCGGGGTTACGCGGCTTATATCAGCGCGTATGGTTTTCTGGAGTCTGCTTCACGGGCCACGGTGGTGAGCCAGCCCGGGCTGCTGGAACCTTATGTCGAGGCGGGTGGCGCGGCCGACAATCCGAGCGCGCGCCGGTTGATGGCCGAAGCGGCGCGGGAGGCGCGGGCGCTGTACACGAGCAGCATTGTCGAGCCCTATTCCCAGAGCGGCGCCTACGACGAAGCCTCCATCGAGCACTGGCAAGAGCGCTTCGACCACTACCAACCCAGCGTCGAAAAGCTCGATGCGGCCTTCACGACGGTGGTCGAGGACAGTGCGGCGCTGTTGCGTGAGAGGGTCTCGAGCCGCCAGGAGCGTCTGGCCAGTTGCGCGGTGCTGCTCAGCGCTATCGTGCTGGTGATCCTTTATTTGTTTTGCGGCTTCTTCCTGTCGGTACGCGAAGCGCTTGGCGGTATCCGCGAGGCCATGCGCCGCTTGGCCGCCGGTGACCTGGTCCAGGTGCTGCGGGTTCAGGCACGGGACGAGGTGGGCGATCTCGCCGAGGATTTCAATCGGATGCGCGTCAGCGTCGCCGAATTGATCGTACAGGTCAGCGGGTTCTCGTCCACCACCCAGGGCAAGGCCGAGGACCTGAGCCAAAGCGCGGGTGCCAGCCGGCGCAGCGCCGACCGGCAAGGCGCGGAGCTGGCGCTGATCGGCACCTCGATGAGCGAGTTGGTGAGCAGCGTGCAGGAGGTCAGTCGTGCCTCCCAGACAACCGCGCAGCGCGCCAGCCGGGTCGGCGATACCTGTCGCGAGGGCAGCCGCCATGCCGGTTCCGCCGCGGCCGGGATCCACCAGTTGTTCGCTGAAATGGACCAATCGTTGTTGGCTATCCAGGCCGTGGACGAGCAGAGCCGGGCGATCGCCCAAGCCGTCGGGCAGATCCGCAGCGTCTCCGAGCAAACCAACTTGCTGGCGCTCAACGCCGCCATCGAAGCTGCCCGAGCTGGCGAGCAGGGCCGCGGCTTTGCGGTGGTCGCCGATGAAGTCCGCCATCTGGCGATACGCTCCCAGGCGCTGACCGGGGATATCCAGCACACCATCGAAAGCCTGCAACAGCAGGTCGGCAACGCGGTGCGGACGATCAAGAGCAGCCACGCCAGTGCCTCGACCCGGGTCGGAGAAGTGACCCTTACGGCGCAGAGTTTCCAGGCGATTACCCAGGCGATGGGGGACATCATCGATCACAACCTGCAAATTGCCTCGGCCGCCGAACAGCAGGCGCAAGTGGTGGAAGGCGTGGAGCGCAACACCCTGGAAATCCGCGCCTTGAGTGAAAGCAATGCCAGCGAGGCGCGCATGACCGTGCAGGTCAGCGATGAAGTGGCGGGCATGACCCGGGAGCTGCATCGGCTGATTGCGCACTTCAAGGTCTGAGTCGCGAGTCCTTTAGCTTTGGAGGCCTGTCGGGTTCGCCGTATAATTCGCGGTCAGCCTGGGAGCCACCATGAATTCGTTGCCGATTGATGAAGTATTGCCGGCCCTGCGCCAGGCGTTGGGCGAGCGCCACGAGGCGGTGCTGGAGGCGCCGCCGGGGGCCGGTAAAACCACTCGGGTACCGCTGGCGCTGCTGAACGAGCCGTGGTTGGCCGGGCAAACCATCCTGATGCTTGAACCCCGGCGCCTGGCGGCCCGGGCGGCGGCCGAGCGGTTGGCCAGCGAACTGGGGGAAAAGGTCGGCGAAACCGTCGGCTATCGCATTCGCCTGGAAAGCCGGGTCGGCCCGAAGACGCGCATCGAAGTGGTCACCGAAGGCATTCTCTCCCGTCGCCTGAATGACGACCCGGCCCTTGAAGGTGTCGGCCTGGTGATTTTCGACGAATTCCACGAACGCAGTCTGGATGCTGACCTAGCCCTGGCCCTGAGCCTCAACGGGCGGCAGATGTTTCGTGACGAACAGCCGCTGAAGATCCTGCTGATGTCCGCCACGCTTGAAGGCGAACGCTTGGCCGGCCTGCTGGACGACGCGCCGGTGGTCCGTAGCGAAGGGCGCATGTTCCCGGTGACCCTGCGCTGGAGCCGGGCCTTTCAGCCCGGCGAGTTTATCGAACCTCGGGTGGTGCAGACGGTGCATGAGGCGCTGGACGCCGAGCACGGCAGCCTGCTGGTGTTTTTGCCGGGGCAGGCGGAGATCCGCCGGGTGCATCAGCAACTGGAGGAGAGCCTCGGTGGGCGGGCCGATGTGCTGCTGTGCCCGCTGCATGGCGAGTTGGACCTCGCGGCCCAGCGCGCGGCCATCGAGCCGGCGCCGGCCGGCAAGCGTAAGGTGGTGCTGGCCACCAACATCGCGGAAACCAGTCTGACCATCAATGGCGTACGGGTGGTGATCGACGCCGGGCTGGCGCGGGTGCCGCGTTTCGATCCGGGCAGCGGCATGACCCGCCTTGACACCCAGCGTATCTCCCGGGCCAGCGCCACCCAGCGTGCGGGTCGCGCCGGGCGTCTGGAACCGGGGGTATGTTATCGGTTGTGGTCCGAGGCTCAGCATGAGCAGTTGGCGGCCTACGGCAGCGCGGAAATTCTCCAGGCGGACCTGGCTGGATTGGCCTTGCAACTGGCGCGCTGGGGTGTGGCGCCCGGCGAGTTGGTCTGGATGGACGCACCGCCGGCGGCTGCTTATGCCCAGGCGCAGGACCTGTTGCAGCGACTTGGTGCGCTGGCCGACAAGGCCGGCGCCGAGTCCGTATTGACGAACCATGGCCAGGCCATGGCCGAGTTGCCGGCGCATCCGCGTATCGCTCATTTGCTTTTGCGCGGTCAGGCGCTGGGGCTGGCGAGCATGGCTTGCGATGTGGCGGCACTCCTGGGCGAGCGGGATATCCAGCGCGGCGGCGGGGCCGACCTGCACACGCGGTTGGCTTTGTTGGCGGGTGAAGAGCGCGTGGCACGTGGCGCCCAGGGCGGTGTGCAGCGGGCAAGACAATTGGCGCGACAGTATCGCGGCTACTTGCGCGGCACGGCGAGCGAGCCGGTCGCCGACCCGGATCACCCGCGCTGGCTCGGGGCGTTGCTGGCCCTGGCGTACCCGGATCGGGTCGCGCAACAGCGCCGCGAAGGTGGCGCGGAGTACCGGTTGGCCAATGGCCGGGCGGCCTTGTTCAGTGAAACCGACAGCCTGATGAAACAGCCCTGGCTGGTGGTGGCCGACCTGGGCAGCCGCCAGGGCCAGCGCGAAGAGCGTATCTACCTGGCGGCGGAGTTCGATCCGGGCCTGTTCGACACTGTGCTGGCCGAGCAGGTGAGCACGGTCGACCAGTTGGACTGGGACGAGCGCGAAGGCGTGCTGCGGGCCGAGCGCCAGCGCAAGGTCGGCGAGCTGATCCTCGGTCGCGAACCCTTGACCGGGCTGGACGAGGCGGCGCGTAGCCAGGCGCTGGTCAACCTGGTCCGGCGCAAGGGCCTGGAGCTGTTGCCCTGGACCCCGGAACTGCGCCAATGGCAGGCGCGGGTGGCCTTGTTACGCCAGCTGGACCTGGCCGGGGCGGGCAAGAGTGACTGGCCGGATGTCAGCGACAAGACCTTGCTGGCGACCCTGGAGCAGTGGCTCAAACCGTATCTGGGGCGGGTCTCGCGGCTCAGTCATTTCGCCAACCTGGAACTGGCCGGGATCCTTCACAGCCTGTTGCCCTGGCCGTTGCCGCAGCGCCTGGATGAGCTGGCGCCACACCATCTGAGCGTGCCCTCGGGCTCGTCGATCCGCCTGGACTACAGTGAGCAGCCGCCAATTCTGGCGGTGCGCCTGCAGGAATTGTTTGGCCTGGCCGAGACCCCGCGGATTGCCGGTGGTCGTCAGGTGGTGAAACTGCACCTGCTGTCGCCGGCCCGTCGGCCGGTGCAGGTGACCCAGGACCTGGCGAACTTCTGGCGCAGCACCTACGCCGAAGTGAAGAAGGACCTCAAGGGACGTTATCCAAAGCATTACTGGCCGGACGATCCCTTGGTAGCAGAGGCCACTGCTCGGGCAAAACCCAGGGGGACCTGAGGGCGCGACGGGTTGAGCGGGTCAGGTTTTCAGGATGTGGCCAGGAGTGCTCTCAACCTTGCGGCTGGTTGGCAGGGGAGGGCTGTAAGGGAGCGGTCATCTGCTTGATGCGTCCTTCCAGGCCACCATTTTCCTGGTAGCTCGAATAGAGCGTGAACAGCCCGAACAGTGCCAGCGCCACGGCGACAGAGGCAATGCCACTCAGAGTATGGTTTCCAAGGGAACGCCAGAAGCCGGGCTTAAGGCTCTCGATTTTGGCAACGATAACGCCATTGGCGATGGTCTCTTTCATCTCCGCACCGAGTTGATCAAGCGACTCGTCGATGAAGTTTTTTGCCAACTGCTCGGCTCTATCTCGATACATCCTGACTTGCTGTGGGGTGCAGGCGATCTGTTTGAATGCATCGTGATTATCGCTGTCCTGACTTCGAAGCCATTCAATTTTATGGCGCTTGTACAGTGCGTAGGCCAGCAGGCCCAGGAAATCCTCATCAGCCTCAACCATCTTGTTGAAGACGTTGAACGGTAACGAACTGGCAGGTGAGGTTGCTGTGGAGGAGTGAGCTGGAGTGTGAGGAAGGTCAGCGGGAGATGACGCTTGAGGTGTCATCTCGACTGATGGGTGCGCGGACAAAGAATGAAAATCCCGCCGTCAACGAGACAGGCGTTCGTACGCCCGCTTCATCATGTCATTGATGGTTTCTTTGGATAGCTTCGAGGAGCGAGCAACGACATCCTTCCTGGCAGTCGACGAGAGCCGCTTGTTACTTTCCTTGACGAGTGCGATCGAGACGTTGGGCATGACAACCTCCAGTTTCTCCGTGGTCGCTCGGGCTTTCAGAGCTGCCCGGACGATAATCTCCCTCTGATCATCTTTGACAGCGACCCTGGAAAAGTCAAGGAAGCAGGGGGCAACTGGTGCCGCATCAAGAATACAAGCTGTGTCTGGCTTGGCCGAGCGATGGGCTTTCTGGGGGAGCCAGCAAGCCGGCTCCTACAAAGCCGCCGGCAACAGAAACCGCGCCAGCACCGGCAAGTGATCGGAAATCGTCAAGGTGTCGTCCTGGCGTACCTGTGCCTCGACCCGCTTGAGCTTGGAACTGTAGAACCAGTAATCCAGGGTCCGATCCGGCCCACTGACGTCGGGATCGTTCGGGTAGTACGACAGCCACTGCTCACGGTCTATGCCGCTGGCTTCGTTGTTGCTCGGGATCATCGGGTACTTGTCCCACAGCAGATGCAGCTCGCTGTCCGCCGAGTAACCGCCGCGCAAGCGTGGCGGCAGGCGCAGATACTGGCCCAGCGGCAGCAGGTTGAAATCACCGCCGATCAGCCAGGGCGTGCCCTGGCTCTCGAACTTGTCGAGCAATTGCAGGGTCATCCGCACTTGCTGTAGCTGGGTGTCGTTCTGGGCGTAGGCCCCCAGTTGCGTATTGACCACTGCCAGTTGCCCGCCGTCGCTCAACGGCAGGTAGTTCACCAGCAGGGCCGGGCGCGGCTTGAACTGCCGCTTGAGCAGATTGCCCGAGGCCAGCGGCAGTTGCTGGCGTTCGGCGTGTTCGACCTGATAGCGACTCAAGGTCGCCAGTTTGCGCCCGACGCTGCCGAAAATATGCCGGTCCGGGACAAAGTCGGCTTTCCAGTCGAACGCCTGAGAGCTGCAGGGATACAGGTCCGCGAGCCGTTCCTGGAGCAATTTCAACTGATCCTGGTAGGCGCTGGCCTTGGCGTTTTCGTCGACTTCCTGCAACAGCACGATGTCCGGCTGCTCGTCGCGGATCACCCGGCTCACCTCATCCAGGGTAAAGGCCATGTCTTCCGGGGTCGGACGTTCGTCCGGGCCGCTACCGTCGGGCAGGTCGTACCAGAACACGTAGCGTTTGCCCGCCAGGTACTGGAGGTTCCAGGTCATCACCTTGAGGGCCTGGCCCGGGACCAGCACCGGGGCCTCGGCGGTGCAGCGCACCGGCAGGGTTTCGCGCTCTTCCGGACGCCAGGTCAGGCTGTAGACCAGCAGGGCGGTCAGGCCCGTGACAATCAGCAGGCCGGCCACCAGGTAACGTAATAGACGGGTCATGGGCCTCGGTTCAGTCTTTAGCGGAATTTTCACCGATCAGCATGTAGATTCGGAACAAGACGACGCTGCTGAACAGTTGCAGGAAACTGTGGGCGCTGTCGATGATCAGCATCAATACCGGGTTCTGTGGCGCCGGGTAGACACTCAGGCTCAACCCCTTGAGCAGCCAGAGTGGCCCCATGACACACAGAATGCAGGTGAAGATTAGCCAGAAGTGGCCGCGGCTCAAGGCGAAGCTCTCCTTCATCGCCCGCAGCGGCTCGCGCCCGCGCAGCACCAGCAGGTATTCGGAGAAGGCCAGCACCACGGTCAGCCAGATGCCGGGAATGAAATACAGCGACAGGCCCAGCACGATGGCGATGGTATTGACCGCCGACAACAGCGCAAAACGCGGCCACAGGCGTAGGGACATGGCCAGCAGGTCACGGTTGGCCGGGGTTTCGCCACGGCTGCGGGCATCGAGAAACAGGATCAGCGCCGCGGTATAGAGTGGATAGACCAGCAACCCGGACACCAGCCCGTAGGCCGGCGAGGCATCCGGGCCCACGGCGTTGTCCAGCAGTTGCTGGAGCAGGGTTTCGAAGATCACCAGCGGCAGGCAGAGCAGGGCGATCTGGCGCAGGTTGCGCTGGAAAAAGTACAGGGAGTCACGGATTACATTGAACGGGTTCATCGATTGTCTATCGCGCAGGCTGAGGCAGGGCATCACTTTAACCGATGGCGCGGGCCGACACTCAAATGTAAACGTTAGGTAAGGACTATTGAAACTTCCGGTAACAACCCCATAACTGAGGGACGCCTGGACCCGCTTGGGTCGGGGCGATCGATTTCTACCCGGCAATCTAATGAGGTCGCCATGAACAGCGAAGAGCAAACCCTGATCGATGGACTGTTTTCACGGTTGCAGCAAGCCGGAACGGATTCAGCCCCGCGTGACGCCCTGGCCGAAGCGCGGATCAAGGAACACCTGACTCGCCAACCGGCCGCGCCGTACTACATGACCCAGTCGATCCTGGTGCAAGAGCATGCGCTCAAGAGCCTTGACGAACAGAACAAGCAATTGCAGGCGCAGGTGCAGCAGCTACAGGACGAGTTGCAGCAGGCCCGTGCCCAGGGCGCCGCGCCGGCGCCGAGCAGCGGTGGTTTCCTGTCGAGCATTTTCGGTGGCGGCCGCGATCCGGCCCCCGCACCGGCCCCGAGCAACTCCGGTGGCGGCTGGCGTGAGCCGGGGCGTCCTGGGTTCAATGCGCCACCACCGCAGCAGAACTACAACGCTCAACCCAACTATCAGCAACCGGCCTACGCCCAACCCGCGCCACAGCAGGCGGCTCCGGCGGCGCCTATCGGCAGCGGTTTCCTCGGTGGCGCGCTGAAAACCGCAGCCGGTGTGGCCGGTGGCGTGATGCTGGCGGAAGGTATCAGCAGCTTGTTCCATCACAACCAGCAGCAACCGCAGATCATCGAGGAAATCATCGAGCCGAGCCCGATGAGCAACAACGGTGGCGGTTGGGGTGATGAGCAGCGCATGGCCAACAACGATTCCTGGGGCAGCAATAACCAGGGTGGTTTCGCCGACGCTGATTTCAATGACGACAGCTCGTCCTTTTCTGGCGACGACGACTCCTTCGTCTGACCGATAATGGGGAGCGACTCCGCACTTGTGGGAGCGGAGCTTGCCCGCGAAGCTTTTGGCGGCCTTGAGGGTGCTTTCGCGGGCAAGCACCGCTCCCACAGGTTTTCGGTCGTATGCAGACTTTCGATTCGACGCGGAAATTGTGGGGGCCGGATTCACCGGAGCGCCGGACCACCACGAAGAGGCCCCTGAGGCCGCAAAAAATTTTGCAGGTGACCCGACTCCTGAAATTCTGTTCCTCCAGCCCCCCAGCCCCGTCGAATATTCGCTGAACCTTCCCCCAGGCTGGCATACTGCGCACCTAATCGCTCCCGAGCGCTCGTCATCACCCGCCAGTGCGCTTTTGCGCCATGAGGATTTGCGGTGAAGAAAATCGCTGTGTTCGCCGATGTGCAGAACCTCTACTACACCGTTCGCCAGGCCTATGGTTGCCACTTCAACTATGCCGCCCTGTGGGCCGATATCAGCCAGCGCGGGGAGATCGTCGAGGCCTATGCCTACGCCATCGATCGCGGTGACAGCAAGCAGCAGCAGTTCCAGCAGATTCTGCGCAACCTGGGTTTTACGGTGAAGCTCAAACCGTATATCCAGCGCAGCGACGGCTCGGCCAAGGGCGATTGGGACGTGGGCATCACCATCGATATCATGGACGCGGCGCCCCATGTCGACGAAGTGGTGCTGGCTTCCGGCGACGGCGATTTCGACCTGCTGCTCACGCGCATCATCGGCAAGCACGGCGTTGAAGCCGTGGCCTATGGCGTGCCGGGATTGACGGCCAACTCGTTGATTCGTGCCGCCAGCCGCTACGTGCCCATCGAAGGCGCGTTGTTGTTGAGAAACTGAAACTGATTTTGCAAAGGGCTGGGCTTTTGGAACGTATTGCGGTCATCGACTTTGAAACCACGGGCATCACGCCGAACGCGGGGTGCCGGGCTACGGAAATCGCCGTGGTCATCCTGGAACAGGGGCGCATCGTCGACCGTTACCAGAGTTTGATGAACGCCGGCGTGCGCGTGCCTGCGTTTATCGAACAGCTGACCGGCATCAGCAACGCCATGTTGCGTACCGCGCCGTCGGCGGAGCGGGTGATGAACGAGGTCAACGAATTCGTCGGTACCACCCCGTTGCTGGCGCATAACGCCGCGTTCGACCAGAAGTTCTGGGACTTCGAGCTGGGGCGGATCAAGCGTACCCGGTTGCAGAACTTTGCCTGTTCGTTGCTGCTGGCGCGGCGCTTGATGCCGTCGGCGCCGAATCACAAGCTGGGTACGCTGACGGCGTTCGCCCGCTTGCCGAATACGGGCCAGGCGCACCGGGCCATGGCCGATGCCGAGATGGCGGCGAATCTGCTGGCGCATATGGCTGGCGAGTTGCGCGACAAGCATGGGGTGCAGGGGGTGTCCCATGATTGGTTGTGTAAGTTGCAGAAGGTGCCGGCAGCGAAGATTGGCGAGCATTTGAAGCGCTATCGGGGCGTTTGAGAGCACTGTCGCGGACAGTCCAGGGTTTACGTCTGGCCGAGATTTGTGGCGAGCGGGCAAGCCCGCTCGCCACAAAAACACGCTCCGTTACAAGTTTTCTT
>NZ_JBWKTH010000035.1:0-116 GCF_059420225.1 Pseudomonas sp. GW821-FHT04D07
TCAGCCCCGGACATTGTGGGAGCGGAGCTTGCCCGCGAAGAGGCCCTTGGGCCTTGCGCCGCTTATAAGGACGCCATTGCTGGCAAGCCGGACCACAAGGTTCGCGGTGCTAGCAC
>NZ_JBWKTH010000035.1:215-62751 GCF_059420225.1 Pseudomonas sp. GW821-FHT04D07
CAGGACCGAGTCACACCGCAAACCCTCGGTCAGCCCCGGACATTGTGGGAGCGGAGCTTGCCCGCGAAGAGGCCCTTGAGCCTTGCGCCGCTTATAAGGACGCCATTGCTGGCAAGCCGGACCACAAGGTTCGCGGTGCTAGCACAGGACCGAGTCACACCGCAAACCCTCGGTCAGCCCCGGACATTGTGGGAGCGGAGCTTGCCCGCGAAGAGGCCCTTGGGCCTTGCGCCGCTTATAAGGACGCCATCGTCGGCAAGCCGGGCTCCTACAAGGTCCGCGGTGTTTGTGAGGGCCGTGTGTTCCCTCGGATCAGATCAACAGGGTCCACAGGGCAAACCCGGCATACCAGAGCACCGCCGCCCGCAGCAGCAACTCCCACAGGCTGTCCAGGCTGGTGACGCCATCGGCGCCCACCACCGGCGCCGGGACCTCCCCTGCGACACGACCGACTTTCTCCACCAGTTGCCGCGCCGTGATGTCCCAGTTGAGCAACTCATGCAGCATCACCCGGCTGACCCCGACAAAGTTGCCCACCAACGCCAGGCTGGCCGCCAGCAAGCGCACTGGCAACCAGTCGAAGGCGTGCCGCAGCAAGGTCGCGCGCTCCACCAGCGCCGGGTTCTGGCCGCGCTCCGCCGCCAGCGCCAGCAGCCGATAACTCAGCGCCGCCACCGGGCCCAGGAGGAAGTACCAGAAAATCACCACGAAGAAACTCTGGTAGGCCTGCCACAACAGATAACCCTGGACTCGTTCCAGCAGATCGTCGCCATCCTCGGCGCACACCTCCAGGTCACGCTTGGCCACATGCACGGCCGCCTGCACATCACCGCGCCGCCAGGCATCGCGAAACGGCCCCAGGGCCGCCAACAGATCGCCACGGCCCAGGCTGTAAATCACCACCAGCAGGTGCACCGGCAAAGCCAGCAAACCATAGGCCAGCGGTTGCAGCGCCATCAGTACCAGACCGAGCACGACCACCGGCAACAGCACCAGCAGGATCAACACCAGCCATGGCTGCCCGGCCGTCCGCGGGCCGGCCTCCAGCCTGGCCAGCTCCCGCAGCCAGGCGCCGTCACGCTGGACCCGTTGACGCAAGGCCGAGAATTTTTCGACCCAGACCGCCAGCAGCAACACCAGAAAACTCATTGTGACTCTCCTTTTTCCAGCACGGCGGCACGAAAGCGCCCCCAGTCGAACGCCGGCCCCGGATCGGTCTTGCGGCCCGGGGCAATATCGCTATGGCCGCAAATCCGTTGCGGGGTAATGGCCGGGTAAGCAGCCCGCAGCTGACGGGTCAAACCGATCAGCGCCACGTACTGCGCCTCGCTGAAAGGCAGATCGTCGGTGCCTTCCAACTCGATGCCCAGGGAAAAATCGTTACAGGTTTCCCGCCCCTCGAAAGACGACACCCCGGCATGCCAGGCGCGCTCCAGACAAGAGACAAACTGAGTGACTATACCGTCACGCTCAATCAGAAAATGCGCGGACACGCGCAAGTCTGCGATGCCTTCAAAGTAGGAATGTTCCGTGACATCCAGGCGGTTCTGGAAGAATTCCTGCACCTTGCCCGTGGCGAACTGCCCCGGCGGCAGGCTGATGTTATGGATCACCAGGAGGGAGATTTCCCCAGCCGGACGCTGGTTGAAGTTGGGCGACGGACAGTGACGCACGTCCTGGCACCAACCGCTGGCGGGATCCAACTGCATACCGATTCCTTCGAAGACAAAAACGACAGGCTCAGTATGCCGCGATAGGCACGCGGATGGGTCAGCAATCCGCGCTTATGCCGGAAATTTTCTCGGCGAACGCACGGCGACGGGACAAGCAAGGCGCACTCAGCGCGTCGTCATCCGCCGCAAATTGCCGATGACCGAGGCCAACGCCCGGTCGAACAACAAGGCGTCGTCCAGCAGGCGCACCGCGCCACGGCGGAACTCCACGGCCAGGGCCTGGGCCGTTCGCTCAAGCACCTTCAGGCCGGTGCGATTGACGAAAATGTACTTGCCACCCGGCTCGATGATCGCCGTCAGTTTGCAGCGCAGGCTGTTCTCCGCGTCCTCGCGGATTTCCACCCACTGGCCGATGTGCAATTGCCGGACCCAGAGCAGTGCCGCGTCATCGGCCGGCAACTCGAAGGCGGTGTCTTCGGCGAGGGGCTCGTGGGGCGCACTGAGGACAATCTCCTCCACCACCTCGACCATCGCCGGTGCCTGGGTGCTCACCACGGGCTCGGCGCTCTTCCTGGCAAGCTGCTGGAGCACCTGGACATGCAGGCCTTCCAACTGGCTGAAAAATTCGCTGGTGGCGAAGGGGTCGAACGCGGCGCTGGTCAGGCCGTCACGCAGGGCCTTGAGCAAACCGGGGACCAACTCCAGCAGTTTGAGCCGGGCATCGACCGGGTCCTGGGGTTCGACACTCCAGATCAAATCGTCCATGGTTTGCAAACCGGCCTGCCATTCGGCGGACGCTTCGCCCTGCTTGAGCCAGGTCAGCAACAGCACCTTGCTCCAGGCCTCCTGGAGCAGGCGTACCACCACCTCGGGCAAGGTGCGACCCAACAGCCGTTCGTTCAACACTTCCTGGACCCGCTGGCGCGCCTGTTCGGCCTTGGCCCGACCTTCTTCGGCATCGCGGGTGCGCTGCTCAAGCAATTCGCTGCGCCGGCGTTCGTCGCTGGTAAAGGCGAGGAACTCCACCAGCAACTCGGAAAAGATCGCCGGATCGTCGACGAAATCATTCAACAGCCGTTGCACGATCTGTTCGATGCGCACGTACAGAGCATCGCGCTGATAGTCGTCACGAGAACCCCAGCCCAGGGCGGCGGAGGCAATTTCATTCAACAGCCGTCGTGCCGGATGGCTACCACGACTGAAAAAGCTCTTGTCCAGCACCGCCACTTTCAACATTGGGATCTGCAAGCGGCCAATCAGCGCTTTCAGCGAGTCCGGCAAGACGCGGTCATCGAGGATAAATTCGAAGAGCATCGCGATCAGGTTGATCACGTCCTCGTCCATGCCCCCGACCACCCGGGACTTGCCGCTTTTTACGCTGACCCGGGTCAACAGTTGTTCCAACTGGTTGCGCAGGTCGAAATCTTCCACCGAATTGGGCTCCGGCACATATTGTTGCAAATGCGAGAGCAGACGCAGCAGGTCGTTGGTGGAAATCGGCTGGACCTCGGAGCCGGCCTCAAGCTTGGGCGCGACACTGCCACGCACATGCAGCAGGAGTTCCTGCAAGGCGGCGAACACCTCTTGCACGCTTTCATCCAGGGGCTTGGCGCCGGCGCTCGGGGACTGCCGGCCAGGGGCGCTGGCCGCCGAGCGATCACTGGCACGGCGCGCCGGGGCGGCCTTGAGCTCCGGCAGCACACCGGTGGCAATCAGCAATTGATTGGCTTCGGTAAACAACTGGTCGGCATCGCGGAGGACATATTTCTCGAACAGCTTGAGGATGATCAGCTTGACCTTGATCTCCACCCCGAGGTTGCGCCCGGCCTCGAGGAAATACCCGCAGAGCATCGCCGGCCCCATGGGATTGCTCGCGTCGTCGACACGTCGGGCGATCAGGGCGTTGAAGCGGGTGCTGAGTTGCCCGAGGGCAAAACCGTCGCGGCTGAGGACCTTGGAGACCATGGCGTCCAGGGCCACGGTGCGTTCCAACTCATCGTTGGGCACCAGCGCCAGGGTTTCGTAGGACACCGCCGTGGACAGCGTCGGCTCACTGATGTCGTACTGGCCAAGGCTATCAAAGGCCTCGAAAAAGCGCTCGAGAAAACCGCGCTCGATGCTTTTGCGCTTGAGGCGCAGGTCGCGCATGGCTTCGAAAAAGGTGTTCTGGTCGACGTTGTTCTGGGCCTTGTCGGCCATTTCGAACAAGGTGTCGTCGGCATTATCGAACAGCACCTGCAAGCCCTGCTTGAGCTGCAGCGCGGCCTTGTCACGGACCTGGACGAGAACCACGGGCAAACGGGCAAGCGGCGACGGCGTCGCTTGATCGTCGGCGGCCTTGTGCAAAGGCACGACCTTCCCGTCATTTTGCATCAAAGCCTCCTGCCGCAGCGGTTCTGTCAGTTCTGCGTGAAAGATCGGTCTGTGCGGGGCGTAAGCCAAATGGCCCACGACCGCTTCTCGGCGAACACCTCAGGCGTTCACCGGCTATCGATAATCGGGGAATCACACGAACGTCAAATCCATGACGTCAATTACAAGGCAGATTATCTTGTAAAAGATGTCACTTTTACTAGTGCCTCCGCAATGCCTTTTTATATCGATATGAAAATAGACCGTCGAACGGGCAAAACGCTCGCGGCAAGCGACCAAAGGCAAAGTCCGGGCAGCCAGTCTCGGCCACACGCCTTGGGTTGGGCGGCACCCAGGCCCTATAATCGAGACACTTTGTTTGTGGAGTCCGTTATGCCGAATCTACGCCTCGCCGACCTGACCGCCGAAATCGAAGCCAACGTGCGCCGTGCGTTGTTCGAGGACATCGGCAGTGGCGACATCACCGCCCAGTTGATCCCCGCCGAGCGCCTGGCCAAGGCCACCATCATCACTCGCGACGCGGCGACCATCGCCGGCACGGCTTGGGTGAATGCGGTGTTTCGCCAGCTCGATCCGCGGGTGGCCGTGCATTGGCAGGTGCACGATGGCGACCGGGTACAGCCGAACCAGCCGCTGTTCCACCTGGAAGGCCCGGCGCGCTCGCTGCTCAGCGGCGAACGTTGCGCACTGAATTTCCTCCAGTTGCTGTCCGGGGTCGCGACCCATGCGCGCTATTACGCCGACCAGGTCGCCGATACTGCGGTCAAGCTGCTGGATACCCGCAAGACCTTGCCGGGCCTGCGCCTGGCGCAGAAGTACGCGGTGACTTGCGGTGGTTGCCATAACCATCGGATTGGCTTGTACGATGCGTTCCTGATCAAGGAAAACCATATCGCCGCGTGCGGCGGGATCGCCCGGGCGATCAACGCGGCACACAAGATCGCCCCGGGCAAGCCGGTGGAGATCGAGGTGGAAAGCCTTGTCGAGCTCAAGGAAGCGCTGGCGGCGGGGGCGGACATCATCATGCTCGATGAGTTGAGCCTGGACGATATGCGTGAAGCGGTGCGCCTGAATGCGGGCAAGGCGAAGCTGGAAGCCAGCGGTGGGATCAATGAAAGCACGCTGCGACCGATTGCCGAGACGGGTGTGGATTACATCTCCATTGGTGCCATGACCAAGGATGTGAAGGCAGTGGACCTGTCGATGCGCCTGAGTCTCTGACAGAAAGCCTGAGCCCCCTCTCCACTGTAGGAGCGAGCTTGCTCGCGATCAGCCGGCAGGCTGGTCTTTCGATGGTGTTTGAAATATCGCCATCGCTAGCAAGCTAGCTCCTACACAGATCCGTGCTCACCCCAAACCATCGTCGTACCTAAATCCATGTAGGAGCGAGCTTGCTCGCGATCAGCCGGCAGGCTGGTCTTTCGACGGCGCTTGCAATATCGCCATCGCCGACAAGCTCCCCCCAGGATTGGATTCCCAGCGGCTCAACGCAACGAAAAGCGCCGCGACTCAAGCTCCAACAACCATTGCTTGGCCGCCAGCCCACCACCAAACCCGGTCAAGCTGCCGTTACTGCCAATCACCCGATGACAAGGCACGATCACCGGCACCGGATTACGGCCATTGGCCGCCCCGACCGCCCGTGACGCCTTGGGTCGATTGATCTGCTGGGAAATTTCGCCATAGCTGGTGGTCACGCCATAAGGAATGGTCACCAGGGCCTGCCAGACGTCTTTCTGGAAGTCCGTCCCTTGCATATTGAGCTTCAGATCGAACTCGACGCGCTCGCCGGCAAAGTACTCCTCCAGTTGCGTACGCACCTGCGCCAGTTTATCCGGCGCATGCACCCAGCCGTCCAAGGGCGTCTGCGGCCGATAGTCCAGCTCGAAGCGCAGCTCGCGCAGTCCGTCATCGTCAGCCACCAACATCATGGGGCCGATGGGCGAAGGAATGATGTCGTAGTAAATCAGGCTTGCTGTCATTTTTGACTCCTGCGTATCGATTCTGCCTCACTCGCCCCACGCCACAGGTACATCACCGTATAGGCGCGCCATGGGCGCCAGTCTTCGGCGAGCAATTCCAGGGCCTTGGTACTCAAGGGCGGCATATCCCTGACCACTTCGCGGCGCAGGATCAGATCCGCCGCCGGGAAGGCATCGGGATGATTGAGGGCGCGCATGGCAATGTAGTGCGCGGTCCACTCCCCAATACCCGGGAGCGCGACCCAGCTTTTGACGAAATCATTGAGACGTTGTTCTGTACGAAAGCTTACCCGGCCATCGAGCAAGGCCTGGGCGATCCCTTGAATGGTGGCGGTGCGCGTCCTGATCACGCCGATTGAACCCAGGTCCGCGTCGACCAGCTGCTCCGGTGCCGGAAACAACCGATCCAGGCCGGGTGCCGGCGGTGTCTCAAGAACAGTGCCGAAACGAGTCAACAGCCGTGATGCCAGGGTACGTGCCGCCGCCACACTGACCTGCTGCCCCAGCACCGCGCGCACCGAAATCTCGAAACCGTCCCAGCCACCCGGCAGGCGCTGACCGGGATAGCGTTCGACCAGAGGCGCAAGCACTGGGCTCGCGCCCAAGGTAGCGGCGATGGCCTGCGGATCAGCATCCAGGTCAAACATCCGGCGAATCCGCGTGACCACCGGCAACATCTGGCCGGGCGGGACATTGAACAGTTCCAGCTTCAAGGCATGACCACCGTTCGGCCAGGTGCTGACTTGCAACCAACTGGGCGACTCGCGATTGCCGAACACACGTCTGTAGCCCTGCTCGTCGACCACTTCGATGCCCGGCAAGGCACGACTGGCGAGGAACGCCAACACAGCCTTGAGATCATAGGGTGGTCGATAGCCCAGGCGCAGGACCAGTGCGTTGTTGGGATTGGTCAACGGCTTGCGGCGAAACTCCCGGGGCGGTGCATGGTTGGCCTCGGCAAAGGCCGAGTTGAAGCGGCGCAGACTCTGGAAACCCGAGGCCAGCGCCACTTCGGTAATCGACAGCGCGGTTTCGGTCAGCAGTTGCTTGGCGAACAGCAAGCGCTGGGTGGCATGGACCGCGATGGGCGGAGCGCCAAGGTGTTTGACGAACAGGCGCCGCAGTTGCCGGGCGCCGACATCGAGCCGGGCGGCGAGATCGTCGAGGGACTGTTCGGCGAGAAAACCTTCATGGATCAGCTTCAGCCCACGGCCGACCAGATGTTCGCCGTGCAGCCAGATATTGTTGCCCGGCGCCAGTTCCGGGCGGCAACGCAGGCAGGGCCGAAAACCCAGGGCCTCGGCGGCTGCGGCACTCGGGTAGTACTGCACGTTCTCGACCTTGGGCGGACGCGCCGGGCAGACGGGACGGCAGTAGATCCGGGTGCTGAGAACGGCGGTAAAAAAGACTCCGTCAAAGCGCGCATCGCGGCTCAGGCGGGCCTTTTCGCAGATATCGGCCGAGGGAAATGAGGAGGCAATAATCGTGTTCATGGGCAGAGACTAGCACCGGTGATGGGGCTGTTCTCGCCATTTTCGGACGTGAATGCGGCGACATTTTTCGGGTTGCACACAGCCCCTGTAGGAGCCAGCTTGCTGGCGATGGCGTCCGCTCAGGCGATACAAGACTCACTGGCCCAACCGCCAGCAAGCCGATCTGTACCCCAATCAAAATAGTTTGATAAATCCGGCCCCCAACATGAAAATGCCTGCCATGAATAAGCCATCACGTCAGTCAGGAATCGAAATGGACGTCAAAGACATCGCAGCACTTATCGTCGAACGCCTTGAGGGCTGCCGGGCAGATATCCAAAATCAGTGGAACAACCCGCAAGACACCCATACGCGCCATTTCGTTATCGACGGCCTTCTTCCTGAAGAAATAGCCCTGGATATTTATGCCGCTTTTCCGCGCAACGCTGACGGTTTTCTTGACCAGCAATCGTTCCGCGAAAAAAAGAAAACCCTGGCCAATCTAGCTGATCGCCCGCAGATTCTGCGCGATGTCACCTACGCCATGCAGAGTCAGGAGGTGGTTGGCAAGGTCGCCGAACTGGTTGGCGTCGAGAGCATCATCCCCGACCCGTCCCTTTACGCTGGCGGCTTGTCGATGATGTTCAAGGATAACTTTCTGAACCCGCACATCGATAACAGTCACGACGGCGGTCGAGGCCTTTATCGGCGCCTGAACCTCCTCTATTACGTGACCCCCGACTGGGTTCTGGAGAATGGTGGAAACTTTGAGCTGTGGGATACCAAGGTCAAGAAACAAAAGACCATCGTTTCCGCATTCAACAGACTGGTCGTCATGGATACGAACCGTGACTCATGGCACTCCGTCAGCAAGGTCGTAGTCGACACCCCACGCTGCTGCGTGTCCAACTACTACTTCTCGAAGACGTCGCCTGACAATGACGAGTATTTTCATGTGACCTCATTCAGCGGCCGCCCTGAAGAGCATGGAAAACGTCTGCTTGGCGTAGTCGATAATCATCTTCGCAACACCATATCGAAGGTGTTGCAGGTTCGACGTGGTAAGGCTCTCGAAGAACACGAGCCTGACTGATTTCCGTATCTGGAAAAGCGTAAAGGTCAGGATGGGTTGAGGCAGATAAATCCCCGCAAGGTCTTGGCCCAGGGGGATTCTTCGGATGGGTTGATACGAACTGATCTTGATATGGTGCCGGAGATAGGAATCGAACCTACGACCTTCGCGTTACGAGTGCGCTGCTCTACCGACTGAGCTACACCGGCGTGGCGCTAAAGCTAGCATCCGATGCCGCTGCGGGCAAGTTACTCGGGCTTGATCGCAATCACGCCCTGGGTCCAGAAGCGCGGTTGGAAATGGCCGCCATATTGCTGTTGGTAGAGTTTGTTGCGCTCGTCCTGGTGAGGAACATCGCGGATCGCCACATAGACCAGGAACAGCACGGCGGCAGTGCCGATCCCCATCCACGACCAATGGATAAAAGCATTGGGTTTGGCCGGCTCGCGCTTCCAGACATGCAGGGCCACTAACCAGCCGACGACCAGCGACAGCCAGAGCTGGGAGTAAGGCATCACGATCACGCCGTCGACCATGGATTGGGTCAGGGCGCCGATCAGGCTGGCGAACAGGCACAGGCGCAGCAGGTCAGTTGGATCATCGGAAGTCGCGCGCTCGCGGATGAGGAGCAAGGTGGCCCACAGGCCGCGTCCAACCAAGCCCATGACCAGCAAAGTGGAGGGGATGCCCCATTCACTGGCCCATTGCAGGATGGCTTGATGCGGATGGGCGGCGATGGGGTTGTGGATATCGGCGAAATGCATGGGACCGAAACCAAGCCAAGGGCGTTCGCGAATCATGTCCCAGGCTTGTTGCCAGAGTGGGCCTCGATCAGACAACGAGGTGGTCAAGCGATCACTGGCAGCGTTGCTCACCTCCATACCGAGGTAGTCGCTAAGAACACCAAACAACAGCCAGTAGAGCATCACGCCCACCGCAACAGCGAGCAGTTGCCAGGTGATCCATCGTCTGCCGGAGTGACCACAAATGAATAGCACGCAGGCAGCGACACCCATGCCAAGCCAAGTACCACGCGTCCCTCCGGTCACAGCGATCAGCCACCAGAGACTCAGGAGTGAAAACATCCAGAGTTGAGCTGAACGTCTGGTGGTAGACATCAGAAGTGGGAGGGCTAAAAGCGGTAGGGTGAAGGTCTGGAATTGGCCATAGAAGCGCTTGTTGGAAAAGCCACTCAGAAGTTCGTCGGGATCCAGCATCCTTGTACCCGAGGACAGCGAATGGAATGCCAATGTCAGAAAGTCAAAGCCCTTGAAGGCGCAGATAAACACGACAAACAGCATCAGCAGTTGATCAGCGGAGACCCCATTGGCTCGACGTGTATAGGCAAAGGCTTCAGCGCAGCAGCAAGAGGCAGCAAGCAAGGCGACCTCTGTGAATGCCCAGAGTGGCTGATGCGCATGACGGGAAGAGACGATACCTGCCAGCAAAATCAACCCACAGGCCAAGAGCGTGGGCCGATCGACAAGACCGAACGCGCGGGGTATTCGGCAGCAAAGCAGGAAAACCACCGCCGTACCGGCAACGACGAGTTGCCCAAGACGCTGAAGCGTATGTCCGCCCAGACCGTGCCCAAAGACCATCACGACAGCGATAAGCAGCGCGAGTACCAGCCAAATCTTTGTTCGCCCAGTCCAGGCAGCGCCCATTACAACCTCGGAATTTCCATTTCAGGCAGTTTACAGATACATCAGGCTTTCGGAGCCAGCATCAAGAGTGGCTTGGGGTGCGCCCGGTCGCAGGCAAGCTGGCTCCCTTGATTGCATCCGAGTTCAAGGTAGCGCTGAGCCTCGTCAGGCTGCCCCATGCTTTTCAAGGCGTCTGCCATGCCTATGTAAGGTTTTGTATAACTAGGTCTGAGGCTTATGGCGCGCTCGAACTCCAACTTGGCCTCTTCTGCCTTTCCACGCAAAAGAAAAATCTTGCCCCGTTGATAATGGGCATATTCATATTTCGGCTTCAGTGCGATGGCTTTATCAATGCTCCCCAATGCCAAATCAACGATCCCCTCATTGAGGTAGGTAATCCCCAGATTGTAATAAACCCGGTAACCACCAAAGAGCCCCGGCTTGTCGCCCTGGCCTTCATAATATTGCACTGCTTCACTCCACACCAATACAGGCGCAGACAAGGTCATCAGGCGATCATAGGAAAGACCGAACAGATACAATGCAAAAACAGGAGTCAAGGTGACCAGATAAATCCTCTTGAGTCGTCGCAGCCCCAACGCCAAGGCAATAAACAACCCGGGTATCCAGAGATAGCTGCGATACAGTACAAAAGGCTCCTGCAATCGGACTGATACCAACTCCGTGGCAAACAGCACCCATGGGAACAGTAGCGCGAACCCCAGGAGACCTTTACTCGCCCCACGCAGCAGCAATATGAAAGCTGCCAGACCATAGGCCACAAACGCCACCAGACCGGCCCAAGCCCACCAGACGCCGTAACTCAGGGGAAAGGGCACACGAAGGTCAAGTCCCAGGGTGCTACCCTGAGGCAAGATCAGGAGCGAGAGATACTTGAAGAACAGCCCCATCTGATTCAGCACACTCAACACATAGAGCGAGCCATCCGGCTGGAAGACTTCATCACTGAGCACTTCTTCGCTCTTGATCTCATAGGCATGACCGATTACCCCCTTGGACCAGAGTACGACGGACACAGCAACAGTCGCTTGGACAGCCAACACCGAAAAAATCTCCCGGGCACTGAATGACGCAGGGAGTCGGCTACGGCGATGCAATACCCAGAGTAGAAAGCACAACGCTGGCAGCATCACTGCATGCTCTTTGGCATACAGGGACAACAGAATGCACAGGCAAGACGCCCAAAGAGCCCAACGTTTCCCGCAAAGCCCCTGCCAAAAAGCCCATAACCCCAGCAGGCCAAAAAGAGTGGCACACACGATGGTCCGCTGGATTAGGTAACCCTGAGTCAGAATAGCCAGCGGGTGTATAGCGAATAGAAAGGCAGCGATAAGGGCTGCAGTGTCCGCATTCAGAAAAAAAGACGAGCGCTGCTCCAGACTACGCAGGAGTTGCCGAACAAAACCAAACAGTACCAGTGCCGTGCAGCCGTGAAGAAGCAGGTTCTCCACTCGCAACAAGATGAGCTTGTCACTGAGGTAGACGACGGTAGCGGCCATGGAATCGTGCACCCACAGCCGTGGAGTCAGGCTAAATCCCATGGATAACAACGCAGCGGGCCAACCCTCGCGAAAAAAGGCCTCATCGTCAAAAACCAGGGGATTATTCAGGAAGGAAAAACAAAGTATCAACAACAGGCCAGCAGAAAGAACAGCAAGTAGCAAAAAAACCAATCGGCGCGAAACCATAGTGCTCCTATATTCAGTCTTCCAAACGCTCAGTGCTTATAAAAACCGGCATACCTTGAAGGGAATGCCGGTTTTATTTTACTACGCAGAGGCTCTAGGCCTCACGCATAACAACAAATATTATCTGCAGAGACCAGCCTGCAAGCAGGTACCGCCAACAGTCCAAACAATCGCATTACCGCTGGTACCAGGATTAAGCGTGTAGGTGACATTACCTGCCGCACCTGACGCATTCATTGTGATAAGCCCATTCGCGACCGTCATCGAAGTCAGGTTGCTCGTCGTCGTTACCAACGGTATACCATTTGAACCCGCAGTACAGTTAGTGGGGCTCAGATTGTTTTCTGACATGCAAATTGCCACAGCACTCTTGTATCCATCCGCAATCGAAACGACCTCGGCAAAGCGGGCCTTTGTTGTATAGGTGTTATACGCAGGCAACGCAATCGCCGCCAAAATACCGATGATCGCCACAACGATCATCAGTTCGATCAAGGTGAAACCCTTTTGAGCATTCATATTTCGTCTCCAAACGTGAGCAAAGGCGTGATGACTCGTCTTAATGGTTAGCACAGCCCGTGCCATCCCCCTCCGTGCAGCCCAGCACCTGTTGAAATGCCCTTCAACGCTCGGAATGCTGCGTCAGAACAACAAAACCTGACATTTTTTGTCACCTACCCTCCCCCGATTTGGCACCATCGCCCGACTACGCTATAAGACTCCGACTGTTTGCGTTTGGTGCTCAAATGAACGATATCGCCCTTTCCGGTCTGGCCAAGCAACTGGTTGCCGCCGAGCTGATTACCGACAAGAACGCTCAGCAGGCGTATCAACAGGCCCAGCGCAATCGGGTATCCCTCGTCAGCTATCTGGTCCAGAACAAGCTGGTCAAAAGCCGCCAGGTCGCGGAAATCGCCTCGGAGCATTTCGGTGTTGCCCTGCTCGATCTGAGCTGCCTCGACAAGGAAAGCCAACCCAAAGGCCTGGTCAGCGAGAAATTGATCCGCCAGCACCATGTCCTGCCACTTTGGCGGCGTGGCAATAAATTGTTCGTCGGCATTTCCGACCCCAGCAATCACCAGGCTATTACCGATATCCAGTTCAGCACCGGCCTCACGACCGAGGCCATCCTGGTCGAGGACGACAAGCTCGCCGATGCCATCGACAAGTTTTTCGACAGCAGCAGCAGCGGCTTTGAAGAGATGGGGGATGTCGACCTCGAAGGCCTGGATATCGAGTCGGTCGATGAGAACAAGAAGAACGAACAGATCGCCGGCCAGGATGCCGACGATGCCCCCGTGGTGCGTTTCGTCAACAAGATGTTGTTGGATGCCATCAAAGGTGGCTCTTCGGACTTGCACTTCGAGCCCTATGAAAAGGTCTACCGCGTTCGCCTGCGTACCGACGGAATCCTGCGCGAAGTGGCCAAACCGCCGATCCATCTCGCCAGCCGTATCGCCGCACGCCTGAAAGTCATGGCCAGCATGGATATCTCCGAGCGCCGTAAACCCCAGGACGGACGCATCAAGATGCGTATCTCGAAGACCAAGGCTATCGACTTCCGGGTCAACACCCTGCCGACGCTGTGGGGCGAAAAAGTCGTGATGCGGATCCTCGACCCGTCCAGCGCCCAGATGGGGATTGATGCACTCGGGTATGAGCCGGACCAGAAAGCACTCTATATGGCAGCCCTGAAACAACCGCAGGGCATGATTCTGGTCACCGGCCCGACCGGCTCGGGCAAAACCGTTTCGCTCTACACCGGCCTGAATATCCTCAATACCGTGGACATCAATATATCCACCGCCGAAGACCCGGTGGAAATCAACATGGAAGGCATCAACCAGGTCAACGTCAACCCGAAACAGGGCCTGGACTTTGCCCAGGCCCTGCGCTCGTTCCTGCGCCAGGACCCGGATGTCATCATGGTCGGTGAGATCCGCGACTTGGAAACTGCCGAGATTGCCATCAAGGCGGCCCAAACCGGCCACATGGTCCTGTCCACCCTGCACACCAACAGCGCAGCAGAAACCTTGACCCGCCTGCATAACATGGGCATTCCCGGCTTCAACATCGCCACCTCGATCAATCTGATCATTGCCCAGCGGCTAGCACGCAAACTGTGCAGCCACTGCAAGAAGGAAATCGATATCCCCGAGGAGGCCTTGATCAAGGAAGGTTTTCCTCCCGATAAAATCGGCACCTTCAAAATTTACGAGCCCGTCGGCTGCGAGCAATGCAACGGTGGCTACAAAGGCCGAATCGGGATCTACGAAGTGGTCAAGAACACCCCGGACCTACAACGGCTGATCATGGCCGAAGGCAATTCCATCGAAATCGCCACCCAGATGCGCAAGGACGGCTTCAATGACCTGCGTACTTCTGGCCTGCAAAAAGCCATGCAAGGGCTGACCAGCCTGGAAGAAGTCAACCGCGTGACCAAGGACTAAACCATGGCGACCAAAGCAGTCAAAGTCAGCCTTTATGCCTGGGAAGGGACCGACAAGAAAGGCAACAAGATGTCCGGTGAGCTCACCGGCCATAACCCGGCACTGGTCAAGGCACAACTGCGCAAGCAAGGCATCAACCCGGGCAAGGTACGGAAAAAAAGCAACTCGATCTTCAGCAAGGGCAAGCGCATCAAGCCTCTGGATATCGCCCTGTTCACCCGCCAGATGGCGACGATGATGAAAGCGGGCGTGCCATTGCTGCTGTCCTTCGACATCATCGGCGAGGGTTTCGAGAACCCGAACATGCGCAAGCTGGTGGATGACATCAAGCAACAAGTCGCCGCCGGCAACAGCTTCGCGACCGCCTTGCGCAAGCAACCGGAGTATTTCGACGATCTGTACTGCAACCTGGTGGATGCGGGCGAACAGGCCGGTGCCCTGGAAAGCTTGCTGGAACGGGTAGCGACCTACAAGGAAAAAACCGAAGCTCTGAAAGCCAAGATCAAGAAGGCCATGAACTACCCCATTGCCGTCGTGCTCGTGGCGATCATCGTTTCCGGGATCCTCCTGATAAAAGTTGTGCCGCAGTTCCAGGCGATCTTCAAGAGTTTTGGCGCAGACCTTCCGGCCTTCACTCTGATGGTGATCGGACTCTCCAACATCGTGCAGGAATGGTGGTGGATCATTATTCTGGCGCTGGTTGGAGGCATCTACTGCCTGAGACGGGCGCACAAGACATCCGAGCGTTTTCGCAACTGGATGGACAGGGCACTGCTGAAACTCCCGATCATCGGTCCGTTACTCTATAAATCCGCCGTGGCCCGCTACGCCCGCACACTGTCGACCACATTCGCCGCGGGGGTACCGCTGGTCGAGGCCCTTGACTCCGTAGCCGGCGCCACCGGCAATATTGTCTTCAAGAATGCTGTCAATCGCATCAAGCAGGACGTCTCCACCGGCATGCAGTTGAACTTCTCCATGCGGAGTACTGGCGTGTTCCCCAACATGGCCATTCAGATGACAGCCATTGGAGAGGAATCCGGTGCACTGGACGACATGCTCGACAAAGTGGCGGGCTACTACGAAGTCGAAGTCGACAACATGGTCGATAGCCTCACCAGCCTGATGGAGCCCATCATCATGTCCATACTCGGCGTGATCGTCGGCGGTCTGGTGATCGCCATGTACCTGCCTATCTTCAAACTCGGCTCAGTAGTCTGAACATGCCCCTACCCGACTTCCTGGCCAGCAACCCGCTGGCCTTTGTTTTATTCGCCCTGCTCCTCGGCCTGATCGTCGGCAGCTTCCTCAACGTCGTCGTCTGGCGCCTGCCAAAAATGCTCGAACGCGACTGGCGCACCCAGGCCCACGAAGTGCTCGGCCTGCCCCAACCCGCGCCCGGCCCGACCTACAACCTGCTGCTGCCCCATTCCCATTGCCCGCACTGCAACCATCAACTGCGCGCCTGGGAAAACCTGCCACTGATCAGCTACACCCTGCTGCGCGGCAAATGCTCCAGCTGCAAGGCTCCCATCAGCAAGCGCTACCCCCTCACTGAAATGGCCTGCGGCCTGCTCTCAGCCTTTGTCGCCTGGCATTTCGGTTTCGGTTGGTCCACCGCCCTGATGCTGGTACTGACCTGGGGCCTGCTGGCCATGAGCCTGATCGACGCCGACCACCAGCTCCTGCCTGACGCCCTGGTCCTGCCACTGCTCTGGCTCGGCCTGATCGCCAACCACTTCGGCCTCTTCACCAGCCTTGACGCCGCCCTGTGGGGCGCCGTGGCCGGTTACCTGAGCCTCTGGTCGGTCTACTGGCTGTTCAAGCTGCTCACCGGCAAGGAAGGCATGGGCCATGGCGACTTCAAGCTACTGGCGATGCTCGGCGCCTGGGGCGGCTGGCAGATCCTGCCGCTGACCATCCTGCTGTCATCCCTGGTGGGCGCCGTGCTCGGTCTGATTCTGCTACGCCTGCGCAACGCCCAGACCTCGACGCCGATCCCCTTTGGTCCCTATCTGGCGATTGCCGGCTGGATTGCCTTGCTCTGGGGTGGTCAAATAACCGCTTCCTATCTGCAGTTTGCCGGTTTCAAATGACCACAGCCGTTTCAACACCCTGGATTCTAGGCCTTACCGGCGGCATCGGTAGCGGCAAGAGCGCCGCGGCCCAACACTTTATCGACCTCGGCGTCCACACCGTGGACGCCGATCACGCCGCCCGCTGGGTGGTGGAGCCCGGTCGTCCGGCGCTGGAAAAGATCGTCGAACGCTTCGGCCCCCGTGTGCTGCAAGCCGACGGCCAACTGGACCGCGCCGCCCTGCGCACGCTGATCTTCGAAGCGCCGGAACAACGCCGCTGGCTCGAGGCCCTGCTGCATCCGCTGATCGGCGAAGAGATCGCCAGCCATCTGGCCCAGGCACAATCGCCCTATGCGATCCTGGTCTCACCGCTGCTGATCGAATCGGGACAATACAAGAACACCCAGCGCGTGCTGGTGATCGATGCTCCGCAGGCGCTACAGATCCAGCGCACCCAGCAACGCGACCAGACCAGCGAACAACAGGTGCAGGCCATCCTCAAGGTCCAGGCCAGTCGCGAAGAACGCCTGCGCCATGCCGACGATGTGCTGGTCAACGACCGCGACCAGGCCTGGCTACGTAGCGAGGTCGAGCGTCTGCATCACTTTTATCTGACTTTGCGTGGAGGCCACTGATGAGCCAACCCTTGACCGTTGAATGCCCGACCTGCGGCGCCCCCGTGGAATGGACCGCCACCAATCTCCAGCGGCCGTTCTGCTCCGACCGCTGCAAACTGATCGATCTCGGTGCCTGGGCTTCTGAGGAACACAAGATTCCCGTCAGCCCTGATGCCGAGGACGACCTGTTCTCCGACGATCTGCCGCCCCACGCCCACTGATCGCCAAGGGATCAGGGCCGCATAAAATCGTAGTCCTGGTCGTCATCGAGGTTCTCGGCGAGAAATTGCAGTTCATCCGCCAGATCCTCGGCACTGCGTAGCGCCTTGCTCTGTTGCACCACCGCACTGAGCAAGGCGCGCAGGCCCAGCCCCGGCTCGAATCCCTCCACTTGCGCATCTTCCAGACTGGCCTGCACCTGCTGACGCGCCCATTCGTACACACTCATGACCTTGCTCCCGGTTTTTTCCGCAGCATGGTCGCGGGGCGCGTCTGCGAGGTTGACCCAGGTCAACGAGGCTCATTGTCCTTCCACGGCGCCGACAGGTAGCGGGTGCGGTTGAAGGTTTCCAGCCACTCCGGACAGAACACCACCAGCGCGCTGACCACCATGCCGTTGATAAAGGCCTCGGGGAAAATGATCAGCCACAGGTAACCGACAAAATCCCCCAGCCACTCCGGCAGGGCGAAACGCCCGTCGAACCACAGCAGGCCCAGGCTCGCCAGCAGGCAGAGCAAGGCCGCCAGGGCGGCGGCGAAAAACCCCGAACAGAAAATATACACAAAGGGATTACGCGGCTGCGCCCGCTCCACCAGGATTGCGCAGCTCTCCGTCACCAGCACCGGCAGCAGGATCAACAAGCTGCCATTGACGCCGAGCGCGACTAGATCCTGGTGCCCCAACAGCACCAAACCGAGCTGCGCCACCAGCCCGCCGACAATCGCCAGCGGCCAGTCCAGCAGCAGGGTCACCGCTGTCAAGCCGATAAAGTGATAGGACACCCCGGTGTCGAAGTCGCGCCGCACCAGCCAGAGCAGGAACAGCGCGAAGACCGTGCCGAACAGCAGGTGCTGGCGGCGGCTGTCAGTGAACAGCTCGACCCAGGGCGAACGCCAGATCGCCCAGACCACCACCGGCAGATAGATCAGCCAGCCAATAACCAGGCTGGCCGGTGACAGCAGTTGCGCGCCGATCATAAAAACCTCTCCACCCTCCGCGGGCTCGACAACCCTTGCCTGCTTGAGTCCTGAAGTCTACACCGCCGGTTACGACGCACCATGTCGACAAAAATTGCTCCAGACTTCCAGACCTTACAGTTTCAACGCTAAGCTTGGGCCATGGACGACTCAGACTTTTTACGCTTGCTGACCATCCAGGCGGAGCAAGCCAACACGTTTCTTTCCAATGCCCGCAAATGGGAGCGTGAGCGTTGGGTCTGCCAGCGCCTGCTGCAAGGGCTGAACATTGCCTATCGCGCCGAAGACTTCCACCCCGCCCAGGAGCCGCCGGACGTGCTGTTTCGCGACGCCTGCTTCGAGGTGTTTTTCGTCCTCGACGAAGGCCGGCGCCTCAACGATGAGTGGCGCGAAGAGTTGCAGCGCCGACGCAGCGCTTTTTCCCTCAGCCAGCTGGTGCGCCGCGAGGCCAAACCCAGGCGTATTCCCGCCTCCGAGCTACTGCAGCGGCTGGCGCCGACCCTGCGCAAGAAAGCCCACAACTACCAGGAGCGCGGGCTGGACCTGGGCGAGCTGGACATCATCGCCTTCGCCAGTCTCAAGCGCGAAGTGCTCGACCTCAACAGCCACTTCCCGCCCCCGACCGAATACCTGCGCCAGGGCTGGCGCTCGTTGTCGCTGGTGGGGCCGACCTTCGCCCGGGTGCTGTTCGCCCACCCCGACGCCCCGGACTTCCTGCGCGGCAACCTGGGGCGCAGCATTGTTTTCGACGTCGGCATCAGTTTGTAAGCCCATGGCGTAATCACTGCACCAGTGATACAAAGCATCTTGGTAACGTCTACCTGACGAGGCTCCCATGACCAGCCACCTGAACCCCGACGACCAGCAGCATGTCGATCAGTACCTGCAGCTCCCCCAACACCAAGTCGAGCGCCGGCCATTTCGGCCGTGGATACTCCTGGTGGTGGTGCTCGCCGTGGTCATCGGCCTGGGCCTGTTGAGCCGCTTCCTGAGTTATCTGCTGCTATGAGCTGCTTCGCGCTCGCCCGGATAACGCAGGCACAGATTTCCTTTAGCCTTGCGAGATATCCCCATGAACCATCGTATCGTGATCGTCGGCGGCGGCGCCGGCGGCCTGGAGTTGGCGACCCGCCTGGGTAAGACCCTGGGCAAGCGCGGCATTGCCAGCGTCATGCTGGTCGACGCGAACCTGACCCACATCTGGAAACCCCTGCTGCATGAGGTGGCGGCCGGCTCGCTGAATTCTTCGGCCGACGAGCTCAACTATGTCGCCCAGGCAAAATGGAACCACTTCGAGTTCCAGCTGGGGCGCATGAGCGGGCTCGACCGCGAGCAGAAAAAGATCCAGCTGGCCGCCACCTACGACGAACACGGCGTGGAGCTGCTGCCTGCCCGGGAACTGGGCTACGACTCGCTGGTGATTGCGGTGGGCAGCACCACCAACGATTTCGGCACCGAAGGCGCGGCGCAACACTGCCTGTTCCTCGACACCCGCAAACAGGCCGAGCGTTTCCACCAGCAACTGCTCAACCATTACCTGCGCGCCCATGCCGGGCAAAGCGATGCGGTCGAGCAGATCAGCGTGGCCATTGTCGGCGCTGGCGCCACCGGCGTGGAGCTGGCGGCCGAACTGCATAACGCCGCCCATGAACTGGCGGCCTATGGCCTGGACCGTATCAAACCGGAAAACATGCACATCACCCTGATCGAGGCCGGTCCTCGGGTATTACCGGCCTTGCCGGAGCGCATCGGCGGACCGGTGCACAAGACCCTGGAAAAACTCGGGGTGCGGGTCATGACCAATGCGGCCGTGAGTGAAGTGACCGCGGAAAACCTGGTGACTGCCGACGGTCAGGTGATTGCCGCGAGCCTCAAGGTCTGGGCGGCGGGGATCCGCGCGCCGGGCTTTCTCAAGGAAATCGATGGCCTGGAAACCAACCGGATCAATCAGCTGCAGGTATTGCCGACGCTGCAGACCACCCGCGACGAGAATATCTTTGCCTTCGGCGATTGCGCCGCCTGCCCGCAGCCGGGGAGCGACCGCAATGTACCGCCACGGGCGCAAGCCGCGCATCAGCAGGCGTCATTGCTGGCCAAGTCGCTGAAACTGCGTATCGAAGGCAAGACCTTGCCGGAGTATCGCTATACCGATTACGGCTCGCTGATTTCGCTGTCACGCTTTTCCGCCGTCGGCAACCTGATGGGTAACCTGACCGGTAGCGTGATGCTGGAAGGCTGGCTGGCGCGGATGTTCTATGTGTCGCTGTACCGGATGCACCAGATGGCGCTGTATGGCACCTTCCGCACCCTGATGCTGATGCTCGGCAGCCGGATCGGACGTGGGACGGATCCGCGGTTGAAGTTGCACTGAGTACCAACCGTCCCCACGTCCTGCGTGGGGACGGTCGTTCAGCACACGGATTGGTTAATCGCCGCCGGAACACCCAGAAATCTGACGGTGCTGATGAATCAGGTCGACGATCTGGCACTCTGGTGCGTAGCCGTTGACCGTATCGCACAGCAGCGTGCGAACCCGTCCATAGTCATCCTCTGCGACCGCCTTCAGCAACGCTGAAATCGCCAGCTTGAAGTCCTCCCACGGAAGATGCTCCTCGTTGGAGCGCATGATCATCGAGTGTTCGGTCGGGCAGACATCGTCACCGATCAACAACTCCTCATAGAGCTTCTCGCCACGGCGCAGCCCGGTGAACTCGATAGCAATATCGCCGTTGGGACGGTTCTTGCTACGCACGGAAAGGCCCGACAGATGGATCATTTTTTCCGCGAGGTCGGCGATCTTCACCGGCGCTCCCATATCAAGCACGAACACGTCACCGCCTTGGCCCATGGAACCCGCCTGAATCACCAACTGCGCGGCTTCGGGAATGGTCATGAAATAGCGGGTCATGTTCGGATGGGTCACCGTAATCGGCCCACCACTCTTGATTTGCTCGCGAAACAGCGGAATAACCGAACCGGATGAGCCCAGCACATTGCCGAAACGTACCATGGTAAACCGGGTTGTGTTGACGCAAGGCGCCGTGAAATGGTCGCCCAACAACAGCGGCTGCGACTCACGGCTGAGGGCCTGTAGCGTCATCTCGGCCAACCGCTTGGTGCACCCCATGACATTGGTGGGCCGTACCGCCTTGTCGGTAGAAATCAATACGAAATGTTCAACGCCTGCTTGCACTGCCGCCTGCGCGGTCTGCAGGGTTCCCAGGACATTGTTCAGCACGCCTTCGGTAACGTTATGCTCGACGATCGGCACATGTTTATAGGCTGCGGCGTGATAGACGGTCTTCACGCTCCAGGTTCGCATCACATCCAGCAGGCGCTCACTGTTGCGAATCGAACCGAGGATCGGTACCAGCTCCAGATTCAGCCCCTCACTATGGATCAGCTTCTCCAGCTCGGTCTGGATACTGTAGAGGTTGAATTCGCTGTGCTCAAAGAGGACCAAGGCCGTTGGCTTGCTGGTGAGAATTTGCCGGCACAGCTCCGAACCGATGGAGCCACCGGCACCTGTCACCATAACAACCTGGCCACGGATACAGCGCTCGAAGAGAGTTTGTTGCGCTGCCACCGTGTCGCGCCCGAGCAGATCGATGATATCGACTTCCTGCAGATCGCTGACACTGACCCGGCCACTGGCCAGATCCATGAAACCAGGAATAGTACGCACATGTATCGGATGAGACTCGAGCGCCGTCAGGATCTCGCGACGCCTGGCGCGTGACACCGACGGAATGGCCAGCAAGACTTCGGTTACGCCAGTGTCCTCGATCAGCCGTTCAATATCTGCAAACGGGTAGACCCTGAGCCCGGCGATCACCCGATTGGAGATGCTTTCGTCATCGTCGATAAAAGCCACCGGACGCATCGCCTTACCCATGCGCAGTGCCGCCACCAACTGATTACCTGCCGCTCCACCACCATAGACTGCGACCTTGAGCGACTCATCATCCTGACGCAGGAACGGCACATACTGGCCGGCGAAAAACCAGTCGCCGAGAAAATACTGACGCATGAATAAACGCAATCCACCGACCATCAACAAACTCAACCACCAGTAGTTGATGATCAACGAACGTGGCACCAATACGCCGGGACGGTACAAATAGACATAAACTGTCAACAACAGTGCTGACAAGGTCACGGCTTTGAAGATACTGATCAGGGCGGCGTTGCCAAAATAACGCATTACCGCACGATACAAACCCAGGTGGATAAAGATCGGAACACTGATTACGGGCGCACCTATGAACAACCAGGCATAGTCCCCGAAAAGATCCACCGGCTGCTCAATCCCCAGACGCACGACAAACGACAACCAGAGCGCAGCCCAGACCAAAACAACATCAACCAGCAGCTGCAAGACGCGCTTGTAGCTACGAGGCAGGCCCAACAAACGCTCACGCATCAGAAGATGCTTCTTTACTTGCAAACCACGCTCTCCCTCTCCCTCTCACTCTCGCGGCTCCAGAAAGGCCTTCGCCGTCTTTAGCAGCGCCCCATCCACGTCGATCGCCGGCGCCCACTCAAGCAACGCCTTGGTTTTCCCGATATCGACCTGCAGCGACCCACATAGCCGCTGGGCCAGTGCCTTTTTCCCCAGAAGTCGCGCGGTGCCGCTCAACAACCACATCGGCAATGGCAACAAGTGCGCCGACCGGCCCAACGCCTGAGCCATCCGTCGTAGCAGTTCGCTGGTAGACAGGTCTTCATCGTCACTCACCAGAAAAATCTGGTTGGCAGCGGCAGGATGATGGATACAGGTCACGATCAGGTCGACCAGATTGTCCAACGCCACCAGGCTGCGCTTGTTGGTAATGCCTCCCAGCGGCAATGGCACGCCTTTATTGAGCCACCCCATCATGCTGCGGAAGTTGGCCTTCACCCCAGGACCATAGACCAGCACCGGACGAATAATCACCACTTCCATTCCGGTTTTCGCCGCCAATGCCTGTAATCCCTGCTCGGCCTCCAGCTTGGAGACACCATAAGGATCCAGCGGAGCGGGCTGGTCATCTGCCGTATAAGGGCGACCGGGCAATGTGCCCTCACCGTTGACCTTGATCGAACTCAGATAGATGAACCGCCGAATCCCGGACTGGGCTGCCTGCTCCGCCAGACACAAAGTGCCCTGTACGTTCGCCTGGCGAAAGGCGGCCAGAGGATCGGCTTCACGCTCGTTCATGACATGAACGCGAGCCGCGCAGTGGATCACCACTTCAACGCCCTCAAGGGATGCCCGCCAATCGGTGCCCGGCTCAAGACCAGGCACCTGACACACCTGCAGGCGGGGTGACACTTGCACTGGCACCTGTCGATAGGCAGAGCGCAATGTAAACCTTGGGTCATCCAGCAACCGAGCTTGAACCGCAGCACCGACAAAACCGCTGGCCCCTGTCAAAAGGACTCGTATCATAGTGAGTTCAAACTTTGTTCCATACCGTACGGTTGATGTAGTCGGTGTAACTCAGCACCACACGAACCACTTGCAACGAAACCGGCCCACCTTGATAGTCCGGCACCAACGGCACTTTGCGCTCATCGCGAGAATGTTGGCTGGTAACCACCCGTACCGCATCCATCACCGAACCACGCTTCAAGCCGCTCATGATCAGCGTGCCTTCATCCATCCCCTCGGGACGCTCGTGGGCATTGCGCAGGGTGACAGCGGGCAGGTTCAGCAGCGAAGCTTCTTCGGTGATGGTGCCGCTGTCAGAGAGCACACAGAACGCCGACATCTGCAGCTTGATGTAGTCCAGCAGGCCGAACGGTTTGACGAAGCGGATCAACGGGTGATCGAGCGACTCCCCCAAGGCTTTCAGACGCTTGCGGGTACGTGGATGCGTCGAAACGATCAATGGGAAGCCATAGTGATCGGCCAGGGCCCGCAGGGTATCGAGCAAATCACGCAGGTTATCCGGCGTATCGACGTTCTCCTCACGGTGAGCACTGACGATAAAGAACTTGTCCTGCTCCAGACCACTGCGTTCCAACACATCGGACTGTTCGATCTTGGGCATGTAGTAGTCGAGGACTTCCTGCATGTGCGAGCCGGTCTTGATGATCGTTTCAGGACGAATGCCCTCGGCGATCAGATAACGGCGAGCATGCTCGGTCAGCACCATGTTGATGTCACTGAGGTGATCCAGCACCTTGCGGTTCAGCTCCTCAGGCACCCGTTGATCGAAGCAGCGGTTGCCCGCTTCCATATGGAACACCGGAATCTTGCGACGCTTGGCTGCGATCACCGCCAGGCAAGTATTGGTGTCGCCATACAGCAGCAACGCGTCAGGCTTTTCCAGCTCGAAGATTTCATCGGACTTGGCAATGACTTCGGCGATGGTCTTGGCCGCCGTATCGCCGGCAGCACCAAGGAAATGGTCCGGTTTGCGGATCTCCAGATCGTCGAAGAACACTTGATTGAGTTCGTAATCGTAGTTCTGCCCGGAATGCACCAGCACATGATCGACCTGGCGATCCAGCTCGGCGATAACCCGGCTCATCTTGATCAGCTCGGGACGTGTGCCGACCAGCGTCATGACCTTAAGCATCGAGTTGCTCCTTGATGTAGTCGAGCTTGAGCAACAGTTCCTTGATCCCAGGCACATCCAGGCGCGTTGTATTGTGGGAGGTGTAATCGTCCAGCTCGGAGATCCGCTGTTCGCCCTCGACAAAGTACTTCTTGTAGTTCAGGTCGCGGTTATCCGCCGGAATCCGGTAGTAACGCCCCATGTCTTCGGCCTTGGCCATTTCCTCTCGGGAAACCAGCGACTCATAGAGTTTCTCGCCGTGGCGAGTACCGATAACCTTGACTTCGTTGCTCTTGCCAAACAGTTGCTTGAGCGCTTCGGCCAAATCACCGACAGTAGAAGCCGGGGCTTTCTGGACGAACAAATCACCCTGCTGGCCGTGTTCGAAAGCATGCAAAACCAGGTCGACCGAGTCTTCAAGCGACATGAGGAAGCGGGTCATGTGCGGGTCAGTCACCGTCAGCACTTCACCTGAGCGCAGTTGATCGACGAACAATGGAATCACCGAACCACGCGAGGCCATGACGTTGCCATAACGGGTGGCGCAAATAACCGGGCCTTTGGCCGGGATCATGCGCGACTTGGCCACCATCAGCTTTTCCGCCATGGCCTTGGAGATACCCATGGCGTTGATCGGATAGACGGCTTTGTCGGTGCTCAACACCACAACCCGCTGCACACCACTGGCAATCGCGGCATTCAGCACGTTCTCGGTACCCAGCACATTGGTGCGCACCGCTTCCATCGGATAGAACTCGCAGGACGGCACCTGTTTCAGTGCCGCGGCGTGGAAGATGTAATCCACACCGACCATCGCCTGGGACAAACTGTCGTAATCGCGGACATCGCCGATGTAGAACTTGACCTTGTCATTGGCCAAGGCAATACGCATGTCTTCCTGCTTCTTCTCATCACGACTGAAGATGCGAATCTCGCGCACAGCGGTATTGAGAAAACGCTTGAGGACCGTATGGCCGAAAGAACCGGTACCACCGGTGATCATCAATACCTTGTCGTCGAACATGTAAACCTTCCGAATTCGTTAGCGAGTGGCGTGCATCAGCTCGATGAGCCGGGGCCAGGTTGGGGCTTTGTATCCAGTAGCCTGAGTGAAGCGTTCGCTGTTGAGCGAACGATCGATCACTAGTGCCGCGTCTGGGTGGATCTCGATGGACTTGCCGTATTGACCGGCAATCAAGGTCAACAGGTCCAGCTTGGCAATCGGCTCTGCCGCGACATGATACAGGCCATTGAGCTCCGGGTGCGGCAGGACGAAGTCTTTCATGACCCGAGCCAGCTCAGCGGTGGGCAGCCCGGAGAAAATAGCCCGGGAAAAGCCTCGCACACTGCCTTGTTGCGCCAGGAACCAATCCACCAGAGAGTGACTGGAGTTCAACTCATGACCGATGATCGAGGTGCGCAGGGTGATCGCATTGGGCAGGTCGTGCAGTTCGCCGATGTACTTGGATTTTCCGTACAGATCTTCGGCATCCGAAAGATCACTTTCCAGGTAACCACCTTTACGTCCAGAGAAGACGCAATCGGTGCTGACATGAATCAGGCGCGCACCGCTCAGGGCACAGAGCCGTGTCAGCCGATGCGGCAACATGGCATTGATCGGCAGCGCCGTCAGCGGGTCCTTGGCATCGGCCAGTTGCTTGATCAGCCCGACGCAGTTGATGACCACGTCCGGACGTACCTGTGCGAACGCCGTCACAAGCGTGTCCTGATCCAGCACATCGACTCCCGTCAGAATGCGCTCGTAATCGAATGCAGAAAAATGCTTGAGGGCCGCCGAACCACGCAGAGTCCCCCATACCTCATGCTGAGAATCTTGGCTGAATGCTTTGAATACAGCACTACCGAGCATTCCGGTAATGCCCAACACTAATATCTTCATGATGCCACTCAGATCCAAATCTTGAATTAATCCTGCTCACTGCGTGCTGATGGGCTAAAGCGCCAAAATCAGCCCTGCAGCAACTCGACCAAACGACTGACCTGCCGCCCCATTTCGAAATGCTGATCAAAATAGTCACGACCAGAGCGTCCCATTGCCTCTCTCTCGACGTCACTGAGGCTCCGCATCTTACGAATAGTGGCGACCAGCGGCAGTACCTGCTCGGCGGGAGAGGATAAACCCGCACCGGCCTCTTGGACAATTCGAGCGCCCTCACCGTTCAAGCACGCAATGATAGGCTTTCCAGCGGCCAGGTAAGACTGGATTTTGCTCGGAATGGTTTGGGAGAAAATGCTCTCATCATTGAGAGAAACCAATAGAGCCGAGGAGCGCGCAAAAATTTCCGGCATGGCTTCAACGGGAAAACGGCCTGGTAGAATCAGGTTTTCCAGTCCGTGCGCTTGCTTTTGCTCCTTGAGCCAATCCAGTCGGCTACCACTGCCAACCAGCACCAGACAGATATCGCAGTCATCACGCAAATGTATTGCCGCCTGCAGAAGTGTGCTCAGCGCCTGGACAGTCCCGAGATTGCCAGCAAAGACGACACAAAAATGACGCTCCAGTACCGCAGACAAATCATGAGGAATTGGCACCACGACCTTGGGGGCCTGAACATCTACAGAGTTTGGGTAGTAGACAATTTTGTTCCGGGATGCATAGTCAGCGACGGGTTCGATAAAGGCATGAGACTGGACCAGCAGTTGATCGCAACAGGCATAGATCCCCCTGACCATCCAGCCAACCATCCTTAGCAGATACCGATTTTTTACAAACCCTGTTGCGGCAAGACTCTCAGGCCAAAGATCCTGCACCCACAAGGCAAGACGTGCTTTTTTCAGCCACTTGAGCACAATCGCAGGAATAGCCTGGGTGATAGGTGACGGGGCGAAAACCAGAATGGCGTCAAATTCTCGCTTTCGCAGCAACCAAGGGAAAAACAACAGTCCCCCAATAACAAATGAAAGATAGTTGAGAACCATGTTTTTCGCGCCGCCTTCACCTCGCGGCCATAAGGGCACTCTCAAAACATCGATGCGCTCGAGATAACGCTCACGCTGGCAGCCCCAGGCACGGTACCCCGGGAATATTTTGCCATCTGGATAATTGGGCTTGCCGGTAGCCACCACAACCTCATGACCTTGGGCTGCAAGTGTTCGTGCTATATCATTGATAATGAAGCTTTCAGGACTAAAATATTGGGAAAAAATTAATAGCTTCAAAAAATTCACATTCTATTCGGTTGAAATGAGTACCTGGATTTTAGGACCCTGCCTCAGAAATACGCTCGCATTTTGACAGTGATTGTTGCCCCCAGGCAAGGTGCCATGGCTCACCCCATTCTGCCATGGCGAAAGGCGGCAACGCGGCACAACCAGCTGTGTATGAATTCAGATACTGCGTTCCCGATTTTTTTCAAGAGCCCGCCCTCGTGCTGAGCGCTCAGGGACTGAACTGGCGGCTCACTGGGCTTAACCTCTGACACAACCTTGCGCGTCAGGTTTTGGCACCACCTTTCGTGGTTTGACCCGGCATAATCCGAGCCTGACTGCCATGGCCTACGACCGTCCTGACGATCCCATTTTACTCAAGCAGTTGCCGCTTAAAGGTGCTGGATCACCAAACCGAAAATGGACCAGCACGGGTCGTTGGAGAGACTGAAGAGGAAATTCAACCCGACGCTAATGCTCCGCATCACCAAACGCACTTGATTTTCCAATATTCCTCGTAATGTTGACTATTTCCTAGCGATGGAACAGATTAGATCCGCATACTGAAGAGCCTGAGCCTGACGAGACAACCCCTGAGAAAACTCTGAGAACGTGTCTTCTTGACGAACATAAAAATCTGAACGGCTTAGCACCTCCAGAAACAGTTCCTCTTCATCGCCAATAACATGCCGATTACTTGCACTGCGTAACAACGACCCCGCCAGAGTATCCGCGGAGATGTCCGCCAAGACAGGCCGCCCGGAACCTATGTACTCGAATAGCTTTGTTGTCAATATGCCCTGCGCACTGAGTGACGCCTTTGAGGAGGTTTCAGCAAACAAAAGATAATCCGACTCAACGGTTAATCGTAACGACTCCAAGTAAGGAACCGATGAACTAAAGTGAAACGCAGACAGAATAGAAGGATAGCAGCCACTTACCGCTTCCTTTACAAGATCTGAGCCACCATAATACTCCACACTGATACTTTCGAAACGAGGCAAATCCTTCTCTTTTAAACGAACGAGCGCCTTCATGAAGTTATGCGGAATTCGTCCAGGATAGACGAAGCCCATATAACGAATCCTCACCTTCCCCGCCGGCGGTTCTGCAGCCCTCGAACGAACGACGTCAAAAACCTGGTGATCATAGCCATTCATAATGACCGAAACCTCAGGATTCATCGCTTTATAGTAAGAGGCCATCGGTTCAGAAATAGTGACTACATGGTCCGCAAGACGAACCAAATACTGATCAATGCGGCGCTCGAGCCATTTAGCGAAAGCCCCTCCTGGCATTCCATGGCACTCACTGAATTGATCCCTATAGTCCAAAATACAGGGAACATCAAATCTCTTCTTGCAAAAAACAGCCGCCAAAAGTAACGGCCATGGTGGCGAGGATCCTATAACGACATCGGCAGAAGACAACGCCAGACACGCACGTTTATCCAGCATCGGGCTCAAAAACGAAAACGCGAAAAGTAGCCTTGGATCTGGAATCTGCCCAAAATACTTCTGAACACGCTTTTTTAGCCGTCCCTGCCAGGAAGGCTTTAGTACAAGGGTAGACGCCGGGGAGACATTAGCCTCTATCGACCTTGAACATCGACCAAAATTATTGAGCTCAATAACATCCACACCACAAGGAAAAGCCTCTGTAAACTTACCATCTGCAGAGGTTTTTTTTGTAGTGATGACCGTAACAGTATGATTGGCCGCAGCCAAATACTTTGAGACAGCCTCAATTCGTTTAGCACCCGCACTATTAACAGGTGGAAAATAATGCACAATAAAAACTATTTTCATCAAACGTTCACTTTACCTATTTTAGTCGCGCATGGCCAATAAACGCCTTAAGCCAACAGCCCTTGGACAATTTTAAGTGCGCAGTGCCCGTCACCATAGATAGAGAGATCGAAATTGAGATCTCTGCCTGTCGTTATAGCCGCCTCAATCAGACCAGGATCTGCACCTACAAGGGTATTAAAGCCACCCTCAACCAGTTCAACCCACTCAGTTTCATCCCTCAATGTTACGCAAGGCTTCCCATGAAAATAGGCCTCTTTTTGTACCCCACCAGAATCAGTGGCTATTAACTGACAGTTCGCCTCCAACCAGTTCATCTCAAGGTACCCTACGGGTTCCACCACGCGAATATTATTCGGCAGTATAATCTTAAACTGCTCAAGCTTATTACGAGTCCGCGGATGCAAAGGCAAAACAATTGAGCGACCAGACCTCTTCAAACCTTCAATAATACCTTGCATGCGCTCAGCAGAGTCGGTATTTTCAGCTCGATGAACAGTACAGAGTAAAAAATCATTGCTGTCAAGGATGAGATCATCAAACCAACTTGGTTTACGCGCATGCTCACCATAATAACGAGTGGCATCGCACATCACATCGCCAACGACGTGAATTTTACTAGGTGATATCCCTTCCGCCTGCAAATTCTGGAGTGCGGCAACTGTTGGCACAAACAACTTGGTCGAAACGTGATCTGTTAACACGCGATTAATTTCTTCCGGCATTCGTCGGTTGAATGACCGGAGCCCCGCCTCAACATGAGCGACAGGAATGTGTAACTTCGCTGCCGCCAACGCCCCGGCAAGAGTGCTGTCGGTGTCACCATATACCAAGACCCAATCCGGCTTGACCTTCAACATCAAGCCTTCAAGCTTTTCAAGCATCTGCCCCGTATTCTGACCATGACTACCGCCTCCAACACCCAGGTTGTAGTCCGGATGAGGAATATTCAGCTCCTCAAAGAAAATTTCCGACATATTGGCATCATAATGTTGACCAGTATGTACTAGAATTTCAGTGATCTCTTCTGGATACTCAGAGAAAGCACGAGACACAACAGCTGCCTTAACAAACTGGGGGCGCGCACCCACAACAGACAATACCTTCATAACACCCTTACCCTCAAAAAACCAAATACTTACTTACCTGTCATGTTACACCAGCGCAACCACGACCCAGCATCAAGAAATAAAATGACTATGCCAGCGACAAAAATTAATCCAACGCCAGACCTGCCAGGAAAAAGGTTTTTTGCCAGCCATAATCAACTCAAACTCACGCAACACCTCGGCCTGATCGAAAAATGGTAATTTCAAGTCGACTCGTAGCCAACCACGAATTGTATCCACCATTGATGTCAGCCAAACCTGTTCCGGAGTGGAAAAACCAATCTTGTCACGGCGATCTAAAATATCATCGGGCACGATACCTCGCATGGCAGCACGGAACACAGACTTCGTCTCCCCCTGGGGAGAAATCAGATAGGACTCTGGCAATGAAAGTAAAAGGTTCACCATATCCAAAGTAAGGAAAGGCACCCGGCTTTCAACAGAGAAACGCATGGAATTGCGGTCTCCCTGGCGTAGCAGAGCGGGCAAGCCACGCCGCGTCAACGAAAGCGCCAGCTCGGCAACCACACGTCGGCCGGACGCAGTCACATCAGAACGCTGAAGCGGATAACGCTGGATAATACCCCGCTCGACAAGCGGTTCACTTTTGATCCAGGCAGGTAATGCGTTCATGCCATTCAATGAGCGTAACGCCTGATTCAGTGCGCCTTGGGTCATTTCAGCCACGCATCGTTTGGCCCCCCCCATCCGACTGCGCCCGGGCCACTTGGACCACTCATCAAGGAAGCTCCAAGCCTCGGACAGATGTCCCTTTTCAATCAGACTCCGCAGACGCTGCCCTGGATACCCGCTGTAACCCGCCAACATTTCATCGGCCCCCTGGCCGTCCAGAGTGACAGTAACTCCCTGCTCCCTAGCCAACTGAAACACCCGATACTGAGCGTAAATGCTCGTACTACCGAAAGGTTCACCTTGCGCCAGGATCATTGAATCCAGATCTCGTGCAAGCTCATCGGCACTGACGACCATTTTGTATGGCGTGGCGCCGACATGCTCATTGACTCTATCAACCCATATCTCCTCACTTACATCACTCCCCCGAGCGATATAGCTGAAGGTATTGATTGGCAAGTTCGGCTCGACATGACGCATGGCACATACAACAGCAGATGAATCGATCCCTCCGGACAATGCAGCTCCAAGCGCCACATCACTGCGCAAGTGCAAACGAACACTTTGCAGAAAACGCTCCCTGACAAGCTCTGCGGCATCAGCAAAGCTCATATCCACGCGCTCGGTAATCGAGGGCACCCACCAACGTTGCGGGTCGCTAACCGAACCGGTCTTGAGGTCAACCGTCAACAAATACCCGGGTAATAGATTCGAAATGCCGTCAAAAAAGGTCCTGGGGCCACTGTCATAATCGCCGTGAATCAGATAGTCGTAGGCACTCTGCCAGTCCAGCGCAGCCCTTTCCCGCTTCAGCGCTTTGATCGCCGCGACCTCCGAGGCGAACAAAAATGCACCTTGTTCCTGACTATAAAAGAAAGGCTTGATGCCAAAAGCATCACGCACAGAGGTCAAGGTTGCCGCAACCCGATCGAACACCGCAAAGGCGAACATGCCGGTCAGGCGTGGCAGACATGCCCTACCCCATTGACGCCACGCGGCTAACAGCACTTCGGTATCAGAATCAGAAACAAAGCCATGACCGAGCGACCGAAGCTCCTCGCGTAATTCCCGATAGTTGTATATCTCGCCGTTGAAAACGATTGATAGCGCCCCATCAGCCGTATGCATCGGCTGATGCCCGGCCGATGACAGATCGATGATCGACAGGCGTGTATGCCCCAGGCCGACGACGGCGTTTGCAACCTCAAGCAGCTCATATCCCTGGTCGTCCGGACCACGTCGGCGCATGGCGCTGAGTGCCCTTGCCAGGCTGTCATCCACCAAGGACGACCGAGCCGGCCACCATCCCCCTGCAATACCGCACATGACTATCCAATCTCCAGAAACAAGGCAAACAAGCCTGCAGAATCACACATTAGATCGTCGACCGGCACGCTGGCGAAGCTGAATCAGCAACGCACGAATATCTGCAAGTGGCAACAGACCACTCGCCACCACAACGACAGACAGTGCAGCCAGTAGTAGCGATTTCAGCATCAGGGTCAACGGTAAATAGAGATCCAATCGATCCAGTTGTGCACTCAGAAATGCACACACAATAAAGGCCGCCACGCCTAAGAGGCTGGCACGCCAGTTGTAGGGAATCCGATAGAGGCGCTGGCTAATCAACAGCCAGGTGAGGAAGAAAACCAGAGCGGCCAAGAGTGTTGCCACTGCCGCACCCGCCCCGCCCCACCGCGGAACCAACAGCCAGTTACCGGCAGCGCTGACGGTAGCGGACAGCAGCGTCACCCAAAGCTGCCAGATGGTTTTCTTCCGGATGGCAATACCCGGTGCGAAAATATACATCTGCGATAAAAGCAGGGCAGGTGCCAGAAAGACAACCAACGACGCCCCCCTGAGGTACTCAGCTGTTGCGAAAATAGCCATAAGGTCACGTGCAAACACCGCCAAGAACAGACAGCCGGCCAGAGCCACCGCAGTAAACCAGCCGAATAACCGGGCAACCTGATGTGGAGTCTCCGGTTCCCGGTAATGCTGGTAGACCAGTGGCGTCAGCGCCGCCTGGATGCCAAGAATCAGCAAAGCAGAAAGGCCTGCAATACGGCTGCCAATGCCGAACAAGCCCACGTCTTCCAGCGATCCAAAATGGATCAACGCAACGCGATTGATATAGAGACTCACAAAGACGGCCAAGCCAGCAGGAACCAGCGGTACAGAAAACTTCAGCATCGCCCCCAGCCTGTTAACGTCGAAGGAAAAACCGAAGGTGCTGCGCAGAAGCCAGAGACAGATCAAGGTTGAGCAAAACGCAGCCAATAGCTGAGCGAGCATCACCCCTACCAGCCCCTTGCGAAGTAGCAGGCAGAATACAACGGCGAAGACCAAGGTCATCAGCGCATAAGAGAAACTGACCATGGCATAAGCCTTACTGCGCAACTCCCAACGAAACTGATTGAGCAGCAGGTAATAGACGCCATTGATAGCGATGAAACCCAGCCCAAAGCGAAAGGCATCCAGATAAACCGCATCACCGAGAATCAACTGGTTTAAACGTGATGACGCCAGCAGGCCAGCCACGAGAAACACGCCGTACATGCCCAGGGTGAACCAAAACGTCGTGCTGGCAAGCTTCCGACGCTCGGACGGGTCTTCGACATCCCCCCAGTAGCGCGCCAATCCCTGCGACACTTCCAGCGCAACGGTAAGATTCAACAGCGCACCCAGGGTGATGAGTAAGTCGAAAGCGCCGTAATCGCCAGTCGAGAGCACCCTTGTATAAAGTGGTAATAAAAAAATAGCCAGCCCCTTGGTCAAAATAGAAGCCAAGCCGTAGATCAAACTATCACGCAGCGCGGCCTTAAGCACGGGCACCCACCTCAAAAATTTTGCTCACTGTCCGCCACGCCTTTACTACAGACCATTTAATACAATGAGCCTTAACTGCTAATGTCCGGCAGCCAAAGCAGCATCAACCTTCAAACCCGCTATATGGACAATGTCTTTCATGCCAGCCATTAGTACCCACTGATCTGGCGAGGAAATGAAAGGCATAGCCTTAAGCCTTATGATCTGCCGAAACGCCACTCGCCAGACAAAGAAGTGCCTTTTCAAGCACCGGTTTATCGGTCACGTGCAGATCCCCCGGCCCTTGTGTCAACAAACTGGCAACCAGACGTTGCACCCGCTCACGCGGTAGACCACACCCCTCCACATAACGAATATCACGTGGATCGCTCCACCAATGAGCGGGGACCTCTCCATTCAGCAGAGCCCAATAACGCTCGGCCACATTCCTAACACCCCATCGTTCAGTGACAAAGCGCCGAACCCGCGCTCCCAACTCCGCACGTAGTATTGGATCTAGAACCAGACGCTCAACTGCCGACTCCAGCTCGTCGGGGAGCACGAACAGGCTCGGTGGTATGTCATCTGCCGCCACATATTCATGCACCTGAGTGGAAAAATAACCACCGACCACCGCAGGTTTACCAAAAAACGCCGCTTCGGTGGCAAAAGCCGCAAGCGGCGTATCGGAATACAACTGGTCAACGACAAAATCGCAGCGTGCCAACTCCTCCAGGACGCGCTCATTAGACATGCCCTGAATCTTTACCAGTTCGATCAGATGTCCCTTTGCCTGCAGTCGCTCTATTATTTCAAGGATCTGCGGTGAACCTTTGACCAACGGATTGGATGGCGCGTGCAAAATGCGCACCTTGCCATTGAACTCTCGCGGCGGCACCGACCGGGCGCTCAACATTTTTGGCAGGCCCATGGCAAACCAATTGATATAAGGCTTCTCATGGAACTGCGCAGTAGCTGGCGAATTGACCAGGTAGTCAGCATAGCGCTCGTGCAATTGGATACGCCGCTTCCCTCGGCGGGTTGCAGCCTGCAGCAGTGCCTGAGCAGGCAAGGCATCTTCGACCGCCCCCGGGAACAGGCCGCCGTCCATATAGGGCGGCCGAGCGTCGCTGCCAACGTATATAAACACCACTCGTTTCCCCAGACGACGTAGCAACCAGAGCTCGAAGCGGGAATTTGTAATGGTCCGGCCAAAGATAAACAAGAAAGCATCAAACCGAAACAATACACGGGCAAGCACAAGCCAGCCCCAGAGACTATGTGCGGTCACCAGAAAGATCTTACGCACAAGCTGGGCACGCGCAGTAGACAAACGAGCAGATCCCAAACGCTGCCATACCTGAAAAACCCAACCCGTCGGGGCGGACTGCTCATAGCCAAAGGGGTGAGGCATAGAAATCAGTACACGGGCATCCACACCAAGCTCGCGCAAGCCTCTTGCCAGTCCACTCGCAATGCCAGCAATTTCTTGAGGCCCGATACAAACTCTCAACGCCGCCCCCCTCAAAAAATCTCAAAAAATTGATACGGTAACATACGGAAGATGGAGAAAATGGAAAGCACTGGCTTTCCACTCCAAACCATCCCTAAACTATATACCCCCTAAATTTAGGCAGATATTCAGTAGTGTCATCGAACACACGGCAGAGCTCTACTCACCGCCCGAGCAACCACATCAACATCGAGGCCAGTGAAACATGGGAAGGTGATCGTGGTGGCTTCCAGTGCTGTTGAGACGGGTTGCGGACTGTTATATTTCTTCAGGAAATAACTTCCCGAGCTCAAAGCATATGTACCGATAGTGGTTTCTACCTGACCTCGCAATTTGGCAATCAGCCCGTCACGGGCACAACCCTCTGGCACCTTGAACACCATCGATTGCACATTGTAAGCGACAGAGGGGCCAACGGCCTGAGCAACAAAACCCATTGGTTCAAGAAGCGCGATGTAGCGATCTCGAATGTTGTTCCGCTCACGAACGATTTCATCGATCTTAGCCAACTGCTTACGGCCCATGATCGCCTGCAACTCGGAAAGGCGGAAGTTGTAGCCATAATCAACAAAGTCCAGCGCCACCCCCTTCATCCCCTGTGCACCATGGGCCAACTTGACCGACAGCCATTCAGCCCAATCGTCACGATTTGTGGTTATTGCGCCCCCTTCACCGGTGCTGATGAGCTTACGCGGATGGAAACTGAAACAGGTCAGATCGGCGATGGACCCGCAGTGTAAGCCGTGCTCCGAACTGCCCATCGCGCAAGCCGCATCCTCGATCAACGGGACTCCCCGCTCAGTGCAAATGCGCTTTATCTCGGCCATACCGGTCGGATTGCCCAATGCATCGACGATAATGACCGCCTTGGTACGTGGCCCGATCAAGGTTTCTAGAACCTCAGGACGCATGTTGAAGCTTGTTGGGCATACATCGGCGAACACCGGCAGCGCCCCCAAATCCTCGATCACGTTCGCCGAGGCGGGGAAGGAAAAATCAGAGACGATGACCTCATCGCCCACGCCAACACCAAGCAGCTTCAGACAAACCCATAACGAGGTAGTCGCCGAGGTAGTCAGGAAGGCGTGCTTGGCACCGGTGTAGGCCGCCAGTTCTTGACGAAAGGCCTCCACGTGCTGGCCTCGGGTAAAGATACCGCTCTCGAAAACTTCGCGGAACTCAGCCTCGACCTCATCAAAGCCTATATAGGGTCTCATCAAACGGATCTGGCTCATGAGCGCTCCCCAATTCGTTGCGTATACCAGTCCAAGGTGTCGTTCAGCCCCTTTTCGAAGGGCGTCAACGAATACTGGATCAGGCCTTTGACCTTCTCGTTGCTCGCATTGTGGCAAAGCACGTCCGAATGACGCGCCGGTTTACGCAGAATCTCACCGCTGTAGCCATATGCCTTGCAGATACGTTCAATCAACTCCGTGATCGAAATCTGGTTGTCCGTGGAGATGTTTACCGTTTCGCCCGACGGCTGCACCGAATACAGCTTCACCACCGCATCTACCGTGTCCTGCACATAAATGAAGTCACGACTCTGGGTACCCTCGCCATGAATCTCTGGAGTACCACCAGTCAGTAAACGCATGGCGGTGATCGGTATAACGCCAGCGAGCATGCCTTTATAGTTCTGTCGCGGGCCATAGTTATTGAATGGGCGCACGATAAAGGCATCCAATTCGAACATCCGCACATAGCTTTCCACCGCTAGATCTGCAGCGGCCTTACCTGCTGCATAAGTGGTAGTAGGGTTGCGCGGATGGGCTTCGTCCATCGGCTCATATACGGCGGACCCATAGACTTCCGAAGTGGAGAAATGACAGAGCGTCTTGAACAGTCCACGACGCTGCAGTTCCAAAAGGTTGAGCGTAACACGCACATTGGTATCGAAAGCATTGGCCGGATTCAGGAACGAGTAGTTCAGCGCCTTGGTCGCGCAGTTGAAGACGATATCGATATGGTGACTGGAGAAAATGTACTCCAGGCTGGTATTGAACTCCGCATCGTCACGATAGAAGGTGACTTTGCCAGTTGCCAGCGCCTCCTCCAGGTTATCTTCCGAGCCAACGAACAGGTTGTCGATCACGACAACATGCGCTGCGCCCTCGATAAGTAGTTTGTCCACCAGATGACTACCGATAAAGCCAGCACCGCCGGTGACAAGAATGCTCTTGCCTTTCAAATCATCACGAATCGTCATGCCTGCACCGCCGCTTGAATCACCGCACAAATCTTCATTGCCTCGACACCCGCATCAACCCCCGGCACGTTAACCGAGGACGGCTGCCGGCAGTTGGCCATGAAAGCCTGCAATTCGGACAACAAAGCTTCCTGAGGAGGAACCGCAACCGCCTCTTGAATCGCCGAGATGGTGTAGGGCAATACGTCACCCTGCTTGGTCTCGGACTGACGATTGATGATGATTTCCTTACGCAACAGATCACAATCGACGAACATATCCGTACAGGTGACCTCGATCTGACGCTTTTTCTTGTCGGTTACACGGCTCGCCTGGATCCTCGAGAAGTGGCCATTTTCATGGGTAATCAGGGCAGAGGCGAAATCGATCATGCTACCGTGAGCAAAACCATGGGCAACCACGGACTTCGCCGGGCCGTTGAGAAACAGCGCCAGATCAATGTCATGGATCATCAGATCAGTGACGACATCAACATCGGTGATACGTGAGCTCACCTTGTTGGTACGAGTGAAGTCGATGCTGATGACCTGCTCACTCTTGTCCAGAACCACCTTCAGCGCTTGTACCGCCGGATTGAAGCGCTCGATGAAGCCGACCTGAATATTCAGGTTGTGCTCCTTGGCGAAGGTCGCAATATCACGGGACTCCCCCAAAGTCGCAGCAAGCGGTTTTTCAACGAAAATGTTCTTCACCTGACCAGCCGACAGCCGGATGTAGTCAGCATGGGTTACGGTCGGTGTACAAATCACTACCGCATCGACATTCGCGAGTAGCGGGGCCGGATCGACCACTCCGGGCACACCGTGAGCCTCGCCTGCACGAGCCGCCACGGCAGCATCGGCATCAGCGACAAAGGCCAGTTCCACGCCCTTGAGCAGGGACAGCACACGCAAGTGATTACGCCCCATATTCCCAAGGCCTATCAGGCCTACCTTGAGTACTTCTTGCATATCTCAAACGTCTCCGGAAACACGATTGCCTGCCTTGTCGATCTTGGCGACCGCACGAGCGGGATTACCCATGACCAAGGTGTAAGGCGGTACATCCTTGGTCACGACACTACCAGCTGCGACCATGGCGTACTCACCGATGGTGATACCGCAAACAATGGTTGCGTTGGCACCGACGCTGGCACCGTTTTGCACAAAGGTCGGGGTGATGGACCAGTCGGCATTGAAAGCACGCGGTACCTTGTCATTGGTGAAACAAGCGTTGGGACCTACGAAAACGTCGTCGCCGATCTCCACGCCATTGTAGATAGAGACGCTGTTCTGGATCTTGCAACGATTTCCTATCTTGACGGCATGATCGACATAGACGTCTTTGGACAGGATACAGCCCTCCCCTATTGTCACACCCTCACGGATCTGGACATTGATCCAGACCTTTGTTCCCCCACCAATGCTGGCCTTGTCCGAGACATTCGCCGTCGGATGGATATAGACGTCATTGACCATGGGTACCCCCGGACAGCGTTGCACGGACCACAGACACCACGCTGTGCAGTTCTTCATCGGTCATGTAGGGGAACAGTGGCAGGTTAAGCACCGAAGCACACAGCTGCTCACCGACCTGACCACCAAAGTGCCCCTTGATAAAGGGCGCCGCGCCCGGCTGGCTCGACATGACTCCGGGATAGATATTCGCAAAACCGATCTCTGCCGCCTTGAGTGCAGACTCCAAGGCGATCTTGGTCTGCGCATCCGGCACCAGGCAGACATTGCAGTAACCATTTTCTTCGTAAGATGCCGGCGCGGACATCAATTCGATGCCAGTTGAAGGCAGCGCATCTTTGTAGAACGCGACCGATTTGCGACGAGAGGCAATACGTTGCTCGATGTGCTCCAGGGACAAGTTAAGGAAGGCCGCCTGCAGCGAGTCCAAGCGCGAGTTCCAACCTACGTCGCCATAACCATAATGAGCGGTGCGCCCATGATTGCCGAGACGCCGAACCTTGTCCGCCAGAGCAGTGTCATTAGTGAATACCGCACCACCATCGCCAGCACCACCCAGCACCTTGGCCGGGTAGAAGGACGTGGTGGAGATAAACGCGCCCTTGCAGATCGGTTCGCTATGAAATTCAGCACCGTACGACTGAGCGCCATCCTCGATGAGGGACACGGAGTGCTTCTTGCAAAGATCGCGTAGATCCTGCAGGCGAGCGCTGCCCCAGCCATACAGATGAGCAATGATCGCTGCCTTGGGCGACGCCTCGCGAATAGCTTGCTCGAACGCAGCAAAACTGACGCCCCCATCAGTGATGTCGGCATCAACGGTGATGGGCTTGGCGCCTACGTTGACCACCGCCTCGAAAGTTGCCCAGAAGGTCACGTTCGGAACCAGCACCACATCCCCCTCACCAACGCCCACCGCACGCAGGGCCAGTTGAAGAGCATCCGTACCGTTTGCACAGCTCACCGCGTGAGCCACCTGCAGCTCCGACTGCAAACGCGATTCCAAGGCGACAATTTCGGAACCGCCAATGAACTGGGCGTTGATCGTCATTGCATGGAATTTTTCCATCAATACGGCATGGAACCCAGGTTCCAAGCGCTTGAGATCAATGAAGGGAACTTTAATTTTCAATCTCCTTGACTTGGATAACCTCAAAAATGACCGACACTTTATCAGCAACACGAGCCAATCTCATAACTGGTGTTCACTCCCACCAGACACCACCTACCGACTCTGTGCGACTGGAGGCCATCAGCCGCACCCAGCCCCGCCTGACATAGCGCTCCGCCGACCAGACCAACGATGGCAGCTGTATCGCTGGAAAACCGAAGCGTTGCTGCCGCTGCACCACCACCAGAGCTCCCACGGCAAACCAGAACTCAACCTTGTGCCAGGGGAGGCACCCGAGTCACTTACACTGATGCGACAACCACCTTGAAAACGGCCCGGAGCGTTATACTCGCACGGGCTTAAGCTAGTAAATTTTTGCTTTCCAGTATGCAGGATGAAAAAATCATGACTAAAAAAAACAACTCAAACATATCACCCCCCCAAGCAGACGATGCTTTTCTGATGCAGCTAAAAAGAATAATTAAAAATTTACGCACCGATATGTTTTCAAAATTCAAACGACACGTATCGATAAACGACCTGCTTTCTGACAGATGGGAGACGGCCAAATTCTATGGCTTCGGAGAAGGAACATCCTGCTATAACAACGTACTCGTCATTGGTGAAGTAAAAGTCGGCTCCAACACGTGGATAGGACCAAATGTTGTACTGGATGGCTCTGGCGGACTTGAATTAGGAAGCTACGTCTCTGTTAGCTCTGGCGTCCAGATATACACACACCACACTGTAGAGTGGAGCACCTCATTCGGTAAAATAGAGCCGAGCCGAAAACCAACCAAAATAGGTGATGGCGTTTTTATTGGCCCAAACTCCATAATCCAAATGGGGGTTAACATCGGCGATGGCGCAATTATTGGAGCCATGAGTTTTGTGAATCGTGATGTCCCAAGCGGTTCAAAATTTTTTGGTGTCCCGGCAAAAGAGATGGGCAGCTGACAACTAAGCCACACGAAGCCCTTCGTTCAATGCAAAGATAATGGAGTGCAACGCGGCCTCATCAATATACGGATGCATCGGCAAGCTCATGACACGGGAAGCAGCAGAATCACCTACAGGCAGCTCGGCCATCTCATCCTTGACTGCCGGCTGACGATTGAGAGGGATCGGATAATGCACGGCGGTGGGCACACCGAGCGCCTTGAGGCGTTCCTGGACCTGATCACGTGCATTGACCTGTACCGTGAACTGGGCCCAAGCGCTGCTGTTGCAAGCCTCTACATAGGGCGCGGCAATTCCAACCTCACCGAGCAACGCGCTGTAACGCTCAGCTACCCGCTGACGCAGCATCAGTTCCTCGGCGAAGATCTCCAGCTTGGGCAAAAGAATGGCCGCCTGCAGCGTATCCAGGCGACTGTTCACCCCAACACGCACGTGGTGGTAGCGACGATCCTGGCCATGGCGGGCAATTTGACGCATAACAACAGCCAGCTTGTCGTCATTGGTAAAGAGCGCCCCTCCATCACCGTAGCAACCCAGGGGTTTACTTGGAAAAAAGCTGGTGCAGGCGATAGTCGTCAAATTGCAGGAACGACGTCCCTTGTATGTTGCACCAAAGCTTTGCGCCGCATCCTCAATCACCGGAATTCCATATTTGGCAGCGATGGTGTTGATCGCGTCAAAATCCGCACATTGTCCATACAGGGAGACCGGAATGATAGCCTTGGTACGCGGTGTTATCGCCGCCTCCAGCAGAGCCGGATCAAGGTTGTAGGTGCGCGGATCAACGTCGACGTAGACTGGCTTGGCGCCCAGTAGAGCAACGGTTTCCGCGGTAGCGATATAGGTGAAGCCCGGCGTGATCACTTCATCGCCCGGGCCTATGCCCAGGGCCATCTGGGCAATCTGCAATGCATCGGTACCATTGGCACAAGTGATGCAATATTTGGCCCCGACAAAAGCAGCGAGGCGTTCTTCCAGCTCCGCCACTTCCGGACCGAGGATGTATTGCCCATGAGCCAGGACACGCTGGATGCCAGCGTCGATCTTGTCCTTGATTCTGGCCTGTTGGGCCTTGAGGTCTATAAACTCGATCATTGCCCAGCCTCCTTGGTGAGCGTTTTACCGCTCAATACGTATCGCGTACCACTGTGCTCGCAAACAGCGACCCCATCACCTTCCAGCGGCAAGTCCAACTGCTCGCCGAACTCGCTCATCCAGCCGATTTGCCGAGCCGGTACACCCACCATCAAGGCGTACGCTGGCACGTGCCTGTTAATCACGGCCCCAGCACCGACAAAAGCGTACTCACCAATAGTGACACCGCAGATGATGGTGCAATTGGCTCCCAGAGTGGCGCCTTTTCCGACCAGTGTATCGAGGTACTCGCTCTTGCGCTCGATCAGCGAACGCGGGTTGTAGACATTGGTGAACACCATGCTAGGGCCGCAAAACACACCCTCTTCCAGGGTTACATTGTCGTAGACCGAAACGTTGTTCTGGATCTTGCAATTATCCCCAATGATCACCTTGTTACCGACAAAAACGTTCTGCCCGAGGGAGACACCTCTGCCGATACGCGCACCAGCGCAGACATGTACAAAGTGCCACACCCGCGAGCCGTCACCAATCTGCGCACCCTCGTCGACAATAGCGGAAGGATGGATCTGATAATTCATGCCTGCCTCAGCGACTCAAGGTTGCAAGGAAAGGGTGGCCCTCTTGGTTTTGCGGTGTAACGATGGCGGACGAACGAATGGTATTCACGGTTTCCACACAGTGGCGCGCATCTTCAAGGCCATAACCACGGCCGGCGAGAATCTCCCGGTAACTGGTGGTGTGCAGGTCGGTAAAGCCTTCGGAAAACTCCATCTCCTCACCGTCAACCGTGATGGAACGGTAAGTCGATTTCCGCCCCTTGACCGAATCCGGCAGATCCTGGGCATCAATCGAAAGGAACCAGCGTACCCGGGCCTTTTCGTACTCCAGATAGCCAGCAGCTTTGTAGTCATTGGCAAAGTGCACAACGTTACGCTGCAGCTTGCCGAAGATGAAATGCAGCATGTCGTAGAAGTGCACGCCGATATTGGTCGCGACCCCGTAGGACTTGCGCGGATCGCCCTTCCAGCTCTCCATGTACCACTTGCCCCGCGAAGTGATGTAGGTCAGCTCTACATCGTACTTACCGTCGCGGGCCTCACCGGCAACCTTCTCCTTGAGATCGAGAATAGCCTGGTGATGACGCAGCTGCAGGATGTTGTATACACGCTTGCCCGTCTCACGTTCGACCAGGGCAAGCTCGTCCAGAATTTCAGGGGTGGGTACCAGCGGCTTCTCGCAAATCACATCGCAACCAAGGCGCAAGCCTGCCGCGATATGCGCGTGGTGCAGGTAGTTGGGCGAACAGATCGAGACGTAGTCCAGGGCCGCGCTCGTATCGCGCTTGAGCTGCCAGGCGTGCTCGATGAAACGTTCGAATTCGGTAAAGAACTCGCTCTGCGGTGAAAGGCTATCAATGATCCCTACAGAATCATTGATGTCATAAGCCGACACCAGCTCGTTAGCCGTGTCTTTGATTGCGCGCATATGCCGTGGGGCGATGTAACCGGCGGCGCCGATAAGGGCGAAACGTTTCAAAGGGAGCACTCCAGCAATCAGGCTTTGATGATATGGGCTTCAGCGGCGCGGTATTTGCCTCGACTATCGACCACCAATCGCGCGTGCTGGCGAATTAGCTCATAGTCGAATTTATCGTGATCGGTGGCCAGAACAACGGCATCGAAGCCTGCAAGACTTTCAGCTGTCAGCGTCACGCTGGACAGATTGAAGTGGTGCTCGCGCATCTTGGGGAAAACCGGGACGTGCGGGTCGCTGTAAGCCACTACACAGCCCTTGGCTTCGAGCAACTCCATAATCTCGACGGAAGGCGACTCACGCATATCGTCTACGTTTTTCTTGTAGGCAATGCCGAGCACCAACACTTTACTGCCCTTCAGGGGCTTGCTGTCGTTGTTGAGGCCATCCATCAGCTTGCTGAGCACATACTCGGGCATGGCCTGATTGACCTCGCCGGAGAGTTCGATGAAACGCGTGTGCAAGCCGTACTCGCGAGCCTTCCAGGTCAAGTAGAAGGGATCGATGGGGATACAATGCCCACCGAGTCCGGGCCCCGGGTAGTAGGGGGTGAAACCGAAAGGTTTGGTCGCAGCCGCATCGACCACCTCAAAGATATCGATCCCCATACGATCGGCGACCACTTTCATCTCATTGACCAAGCCAATATTCACCGCACGGTGGATATTTTCCAGCAACTTGGTCATCTCGGCCGCCTTGGTGGAGCTGACGGGTACCACACGGTCAATCGCCTGCTCGTACAACGCAATGCCCACTTCCAGGCACGCCGGGGTATGTCCGCCGATCACCTTGGGAATAGTGCGAGTCTCAAAGTTCGGATTGCCCGGATCTTCACGCTCTGGCGAATAGACCAGGAAAATGTTTTCACCCACCTTCAACCCGGCTTCCTGAACGCGCGGAAGCAACTCTTCTTCCGTCGTGCCCGGATAGGTAGTACTCTCCAGAGAGACAACCTGCCCTTCACGCAAATAGGGCTTTATCGCTTCAGTGGTGTTGATCACGAAGCTCATGTCCGGTTCACGGTACTTGTTCAAGGGGGTCGGTACACACAGGATCAAGGCATCGCATTCGCTTGCCCGCTGGAAATCGGTGGTGGCCTCGAAACCGCTCTGCCGGGCGTTGCGTATTTTCTCTGCAGGAATATGCTCGATATAGCTTTGCCCCGCATTCAGCCGAGAGACCTTGGTCTCATCAATATCGATGCCTAGCACACGAAAGCCAATAGCACTGTAACGCAGCATCAGAGGCAGGCCGACATAACCTAGCCCGACGATACCAATTAGGGCCTCTCTGCTTTTGAACTTGCCAACACTCGCCTGCTTGATGCCCGACATCAGGTAAAACTCCCATTCGCTAATTCTTAAACGATTAACACTTCAACTCGCCAGAAATCACCACTCGTCGCTGATGTTTTCCTTCGCCTATCTGCCTTACAATTCCCGGGCAAGCACTCGCACCACCTCAGCCTCGCCATGCATCAGCCCCCCCTCTGACACTGCATTCATGTTACAAAATTAACAAACCCGTCCTGGCTGGCAGGATCCGAATAGCCACCCACACCGGAGATGCCTGCCTGCGGCGGTCATAAGCCTGGATTACCTAGCAGGAGGGGGCATCCTAAGCCTCGCAACCGAAAAAAGCCCATTATGCCGTTTATCTCATTGTATGGCTTCAAAGTAATTGACGACTCAACCGCAGGAACACGCGCCATTGCCAGCAGCTCGACAACCAGGGTAGCGGTTTCCGTCAGATGACGAACCATCGCCGGGGGGAATTGCTAGCTATCGAGGGTCGCCAACTGCTCGGAGCCCAAGGCACTTCAGCCCAATTTCACCCGCAGCAGTGGCAACCCGTCTAGGCCCCTAGCGGGTCAAAGATAACACTATCGAGCAGACGACAGGGCGCGTCGTTATCGCTTGTAAGAACTGGAGTACGAGGCCAAGGCTCAACTTAAGCGCTCGCTCAACGTCGGCAAAACCAACGCCCAAGCCCTCCCCTATCGCGGCAGTACCATGTACTGGCATCTCCCCTTCGCCTCATCAGCTTAAGACCACCCGCGAGACTACGCCAAAGATGCCAAAATAAAGGTAACACCACTTTCTTAGGCTCAGAAGGAGCGCATCACGGGGCACTTACCTTTTTGCTTCTGAGATCGATAAAAACAGATAGCAAAATCCCCCATAGGAAAAAAGTCATAATTCCCGGATAGGGTTGCCGCATACCTACTTTCAACATGTTATCTGCGAGCAAGAGAAAGAGAAACACACCCGTCACTCCAAACACGCGGGGAGAGGCACAGATCCTGAAAAAATTACATATCGAAAGATAGAGGGTAAACACCATCAAGCCTAGCAGAGGCAAGATCGCCAAAAACCCAAAATTATAGATGAAGTCAAGATAGTAATTGTGAGCACTGGGAAATTCCTTTCTATCTGGCGCACCGACGTGCCCCAACCAAAACGAACTAAAACTATCAAATATCCCGGACAGATAAAACTGCCAATACACCCATCGCTCCGTTCGATTATTAAGCCCCTCCACCGACACCTTACTACCTAACAAATCATAACCAAGCTTCTTAGCGAGAAACTCAGGATTCACCAGAAAAATACAGCCAAGAAAAATACTCAAAAAAACAATCAACACAACAAAAAGTCCGTAACGGACGTTTTTTCGAAAAAATAAATTACGTAAGAAATAAGCCAACGCCCCAACCGCCATTAAACCACAAGCAAGTAGCGAAATCGAAAATGACACATACACCCCCATAATGGCCGACAACACCATAAGACCGGGGCGATAAGCTGGCGCCTCCTCGGATAGAGAGAACAACGCGATTACAAACCCCCCTGCAAAAATCACCGGAACATACTGCAAGTGCTGATAGATACCAAACACATAAACTGATGGAGAAAGAAACACCAGGCCTTTGGTCAGCGTGGATAGTATCTCCAACGGCACGACAACCAACAATATTATAAACAATATCCTAGCCATGTAAAAAATAGAGCCTTTCCTCAACCCGTATTGCTGCCCAAGCACCAGCGCAAATACTGGAAGAATATACTGAACAAGTAAAACCAGCTTTGCCTGAACCTCAGCACCGTCAATTCTTGCCAGCAACAAACTTGTAAACAACATGCCCAGGAATAGAAAAAACACGGTAATCAATGCCAGACGGGCTTTTGAATACCCGCCCAATACAACAATACCGGCATAACATGCCAACACCGACACGGGAATGGGCAATAATGCTAATTTTCCGCCACTGGAAAAATAGTCTCCGCCCTGATAAATCCCTCCAGAGAGCTGAAAAAACAAAGGAAAAAACAATAAAAACACCAACCCCTGCAACACCCATCGCTCAGTAAAGCCTAATCCCCTGTAGCTAAAAAGCGCCCCCCTCTCACTAAAATAAAAAACCAACGACAGCATGGCGCTCAGCAAATAAAGCACGGCCAACGAAGACACACCCACCCCGTAATAAAGAAATGGGATACAACCAATGAGCAGGATATTGGCCAACAGATCGGATCCAAAAACATCTTGCCCCTCACCGTGCTGTAAAAGCCGCAACCGGACCTCTTGAGCTTTCACCATAATCCCCCCACCTATCAGCGAGCAGCCCACCGCATACCAAAACAAAAGATCCTTCCCTACCCACAACAACGCTCCCGGTCGCAGCAATGCAACGCCTACGATCAACAGTCCAACAACTAACGAAAAGCCAATTAATAAGCTCACCAAACGAGACATTCTATGACCTGCGCCCTGCGAATGTTTCTGGCTGTATACCAAGGTAGGTCCCAGCGCCTGGGAAAATACCGCCCCGAGAATACCTCCAATAGCAAAGGCCGAGAAAAGATCGCCTGCTACCTGCCTCCCGGTCAATAGAATAATAAAGAGCCTAAAGACATAAACTGAAACACCAATCACTGCTGTCGAACCAAAGTGAGGCAACAGGAGCGTCAAGCGCCGTTCCTTGTAGAGAGGATCCTTAAACGCTACTGCAAACATACTCGGACGAATGCACCAACAGAGTGGCGACACAGCCCATACAGCTAACACCCAGTAACTAATAGACTTTTCAAGAGTGAGCGTCACCAAGACTAAAAAACCGCTCACTGCTTGAGTCAAAAAAGAACGTAACGCCTGTGCGGAGCGTTGCTCATACTCTTGCTCACAGAGAAACACTTCTGCCAGCCACTCGCATGCACGACGCGCAACCAACAGCAGAACCATCAACCAACCGGATGCCACCAAGCCAATGCTCAACATAAAAGCTAAAGCACAGAGCGGAAGCACTAAAAAACAGCGCAAACGTAATATATATGCGCTCTCTATCTGATTATTTCCGCTCAGGATAAGACTCCGGGCATTTCCGGAAAATGAGTAAAACAGCGCTACCGTTGCGCCATGAACGATACCAAATTCCGCAGCCAGCTCAGGCTTACCAAATAGGCTCAACCCGATCATCACCAGCATCATAGCAAATGTATTCGCCATAAATGCGGCAGGAAAAACAAACAAACCCTTCACTGTATCTATACTCAAAATACCAACCCACTAAATATTAATACGCACCAAGTTGACACTTAAACCCCACACTCGAAAGCCGACCCAACGAGCCACCTTCTAAATAAAAACACTTCCACACCCGGATAAAACTATTAAACCTCAACAATTTAACTCCAAAGCAAAGCTTTTTCATGTTCACACAACACCCTACCCTTGTCAAAGCCTCGATCAAAACAAGCTTGAACTGGCCACCCCTTACCCACCTTACAAAGTCGCAGAATATATATCCGAGCCCCCACACGACTCAATGCCCCTGGCGACAAGGATGGCGTGCGTCCGCACCAAGCTTACCGATCAGCTTTGGATCACTCGAAGCCGACGACCGTCCCGTTGATTGATGGCGGCAAATCGACATGACAACTGAGCCAGGCACACTCTTCTGAGGCAAGGTCAATATGTTAGGAGCTTACCACCTCGCCTGCGACAGTAAGACAGAACAAGCATAGCCCATCAGGCGAAAGTGCTATTTGCGAGATATTCGCACTAGCAGCCAGAAAGAATTCAGCAAAACCAAGAAATATTTTTCCGCCTTGCGACATACAACGATTCGGCTGCCACCATGAACGAGCCCCATGAAAGACAGGACACCTTTCTCCCCTTAAGATAAGGGATAGGCAAACGGGTATGTTTATGACTAACAGCAACGATAAGGGTGGTGAGCTGCTCGGCCAGGAACGCCGACGCCGCTGGAGCACTGACCAGAAGCTGGCCATGGTTCGCGAGAGCCTTGAGCCTGGGCAAAGCGTGTCCGTGGTTACCCGGCGCAACGGCATCAACGCCAACCAGCTGTTCCTGTGGCGCAAGCTGTACCAGGGCGAAAGCCTGTCGGCGGTTAGTGCTGGCGAGGCCGTGGTGCCGGCGTCCGAGCTGAGTGATGCACTCAAACAGATCCGCGAATTGCAACGGATGTTGGGCAAGAAGACGATGGAAGCGGAAGTCCTCAAAGAGGCCGTGGAGATCGCCCGGTCGCGAAAATGGATTGCGCACTCACCCTTGTTGCCGAGGGACGACCAGTGAAACTGGTCAGAGAATGTCTCGGTGTGTCGCGCTCGCAATTAACGGTTCGAGGCAAGCAATCGATATCGCCCGTCGCACGGCGACGCCGGCTCGTGAACGATACGGAATTGGTCGCCGAGATTAAGCAGCAAGTCAGCGAACTGCCCGGCTATGGCTACCGTCGCGTCATGGGCTTGTTACGCTGCGAGCGTGAAACCCAGTCGTTGCCACCGATCAACGTGAAGCGGGTTTATCGGGTCATGCGTGATCACGACCTGCTGCTGGCGCGGCGTATTAAACAGCCAGGCGTACAGCGCCGGCATGAGGGCCGCATCGCCGTCACCACCAGTGATACACGCTGGTGCTTGCGGATTCCACGCCATCCGGACACTCAGTCCACCAACATCCGGACACTCGTTCCACGCTCATTCGGACAGGCAGTCGGAGCGCAGCGACGCAGGTTTGCATTGTTAGTCTGAAGTCCCTGTTGCCGTCAATTTCGTTGCTCGTCTGCGCATCGATTCGCCTTTCAGTTCGATTCGATAAGCGTTATGCACCAGCCTGTCTAGGATCGCGTCGCCCAGGGTCGGATCACCGATCAGTGCGTGCCATTTGTCCACCGGCATCTGGCTGGTGACCAGCGTCGAGCGGTTGCCGTAGCGGTCATCTAGCAGTTCAAGCATGTCGCGACGTTGCGCGGCGGTAAACGGCGCCAAGCCCCAGTCGTCCAGGATCAGTAGGTCGGTCTTGGCATACCCCGCCATTAGTTTGGCGAAGCGTCCATCGCCATGGGCCAGGCCCAGCTCCTCCATCAGGCGCGGCAGACGCAGGTAACGGACGCTGTAACCATCTCGACAGGCCTTGTGGGCCAGTGCGCAAGCGAGCCAGGTTTTGCCCACGCCGGTGGGGCCGCCGATGATCAGGTTCAGGCCGTCGCGCAGCCATTGGCCGCTGCCCAGTTGCAGGATCAGGGATTTGTCCAGGCCACGCGGGCTGCGGTAGTCGATGTCTTCCAGGCAAGCGTTATGACGCAGTCGGGCGGCTTTGAGTCGAGTGGTCAGGCGGGCGTCTTCGCGCTCGGTCAGCTCGCGGTCGACCATCAGGCCGAGCCGTTCATCGAAGCTGAGGTCGTTGATATCGGGCGTTGCATGTTGCTCGCCGAGCGCCTTGATCATCCCGTGCAGTCGTAGGGTTTGCAGCTTGTCGAGTGTCGGATTGGGCAGCATGTTCGTGTTCCTTTTTCAGTCAGTGGTAGTAGCCGGGGCCACGCAGGTTGATGTGCTCGTCGGGCAGCAGCGGCAGGTTTTGCTGGGCCAGTGGCAGTCGTTCCAGCCCTTGGCGCAGGATCGATTCGAGGCTTTTGTAACTGCATGCGCCCAGTGCCAGCGCACGCTGGCAAGCGGCTTCCAGCCGCTCTTCGCCGTGCTGTTTGCTCAGGCGCAGGATGCCCAGGCAGGCACGGAAGCCGTGTTGCGGATGGATTCGTCGTTCAAGGATGTAGGCGATGACGCCAGTGGTGTTGGGCCCCGTCTGCTCGGCCCAGCGGATCAGCCGTTGCGGTGTCCACTCGGCATGTTCGCGGTGGCTCTTGGGCATGTGCTCGGTTTGAGTGGTGTGGCGGCCTTTGTGCAGCGAGCGCAGGTGGCTGGCCACACGCTGGTTGGCGTGGAAACACTCGACGGTCTGCGCCGTCAGCCGCACTTCGAGTTGGTGCTTCACCAACTGGTATGGCACTGAGTAGAAGTGACCGTCGACCTCGACGTGGTAGTCGATGTGGACTCGCACCTTTTTCCATTCGGCATAGACGTATGGGTGCTCCGGCAGCGCTTGCAGCGCCGGTTGGTCGAGGGTCACGAAGGCTGACCGGCGTGAGCCGGGCAGCTTCTTGAAGGGCTTGTGATTGAGGCGATCCAGTAGCAGTCCGATGGCTATGTTGAGTTCGCCCAACGAGAAGAACTGGCGGTTGCGCAGCACCGCCAGGATCCAGCGCTCGACCACTTGGACGCCGACCTCAACCTTGGCTTTATCCCGAGGCTTGCGGGAGCGAGCAGGCAATACGGCTACGCCGTAATGCTCGGCCAGGTCGCGGTAACTGGGGTTGATATCCGGTTCGTAACGGTGAGCCTTGGTAACGCCGCTGCGAAGGTTGTCGGGCACCAGGATCTGCGAGGTACCGCCGAGAAAAGCGAAGCAGCGCACATGCGAGCCCAGCCAATCAGGCAACTTCTGCGACCAGGTGGCTTCGGCGAAGGTATAGCTGGAGGCGCCGAGGACGGCGACGAAGATCTGTGTCTGGCGGATTTCGCCGGTTCGCCGGTCGATGACCGGCACGGTCTGGCCCGCGTAATCGATGAACAGCTTTTCGCCGGCGCGGTGCTCCTGGCGCATGACCACGTCGACCTTGGCAGCCCAGAGGCGGTAGTGCTCGCAGAACCAGCTGTACTGGAAGCCTTGCGGGTGAGCGAGTCGATACTCTTGCCAAAGCAGGGCCAGAGTGACGCCGGGGCGGCGCAACTCGGCATGGACATGAGTCCAGTCCGGAGTCGGACGTTGATCGCTGGGTGCAGGCACTGTCGGCGGAAAAAGGCACCGATTCAGTTCAGCATCGGAGAGATTGATGGGCCATTTGAGGCCGCTAGCAGCGAAGCGGCAAAGGTAATCTCCCGCACTCGAATGGCCGATACACAAGCTTTTCGCAATCTTGCGCACGGACAGGCCGACGTCGAACTTTAGGCGCAGTACCTCTCGGATTTTACGCATGGATATACGCTCAACGACGACCTCTTCGCTTCGAGAAAAGAGGCCGATGGTAGTGAATAATCCTGCGTTGCTGCCTGCCTGAAAGTGTCCAGATGGCCGTGGAATCGGTGTCCGGATGCTCGTGGAATGAGTGTCCGGATCAGCGTGGAATCAGTGTCCGGATGTTGGTGGAATGGGTGTCCGGATGGTCATGGAATCCGCACTGGTGCTCGGACGGCTTCGAGTTCCGCTGCGACGACGGTGCAAAGTTGAGCGTAACCTTTGCTCTGGACTGCTGTGACCGCGAAGCCATCGGCTGGGTTGCCAGTCCGACGGGCTATAGCGGCGATGACATCCGAGACTTGATGTTGGAAAGCGTGGAGAAGCGTTTTGGCGACCAACTACCGAACACGCCCGTGCAGTGGCTGAGCGATAACGGCTCAGCCTATATCGCCGAGCAGACCCGCTTGTTTGCCCGCCAGATCGGCTTGCAGCCGGTGACCACACCGGTACGCAGTCCGCAAAGCAACGGTATGGCGGAGAGTTTCGTGAGGACGATCAAGCGAGATTACGTGGCGCACATGCCCAAGCCTGATCGAGAAACAGCGCTGCGCAATCTGACGATTGCCTTCGAGCATTACAACGAGCAGCATCCGCACAGCGCGCTGAAATATAGGTCGCCGAGAGAATTTAGGCGCTTGGCAGCGGCATCAATTTAACGGGGAGTTGGTGTCCGATCTGGTAGGGGCAAGTCCAGTGGGGTTCATGGATCGCATACGTTGCGTGGAAGATATGGTCCACGCTGAGCGTGACCTGGGAGTGGCTGTCGGAATCGCGCACATCACCGATGTAGAACTTGACCTTGTCGCTCGCCAGCACATTATTGCGAATAGATATCAAACACATCAGCCAACATAACAATAGAAAGTGTGCCGGCACGTGGCCAGCACCTCCATCATTTTACTTTTTTCAGATACCCATCCGGAGCTACGGAAATCAGTAACTTGTGGTCTATATTCTTGTCAATTTCAAAACCGTCATGCGACTTCAAATACTCGTGAACAGCCGATTTAGGGCTATTACCCGCGCCCCAAGATCGGTCCACTATCAGGTCTTTTGGCATATCTTCAATCAGGGTATCGAAGACTACGCAATAACTGCCAACGCTGACGAGCCCCGCATAAGCCTCAAGCTCAGCAAGGACATGATCATGCGTATGATTAGAATCCAGGCAGACCAATACGCGTTTATAGCCTTTCGCATACTCCCGAACCTTGGAGATCGTATCTTCATCGATACTCGACCCCTGGATCATTTCAATCATGTTCGACATCGGGTGCGCTTTGATCGCATCATGATTGTGCTGGCGAATATCGATGTCGATGCCAAGCACACGACGTTTGCTTGCCCGTGGATCGAGGCTGACACCCTGCTCGACGGCCTCGCAGTAATCAAGCATCGCCAGCATGGAGGCACTGAAAATCAAGGACCCGCCATGGGCGATCCCGGTTTCGATGATCAGGTCCGGCTTGATATCCCAGATCAGTTCCTGCATCGCCCAGGTATCGTTGGGGAACTGGATTGCCGGGCGACCGAACCAGGAAAAGTTATAGGCCCACTTGTGTCGGCTGATTTCACGAACCCAAACCCGGGACAAGGCTTGCAGATCGGTGTCAGCTCCCAGCGCTTCAATGTTCTCTGCGACTTCCTGACGAAACTGCTCATGCGGGTTCATTTTTAAAACTTCTCCAATCTGTAGTTCCAGAATTTATAGACTCAAGTCCCAGCTTGCCGCAGTTCGCCACCAGGTCCAGGGCAGAAACATACGGCGTAAAGTCGCCATGTGCCTGAGGATAAGGCGTGCAGTTATAGGTCATATATTCGACAGCGACCCCTGAACGCTCGAACAGCTCGTGATCGAGGTAGCGGCTGGCACCATGGCCCGTAATATATTTGTCCCCGTCCAGGCATTTGACCACGGACAGGACGCGATCGCTGCTACTTCCCGGGATATCCAGCGACTCCACGTCAATAAAACGACAATGGCTATCCAGGCCAAAGTACTCGACCAGTGCCATCAAGGATGCTCGAGCCAGTGCTCCGACATTGGCGTAATCCGCCGCATAGACCCCTTCAACGAGCTCAAGAGCGTCTCGACGAAAGGGAGCATTCGCCAGGCTGCTTTCCAGCAATGCCAGGTGAGCATCTCGCCATTTCGCGCTGGGCGGCACCTGCACCTCATTTATTTTTTGTCCAAGATGAAGATCCACCAGGGGAACCGCCATCCAGCGCATACCCTGAGGTGTCTTGACTTGTACCCGATTGACAAAACTGCCCTTTGAGAACTGCACGTCGTCGTAATGAACAAAAACGTCAGCCAGGCGTACTTGCTCCAGGAGCCCTACCCATGGAAAAAGCATCGATTGTGAAATGACGATGTTCATAACCCACTCAGCTCAAAAAAAGTTCCATAAGCACCACATCATGCCATGCACCGGAAATGAACACGTGATTCGAGAGCTTCCCACAGTGCTTGAAACCGGCCTTTTCATAACATCTTATTGCCGCGGCGTTATCGCCCCTGACCTTCAGCCAGATCTTGCTCAACCCCCAGGTATCGCGCATGTAGACACTGGCCAGGGCCAGTACCTCAGGGCCTATACCTCGTCCCTGGGCACTGGAAGCCAGGCAAATGCCCAACTCTGTGTTCCGGCTGACGAAATCGGTATTTTTGAACTGCAGAAAGCCCAATGCCTTGTCATCGGCAGGATCTGCCAAGATAAAAATGAAGCTGTCGCTGGCCCCGGAAAAACCTTTCAGCCACTCACGCACCTGACTTTCATCACTGCCCCGTGGACGGGCCAACAATTGAGCCTGGAGCGAAATATCGTTGCGCATGCCGCGCAACAACGGCAGGTCAGCCTCTTGCCAAGTGCGGAGCAGGACGTTTTTCCCAACGATCATGCCGATTGCTCGTCCAGATACACCAGGGAGATATCACGATCTTTCAGCCAGCTCAAACCGTCGATGATCGCGTGAGCGATGCTGGGATTCAATCCCACATAAAGCACCTTCACATCCTCTGGCAGTGAATCAGGGGCAAGGATCGGCTTGCCGAACAGCGCTTTGCCCTGCTGGAAAGGACTGGCATCCAGGAAGCAGCTGACCTTATCGAAGTCATTCATTGCACTTGCAATATAGGCGCCGTAGAAGCCCGACCCATAAATGGCCTTGGTGACACCGGCATGAGCTTTCGAAGTTTCGGAAATACGCAGGTTGACCGACTCCCAGTAATGAGCCAACGATTCCGACGCCTTGATCGTTTCAGCGATCTCGAAAGCTATTGGCTTCTTGCTACCTTTACGAGCAGTAAAGACAAGAGCGCCCCGATGCGCGGCGGCGTCGATCTGGATATCGGTGAATCCGGCAGCGTCCAGCAAATAGGCCAGTGAAGGCGTGGTGAAATGGTTGACGTGATCAATCACCACAAAATCCGCGACGTTGCCGAAAGTGTCAGGAACGATGCCATAGAATACACCACCGTCCTTGAGCAAGGCGTGAACCTTTTTTACCGTGTCGATAGGCTCAGGGATATGCTCCAGGGCGAAGAAAGAGGTCAGCACATCAAAGTTCGAAGCCCAGGATTGAGGCGTCGTGTGAATCGCGTAGTTTTCGGTACTGACGAACTTCTCCCAGTACTCTTTGTACATTGAGCTGACATCGAATAAATGAATATTCAGGTCGGTCCGTACGCTATTCAACTTCTTGAGCGTGGAGGCCTTCGCGCAACCATAGTCAAGAACAGTCGCGCCTTCAGGTAAACTCAGCTTGCTCAGCAGAGTCGTTATCTGGTGGTCGGTACGGTAGATAATTTCACCGTCTTTGACCTCATAAATCTGATCTTCCTCTTCGTCACTCAGAAGAATTTTATAATCGGATTCATAATAAGCGACCGTGTCGCTAAAAGCTTCGCTGCGCAGATGCGAGCACACCGGGCACGACCAAACATTGACTTGTCCATCGCGAAGCTCACACAGCGAAGTCAGGGACTGATTCGAGTTGGCCGCGTAGAACGGCTTCTCGATCTCAGTGAGACAAACATTGCAGTGCATCATCTTTTACTCCGCGTGAAATAATTCTGGGTGTACGGCGCGAAAATCGACGCCAGCTGCATAGGACCCTTTCCAGCCATGCGAGCGGCCGACAGGATCTGCAAAATTGAAGTACCTGAACTGCATGGACCAGCGCGCCCTATCACTCTTGTTATAACCAGAACAATGCAAGAGCATGAAATCGATGATCACCAGATCACGTGGCGAAGTCAGGGGGGCGATCTTACTGTACTTCTCCAGGTACTGTTGCTCATCTTTGATCATCAACGCGTAGGCGCCAGCACGACCAGCACCTTCAGGGTCGGCGTTGCAGACAGGCAAGGCTCCCAGCTTATGCGATTCCGGGCAGAATGCCACCGGCCCCAAGGCCTCCGTCACACTGACCAGTGGGCTCCAGAAAACCAGCCCATCGACACTACGCAGCTGGGCAGGGTATTCCTGATGCCACATCGCACGATACTTATCCTCGAATGGGCAATCGATACGAATGCCGTAGCCTCCCGCTGCGATACCGGGGGTAGAACCTTGCCTCAATTCCGAAAACAGCGATTCATGGCACGGATGGGCGACCAGTCGCATGAAGGCGGGAATCTGCTTCACCGCATCATAGACCTCCCCTCCCCAGGAACGGTTTACCTTGATCAGATCCAGAAAGCCCTTGTCGAATGCCAGCGGGTCATAGGCACCTCTCTGGTCCGCGATACCGTGCCTGAGCATGACCTGACCAATGACCGTGTAGATACCGCGCTGGACCGCATCGATATCGCACTCGTCATAGAAATTCCGAATAATCAAAACACCCTTGTGTTCAAACTCGGCGATCTGTTCTGGGTTCAAGTATTTATTCATGGCACGCTCTGGATCAGGGTCTACGAACACTCGACCCATTCGAAGTTTTTACAGTGTCGAAAAAACCGAACACACCCGCTCCACCTCGGCAGTGGTGAGGTCGTGATAACTCGGTAGATTCATCGCACGCAGGGGAATGGAATAGGCGTTCACATTCTCAGGCCGCGCTTCGAACATCGGTAAGCTGGAGAGCGGATGGAAAAATACACGAGCATCGATATTGGCGGCTTGAAAAGCAGCCTGCAGCCGCTCACGACTCATCCCGGTATGTTCTGCAAACACCACCGTTGGCATCCACGCACCAATGAGCGTGCCTTCATGCTGTGCATTGAGCTCAATATCCGGGTACGACTTGAGCCGCTCCCGATAGAGCTCCATGATTGCCCGCTTACGCTGGATCAGGTCCTCAATTCGCTCCATCTGGGCACAGCCTAATGCCGCCTGAATATTCGACATCTTGTATTTGAAACCAACGACGTCCGGCCAGAACTGCTTGGTCTGCCCCCTTGCCCTGCCATGATTTGAAAGCGTCAGCACTTTTTCATACAGAGCGGCATCGTTGGTGACGAACATGCCACCCTCGCCGGTGGTCAGCGTTTTGGTGCCATGGAAGGAAAAGCTGCCAAAAGCGCCCATGCTACCGGCGCGCTTGCCGTGATACTCCGAGCCGATCGCTTCGGCCGCATCCTCGATAACGGGAATGCCGTGGCGCCGACCGATGTCCAACAAACGGTCCATATCACAGAGATTGCCGTACAAGTGTACCGCAACGATGGCCTTGGTCTTGGCGGTGATGGCGGACTCGACCCGCTCAGGATCAAGACACCAGGTATCGGGGAGAATATCGACGAACACGGGCGTAGCCCCGAGATGCTCGACAGGCGAGACGGTGGCGACCCAATTGGTGTCCGCCATGATCACTTCGTCACCCGGGCCTATGCCCAGGGCAGCCATCCCCATGTGCAACGCACCGGTGCAGCTGGAAGTAGCGATCGCATATTCAACACCGAGATGGGCCTTGAACGCATTCTCGAAACGCGCAATGTACTCGTAGCACTTATCGCCCCAGCCATTTCTGGCCGCGTCCGCAGCGTACTCGACCTCCAATTCGGTAATCGAAGGCTTGGTGTAGAAAATCCGCTCGCTCATTTGACCTCCAGCGTGGGAATGGCGGCGACAAACTGCCCTCCCCATTCTCTTACATAGCGATGATGGCCGATCACTTCATCGGCGATGTTCCAAGGCAGAATCACCACCGTATCGGGGTGGGTTTCCTTGAGTTTCTCTGGCGAATACACCGGGATATGGCTCCCAGGCAGATACTTGCCTTGCTTGGACGGCGCGGCATCACAGACATAGGACAAGAGATCGGGCTTGACGCCCGCATAATTCAACAACGTATTGCCCTTTGCCGCAGCCCCATAGGCGACGACCTGCTTGCCTGCACGCTTTTGCTCGACCAGGAAACTGAGCAGGCCATTCTTGACTTCATCGGCTCGTCCTTGAAAACCTTGATAAACCTCAAGATCACGCAGACCAAACTGCAACTCGGCATCCAGGATACGAACGATCCCAGGACTGTCGCTGCGCAGGTCTTCAGCGTGACAGCCATACACACGCAGGCTGCCGCCATGGGTCTGCAGCTCCTCGACATCGCAGACCCGCAGGCCGGCCAGGGCAAAGATCCGCTTTACGGTATAGAGCGACAGATAGGAAAAATGCTCGTGATACACCGTATCGAACTGAGTGTGCTGAATAAGACGCATGAGGTGCGGAAACTCAAGCGTAATGGTCCCGCCAGGCTTCAACGCAGCCTTCAACCCACGCGTGAAATCATTGATGTCGGGCACATGGGCAAAAACATTGTTGCCCGCGATCAGGTCCGCCTGACGCCCCTCGGATGCGAGTCGCTGACCCAGCGTCTCGCCGAAGAACTCACGCAACACCTTGATGCCAAGGTCCTCTGCCGCCGCGGCCGTGCTGGCAGTCGGCTCGATGCCCAGGCACGGTATATCGGCAGCGAGAAAGTTCTTCAACAGGTAACCGTCATTGGACGCCACCTCGATCACAAAGCTATCCGATCCCAGCGCCAGGCGCTCGATCATGGCTTTCGAATAGACGCTGGCGTGCTCCAGCCAACTGGTCGAGGTCGATGAGAAGTAGGCGTAGTCCTTGGAGAAGAACAGGTCCGCCTGGGCGTAATCTTCGGTTTGTACCAGCCAGCAGTTGTCACACACCTTGAGCTTCAGCGGAAAGTAGATTTCCGGCGCACTCAACTCCGCTTCGCTCAGATACGAATTGGAGGGAGGAGCAAAGCCAAGGTCCAGAAACGTGTGCTGTAGCGGCTCACAACAATGGCGACATTTCATACATGAAGTCCGGCGAATTCGTTAGATAGCAAAGCGTGATTCTTGTCGCGCTCGGAAAGATCGGTAACGGGCAATGGCCAAGTGATTCCAACTCGTGGATCGTCGTAACGCAAGGCCCCCTCGGCTGCCGGCTCATAGAAAGCCGTGTGCAGGTAGAGCAATTCGCTATCGGCCTCCAACACCTGAAAACCGTGAGCGCAACCTTGTGGAATCACCAGCATGCGACCGGTTTGCGGAGTCAGTTCTTCAGCGTGCCACTGCAGGTATGTCGGCGAGTCGGCGCGCAGATCAACCACAACATCCCATACGCGCCCCTTCAGGCAGCGGACCATCTTCATCTCCGCATGAGGCGGATGCTGAAAATGCAACCCACGCACGGCACCTACGGCGGTGGTGCGAGAATGATTGATCTGCGCAATGTGCAGCCCCCCCAAAGCCTGAGCCAGGCTCTTTTCGCAAAACAGGCGGCTGAACGCTCCACGGTGGTCCTGGTAAGGCTGGGTTTCAACCACCAGCGCCCCACCCAGGGTTGTGGGCCGAATATTCATGATTCGACCCAGATACAACCAGCCTCTGCTGCCGCGCGGATATACCGCGTCAGCTGATCACGGGTGATTGCTTGCCCCGTGGAGGACTGATGACGATACCAATCAGCGGTCATTTCCAGGCTCTGCTCCAGGCTCCAGACCGGCTGCCAACCCAGGCGCGCTCGGGCTTGTGCGCAGTCGAGGTAAAGCAGGTTGGCTTCATGGGGCTGCGCCACCGATGTCGTGTGCCAGGAGAGTTCGGGCCAGTGTTGCTGCAGCCCTGTCAGCACCTCCGCAACCGTACGATTGTCTTGCGCGGCAGGACCAAAATTCCAGCCGCCGGCAACCGACTTGTCGGATGCCAGAAGACGCTGGCCAAGCAGAAGATAACCGGACAGGCATTCGAGCACGTGCTGCCAGGGGCGTGTCGATTGGGGAGAGCGAATTTCCAGCGATTGGCCAGCTTGCACAGCCTTGACCAGATCGGGAATGAGCCGATCCTCGGACCAGTCCCCACCCCCGATGACATTGCCGGCGCGTGCAGAGGCGATCAACGGCGCGCCATCCGCCCCCCAGAACGCCTTGCGATAGCTGTCGACCACCAATTCACTGGCAGCCTTGGAAGCACTATAAGGATCATGACCGCCAAGGCGGTCATTTTCACGATACCCCCAAGGCCACTCTTGGTTGGCATATACCTTGTCCGTCGTGATCACGACCACCGCTCGCACACTGGGCGTCAGCCGGCAGGCCTCAAGGACGTTCGCCGTGCCCATCACGTTGGTCGACCAACTTTCCAGCGGGTCACGATACGAACGCCGAACCAGCGCCTGGGCTGCGAGGTGAAAAACGATTTCCGGCTGAGCCTGCTCGAACGCGCTGCGCACCACCGCCTGATCGCGGATATCACCACGCAAATCAATCGAAGCGTTGTTCAACAGATCCCAGTGAGCCGGTGCGCTCTCGGGAGCCAAACCGAGTCCCGTCACCTGCGCACCCAGTTCCGAGAGCCAAGTCGCCAACCAGCTGCCCTTGAACCCCGTATGCCCGGTCAGCAGGACCCTGCGGCCTCGATAGATCTCAGCGAACTGATTCATGCCCAGCGTTTCCAGGGTGGATTACCCTTGCTCCACAGGTCCTCGAGGTGATTCTTGTCTCGCAGAGTATCCATCGCCTGCCAAAAACCGCGGTGCTGGTAAGCCATGAGATTTCCCTCTTCGGCCAGCTGCATCAGCGGCTCGGCTTCCCAACTGGATTGATCGTCAGCGATATAGTCGATGACCGCCGGATCCAACACAAAGTAGCCGCCATTGATCCAGGCGCCGTCACCGGCAGGTTTTTCCTGGAAGCTGTTGACCCGACTGCCTTGCATGTTAAGCGCACCATACCTGCCCGGCGGCTGGATGGCCGTTACGGTAGCAAGCTTCCCGTGGGCATGGTGGAAGTCGATCAACTCTCGGATATTGACATCAGCCACACCGTCGCCGTAGGTAAAGCAGAACGGCTCGTTGCCAAGGTGCTCTCGGACACGCTTCAAGCGCCCGCCGGTCAAGGTATCCTCACCGGTATTGACCAATGTCACACGCCAAGGCTCAACATAGCGCTGATGGACTTCCATGGTGTTATTGGACATGTCGAACGTCACATCGGACATGTGCATGAAGTAGTTGGCGAAATACTCCTTGATCACATACCCCTTGTAGCCGCAGCAAATCACGAAATCATTGATCCCGTAGTAGGAATAGATCTTCATGATGTGCCAGAGAATCGGTTTGCCGCCGATCTCGATCATCGGCTTGGGACGCAGATGAGACTCTTCGGAAATACGCGTGCCCAGCCCACCCGCCAGAATTACTGCCTTCATGGGAAAACCTTACTACTGATGCCGATGAGAACCGCTGGTTGAATCGAAAGCGCGGCAGTGATCCTTGTTTGCACCAAGGCTCTACAAGGATAGGAATAGAAGAAGGTTTTAGCATGGCGATAGCGGGATGAATAGCCCGTCATCCCAGCCCATTTCTTGAATTCAAGCAAAAAAAAAGGCGCCCTGCTGGACGCCTCTTTTTTTTATATGGTCGGGGTAAGGGGATTCGAACTCCTGACATCCTGCTCCCAAAGCAGGCGCGCTACCGGACTGCGCTATACCCC
>NZ_JBWKTH010000036.1:0-60771 GCF_059420225.1 Pseudomonas sp. GW821-FHT04D07
GCCGGCGATAGCGGTCTTGAGATCGCCATCGCCGGCAAGCCGGGCTCCCACAGGGCGCTACGTCATCCGACGTATTGGCCGATTCGCGCCGCCATTCGAGACTGCCAGCAACGCTGTACATCCCTACTGTCCAGGAGCTTTGCCATGACCGATACCTTGATCAAAGTCGACCTCAACCAGCCCGCCACCGAGAACGAACAGATTCACAACCGCTGGCATCCAGACATCCCGATGGCCTGCTGGGTCAAACCGGGAGATGACTTCATTCTCGAAACCTACGACTGGACCGCCGGGGCGATCAAGAACAACGATGACGCTTCCGACGTACGCGATATCGACCTCTCCACCGTGCACTACCTCTCCGGCCCGGTCGGTGTGCACGGCGCCGAACCAGGCGACCTGCTGGTAGTCGATCTGCTGGACATCGGCGCCAAGGCCGATTCCCAGTGGGGCTTCAACGGTTTCTTCTCGCGGCAGAACGGCGGCGGCTTCCTCACCGACCACTTCCCCAGTGCACAAAAAGCCATCTGGGATTTCAAAGGCATGTTCACCCGCTCGCGGCACATCCCCGGGGTCAACTTTGCCGGCTTGATCCACCCCGGCCTGATCGGCTGCCTGCCGGATCCGGTGATGCTCGCCGACTGGAACCGCCGCGAACAGGAACTGATCGACACCAACCCGACCCGCGTGCCGCCCCTGGCCAACGCGCCGCTGGCCGCCACCGCGCACATGGGCCGACTCAAGGGCCAGGCCCGCGATGACGCCGCCGCCACCGGCGCCCGCACCGTGCCGCCACGTGAGCATGGCGGTAACTGCGATATCAAGGACCTGTCCCGCGGCTCGAAGATTTTCTTCCCGGTCTACGTCAACGGCGCCGGCTTGTCGGTGGGCGATCTGCACTTCAGCCAGGGCGACGGCGAGATCACCTTTTGCGGCGCCATCGAGATGGCCGGCTGGGTGCACATGAAGGTCGAACTAATCAAGGGCGGCATGGCCAAGTACGGGATCAAGAACCCGGTATTCAAGCCAAGCCCGATCACCCCGAACTACAAGAACTACCTGATCTTCGAAGGCATCTCGGTGGACGAGAGCGGCCAGCAGCACTACCTCGACGTCAACATCGCCTACCGCCAGGCCTGTCTCAATGCGATCAACTACCTGACCAAGTTCGGCTACTCCCCGGCCCAGGGTTATGCCCTGCTGGGATCGGCACCGGTGCAGGGCCATATCAGCGGTGTGGTGGATATCCCCAATGCCTGCGCGACCTTGTGGCTACCGACCGAGATCTTCGACTTCGATATCAACCCCAACGCCAACGGCCCGATCAAGCACCTGGACGGCAGCATCGACCTGCCCATCGCCCACGATCTGTAAGGCGCCATCGACATTCCGGGAGGACACACCATGCCGACCTACGAATACCCGTGCCAGGCCTGCGGCACCTTCACCATGCTGCGACCCATGAACCAGCGCCATGAACCTTGCCAGTGCCCCTATTGCGGTGGCGCGGGCGGTGGCTTGCAGCTCTCGGCGCCGGCCTTGAACTGCCTGTCCAGCAGTCAGCGCCAGGCCATCGCGACCAACGAGCGTAGCGCTCATGCACCGCAGACCATTGCCGAGTACCAGCAACGGCGCCATCCCGCAGGCTGCGGTTGTTGCGCGCCGAGCAAACCGGTGGCGCCGAGCAAGGCCAACCCCCTGGGACTCAAGAGCAAAACCGGGCCACGGCCCTGGATGATCAGCCACTGACAGAGGTTTTCTTCATGCGCCATGGTGATATTTCCAGCAGCCCGGACACCGTCGGTGTTGCTGTCGTGAACTACAAGATGCCGCGCCTGCACAGCAAGGCCGAGGTCATCGACAATGCCCGCAAGATCGCCGAGGTGATCAAGGGCATGAGGCAGGGGTTGCCGGGCATGGACCTGGTGGTGTTCCCCGAGTACAGCACCATGGGCATCCTCTATGACCATGATGAAATGATGGCTACCGCCGCGACGATTCCTGGCGAAGAAACCGCGATCTTCTCCGCGGCCTGTCGCGAGACCAATACCTGGGGTGTGTTTTCCCTGACCGGCGAGCGCCACGAGGAACACCCGCACAAGGCGCCCTATAACACCCTGGTGCTGATCGACAATCAGGGGCAGATCGTCCAGCGTTATCGCAAGTGCATCCCCTGGTGTCCCATCGAGGGTTGGTACCCCGGTGATCGCACCTATGTCTGCGATGGCCCCAAGGGCATGAAGATCAGCCTGATCATCTGCGACGACGGCAACTATCCGGAGATCTGGCGCGATTGTGCGATGAAGGGCGCGGAGCTGATCGTCCGCTGCCAGGGCTATATGTACCCGGCCAAGGAGCAGCAGGTGCAGATGTCCAAGAGCATGGCCTGGGCTAACAACTGCTATGTCGCGGTGGCCAACGCCGCCGGTTTCGATGGGGTGTATTCGTATTTCGGGCACTCGGCGATCATCGGTTTCGACGGCCGCACCCTGGGCGAATGTGGCGAGGAGGAAATGGGCATCCAGTACGCCCAACTGTCGATCTCGCAGATCCGCGATGCACGGGCCAACGATCAGTCGCAGAACCATCTGTTCAAGCTGCTGCACCGTGGTTATACCGGCATCTACGATTCCGGTGATGGCGACAAGGGCATTGCCGACTGCCCGTTCGAGTTCTATCGCACCTGGGTTCTGGATGCAGAGAAGGCCCGGGAGAATGTGGAGGGCATTACCCGGCGCACGGTGGGGGTGGCTGATTGTCCGGTGGGGCAGTTGCCCCATGGTGGTAAAGAGCGAACTACGGACTCCCCTGTGTGACAACCGCCCGAATATGCTTGATCAGCGCTTCGGCCGCCGGCGAGTTGAGACCGTTGGTCCGGTAGATCAGCCCTATCGGTCGCCCGGTGTCGCCCAGCGGCACCGGTAATTGTTGAAAATCCCCCGAGGCGATTTCGTGCTCCAGCTGGTGTTCAGACACCACCGCCAACATGTCCGAACGCATCAGCAAGCCGCGGATGATCGCCAGGTCGCCGGTTTCTACCATGGGCAGCGGGGCCTGGCTGTCTATCTGGTTGAAATGCGCATCCAGCAGCCTCCGGGCGGGGCTATTGGCGCGGGGCAAAATCCACCGGGCCTGGGCCAGATCCTCGGGCGTCACCGCTCGGCCCAGCAGGGGATGGTCGCGACGCACCAGAATCACCATGGCCTCGGTCAACAACTCCTCGCCGTGCAGGTCGCTGGCATAGTCGGCGGAACGCAGAGCACCGAATACAAAGTCGAGGTCGCCGGCGCGCAGTTCCAGCGCCAGCAGGTTGAACGGGCTTTCATTGGTCGAAACCTGCACGCCAGGGTGCTCGGCCAGCAAGCGCACGATCGCTTCCGGCAATATCCGCGTGCGCCCCAGCGGCAGCGCGCCTACGCGGACGACGCCTTGCAACGATCCCTTGAGGGCCGCGATGTCGGCATCCAGATGGCGCAGCTCGTTGAGTGCCCGGCGAATCGGATAGAGGATTTCGCTGCTGGCGCGGGTGGGCATCAACCCGCGGGCGGTGCGTTCGAAAAGCACTTTCCCGGTGCCTCCCTCAAGCACCTTCAATGCGGCGCTGATCGCGGGCTGAGTTAATTGAAAGGCGTTGGCGACGGTCTGCATGTGCTGGGTTTCGCAGAGTTTTACGAACACCTCCAAGCGGCGGGTGTTCAGCAAATAAAGCGGCTCATGGAAAGGTTGCGATGGCTGTCCAAGCAACGCCGGAATGCCCTCCAGCTCAGCCAGGATGCGCCGGGCTCTGGCCAGGATGCATTTGCCATAGGGTGTCAGCAACATGCCGCTGGCGTGCCGTTCGAACAGCGGATTGTCCAGGCGCAGCTCAAGGTCGCGAATCGAGCGGGTCACCACGGATTGCGCACGCAGCAACACCTCGGCTGCCTTTGACACGCTGCCGTGTTCGGCAACCCTGACAAAGGCGCGGATTTGCATCAGATGCGCTAGTTCAGGCGATGACATTCAACTGCTCTCCCGCTGCGGCTGACGACCGTTCATCAAGAGCCGATAAATAAAAAGTATATCAGGAACAATTGAACGCATGACTCGCCCACGGATATCCATGCCAGCATCGGTATAAATAAAACCGCGAGTCCTATCCAACATGACGACCACTGTCGCAAAAACCGCCCTTGTGGTGAGCGCCCACTCCGCCGACTTCGTCTGGCGGGCGGGCGGTTCGATCGCGTTGCACGCCAGTCAGGGTTACCAGGTGCATATCGTCTGCCTTTCATTTGGCGAACGGGGTGAGTCGGCCAAGCTCTGGCGAAAGGGCGAAATGAACGAAGACAAGGTCAAGGCCGCGCGCCGCGAAGAGGCCCAGGCCGCCGCTGACATTCTTGGCGCGACGATCGAGTTTTTTGATATCGGCGATTATCCGATGCGCGCGGATAAGGAAACCCTGTTTCGCCTGGCCGATGTGTTTCGTCGGGTCCAGCCGGAGTTCGTCCTCAGCCATTCCCTGAAAGACCCGTATAACTACGACCACCCGCTGGCGATGAACCTGACTCAGGAAGCCCGAATCATTGCCCAGGCAGAAGGCTACAAACCGGGCGAGAAAATCGTCGGCGCGCCGCCGGTGTACAGCTTCGAACCGCATCAGCCCGAACAATGTGACTGGAAGCCGGATGTGTTGTTGAACATCACCGACGTCTGGGACAAGAAGTACGCCGCCATTCAGTGCATGGCCGGCCAGGAACATCTCTGGGAATACTACACGCGTGTCGCCCAGCAGCGCGGCGTGCAGGCCAAGCGCAATATCGGCATCACCGCGAGCAAGGATATCGTCTATGCCGAGGGCTACCAGAGCCTCTTCCCGCGGGTGACGGAGAATCTGGGATGAACGCAATCGGCAGAACCGGTGTCGTGGTCCGCAACATACCTCGGGCCGATGCGGCGTTGATTGATGAGCTCCAGCGCTACGGTGTCGCCACGGTTCATGAAGCCCAGGGGCGCAAGGGCCTGCTGGCGCCGTTCATTCGGCCGATCCAGCAGGACTGCTGCATCAGCGGCTCCGCCATCACGGTGTTGGTCGCCCCGGGCGATAACTGGATGTTTCACGTCGCGGTCGAGCAATGCCAGCCCGGTGACATCCTGGTGGTTGCGCCGAGCTCGCCGTGCAGCGATGGCTATTTCGGCGATTTGCTCGCCACTTCATTGCAGGCCCGTGGCGTCCGCGGCCTGGTGCTGGAAGCCGGTGTTCGCGACACCAGGACCCTGCGTGAGATGGGTTTCGCGGTATGGTCCAGGGCTGTGCATGCCCAAGGCACGATCAAGGAAACCCTCGGTTCGGTGAATATCCCCGTGGTGTGCGCCGGTCAGTTGGTCAATCCCGGCGATGTCGTCCTGGCTGACGATGATGGTGTGGTGATTGTTCGTCGCGAGGCGCTGCCGGCCGTTATCGCCAGCAGCCGTAAACGCGCCGATCTGGAGGAGCAAAAGCGCTTGCGACTGGCCAACGGTGAGTTGGGCCTGGACATCTATGACATGCGTCCTCGCTTGGCGCAGAAGGGCCTGATATACCTTGAGAGTCTTGATCAACTGGAAGACTGAACATGGCCCAGACCCGCATACCTTGCTTGATGATGCGCGGTGGCACCTCTAAAGGCGCGTATTTCCTGAGGGAGGATCTGCCCTCGGAGCGAGGTCTGCTCGATCAGGTGTTGTTGGCGGCCATGGGTTCCCCTGATGCCCGGCAAATCGATGGCATGGGCGGCGCGGACAGCCTGAGCAGCAAAGTGGCGATCATCGCGCGCTCCACGCGGGCGAACGTCGACGTCGACTATTTGTTCGCCCAGGTCGAGGTGGGCCTGCCGCGGGTCGACTACGGTCAGAATTGCGGCAATATCCTGGCCGGGGTCGGTCCTTTCGCCCTGGAGCGGGGGCTGGTCAAGGTGACGGGCGACGTCACCCGTGTGCGGATTTATATGGAAAACACCGGGCAAACCGCCACGGTGGTGGTCCAGACTCCCGGCGGTGAAGTTCGCTACGACGGTCAGGTTCACATCGACGGCGTGCCCGGTACGGCAGCACCGATCGTGGTGGAGTTCGACGATATCGCGGGCGCCAGTTGCGGGGCGTTATTGCCTACAGGGCAGGCGCTGGATCGCTTCGACGGTGTTGAGGTGACCTGCATCGACAACGGCATGCCGGTGGTTCTGATCCGTGCGGCCGACCTGGGGCTCACCGGATACGAGCCTCGCGAGCAATTGGAGGCGGACGAGGCGCTCAAGCTGTCGATTGAGTCCATTCGCCTGCAGGCGGGGCCGTTGATGAATCTGGGGGACGTCAGCCATCGCAGCGTGCCCAAGATGTGCCTGATCGCCGCGCCTGTCGCCGGCGGCGCAATCAGCAGTCGCACGTTTATTCCTCATCGCTGCCATGCCTCCATCGGGGTCTTCGCCGCGGTGAGTGTCGCTTCCGCCTGCCTGATTGAAGGTTCTGTCGCCCAGGGGCTGGCACGGCTGGCCACGGACGAGCCTATCCAGGTGTCGGTGGAACATCCCATTGGCGAGTTCACGGTGGCCTTGACCCTGGAGAACGGTGCCGTTACCCGTTGCGGACTATTGCGTACCGCGCGGCTGTTATTTGACGGTCAGGTTTGCATACCTCGCGCCGTATGGAACGGCACGTCGGTCGATTGAAGTGCGACCGTTCATGTTGACCACTGGATAAATAGATATAAATAAAAGCGATACGTCGTTAAGTTTTTCGAGCCGAGCGAATCGCCTGTGGCAGTTAGGATGAGTGGAAGATTTACACCCTATAAAAACAACACAGGTGATGTATGCGATTAGGCTGGTATTCGGATTTGACCCCGAAAGAGAGGCGTACCTATTGGGCATGCTTCGGTGGCTTTACCCTCGACTCCATGGACTCGACCATCTACGCCTTGATGATGCCCGTCCTGCTGACGGTGCTGAGTCTGAGCAAATCCGATGCGGGCATGCTCGGTTCCGTGGCGCTGATTGGCAGCGCGGTCGGCGGCTGGGGGGCGGGGATGCTGGCTGACCGCTACGGCCGGATCAAGGTGATGCAAGGCACGGTTTTGTGGGTCGCGACCTTTACCTTCATGGCAGCGTTTTGCAGCAGCTTCTGGGCATTCCTGCCGGTGCGGTTTCTGCAGGGAGTCGGCTACGGCGGCGAAGCGGTGGTGGGCGCGGTGTTGATCAGCGAGGCGATTAAACCCGCCTTGCGTGGCCGTGTCGCGGCATCGGTCCAGAGTGGTTATGCCCTCGGTTATGCCATCTCGCTGGCCGCCATGCCGGTGGTCTTCTACTTTCTGCCTGAAGACATCGCCTGGCGGGCTTTTTTCGCGATCGGGCTGTTGCCGGCGTTGCTGGTCTGGTTCATCCGTCGTCTGGTGCCGGAGTCCGACACGTTCGCCAAGGTGAGCAGCCAGCACAGAAAAATGGATATTCGTAGCATCTTTACCGCGGAACATCGCCGCGTGACGTTGATCAGCACGGTGTTGGCGAGCGGTATTTTCGGTGGTGCCTACATCATGATCACCTGGTTGCCGACCTACATGCGCATGACATTAGGTCTGCCCATCGCCTCGACCTCAGGTTATCTGGCGGTGAATATCGTGGGTTCGTTGCTGGGGCCGTTCATTTACGGCTTGATCAGCGACAAGATCGGCCGTGGCAAAACCTTCATGCTGTTCCTCGTCTGCCAGGCGATCGTCGTCTCGATCTATATGTTCGCCCACATCGACCTGTCGGTCCTGCTCGGCCTCGGGCTGCTGTTGGGGGCGTTTCAAGGTGGGTTGGCGTCAGGCTTGCCGCTGGCGTTTTCGGAACTGTACCCCACCCGGATTCGCGCCAACGGCGCCGGGTTCTGCACCAGCTTCGGACGTGGATTTGGTTCCATCATGCCGGCGGCTGTCGGTTTCGCCTCGGGTCACATGCCCCTCGGTATCGCCATGGGCTTGTTCGCCATTGGTTCTTACGCCATCGGCTTTATCGCCGCGCTCTGCCTGCCTGATGCCACCGGTGTGGACCTGGATGCGCTGGATTCCAGTACTGCCAGTGACACTCCGACGGACGCATCCTGGGTGGTTCGGCATTAGGGGGGATCAGCCACTTTGCGCATCCCGAGCGCCAGGTGAGGGTTTCAGGTGGCGGGAGGGGCGGCCTGGGTCAGATCGGCCAGCTTTCCAGCCACCTCCACCCGATTGCGACCTTTCCCTTTGGCGCCATAGAGCGCCTCATCCGCCACCGACAGCAATCGCGAAAGCTCGTACCCCGATTCCCCGGTGGTCACCAGGCCGATACTCACGCCGAGAAAGCCGGGCTCCAGCAGCGTCAGCCCGGCAAACGCGGCGCGAATACGCTCAGCCACTTCCAGCGCGCTGGTTTCATCGCTATCGCCCAGCACACAGGCAAACTCTTCGCCGCCAATGCGCCCGAATACATCTGCCGGACGGAGGATCTGTGTCGTGACCCGGCCGAAGGCGATCAGTGCCTGATCACCCACGGCATGGCCGAAGGTGTCGTTCAGGCGCTTGAAGTGATCCAGGTCGCAGAGCAGGAGCGCTGCCGCCACTGCGCGACGTTCGCAGTCGGCCAGCAGTTTTTCACTCTTGAGCATGAATGACCGCCGGTTGCCGATGCCGGTCAGCGGATCGCTGTAGGCCGCGGCCTTGAGCTGACGTTCGGCACGCTCCTTGACCATGGCCAGGGTCACGTAGCCGATTCCAACTATGTAGACCATGGATTCGAACAGCATGAAGGAGAAGAACGGCACACCTTTGCCGCTACCCGCTTGTGCCTGCTCCAGGCCGATGCCGGTATCGGTAAAGATCCGCACGCAGTAGAACAGGGTATTCAGCGCCGTCAGGGTCAACGCGGGCAGATAGGACGCTTCGAGGCTGTGCCGGCTACGCCAGAACTCCAGCAGGGTCAGCCCGCCGTAGCCGGCTGCCAGCGCCGAGTAGGCGGCTACCCGCAATGTCAGCGATTCGAAGAAGGTTGGCACCAGGCACAACGTTAGCCAGGTCGTCGCGCCTGCGAGCATGCCCGGCACTGAAGGCGAGCGTCCGGCAAACACGCGCATGGCGGTCCAGTTCATGGCGGCGCTGAGCAACAGGACCACGTTGCCCACCACCAGCGGCACAAAGTCGACGCCCAGGCCACGCAAGCTCACCAGCAGGATGCCGAGGGACGCCAGCAACATCATGCTGCCCAGGTAGGCGAGGCAGCGTTCGCGGGTTTCGCGCATCCAGGCGTGCAGGCTCAGCAGCCCCATCAGGCAGAAGATGAAGACCGAGACCAGCAGCAGGGTGGGGATGTGCAGCAGTGTCATGTTCGGGCAACCCTGTTCAGCCAGCAACCGGGAATAGCCCGGGGCGGCGGCGGTGGGTGCCAGGGAACACCGCGAGGTGGAAAGCAGGAATTGGCACGTTAGTGAGCCGTTTGGGCAATCACTCGGCGGGATTGTAGCGGTATCTCTGTGGGGTTGCCTGCTTGTTGAATCGGGTTGCCGGACAAGGTCCTACAGATAGCGTTGAGTTGTCTGGCATCCAATGCGGTCACTTCCTTTTGGCCTCGACCGTAAGCTTCGATGACTGGGCCGGATAGTGGGTTTTCTGTTTTTGTCGGTCCTTCTCGAAGGAGCGAACGACCGTTGAAACAGGGATCTCGTTAACCGTGGGCCATTACGACTCCAGGGGCAATTATTCGCCCACACCCGGCCCGTGTATTCCTTTACCTCCACGCAATTCCGAGCGCCGCGCGACGCCTCCGCCGGCCTATAACGGCGACTTCTACAGCCAGGCAAAGCGGACCATTGAGCGCGAGGTTCCGCCGAGCACCTGCCATGTCGGTTTGAAGTTTGTCTGGGATAACGGCGAAGGTCTGGGGTGTGATCTGCCTTGCGTGCTTACCCCGGCCAGTGGCGATCCCATTCGGACTCGGTTGGATGAGTACAGCCGATTTGTCGGCAGCATTCCCGACGGGCCTTATCAGGCGCAGATGCTGGGGGACGTCGACGTTGAAGAACTGGTGGTCCGCAGCCGTGCCGAGGTGCGGGCCGCGCTGGAGGCGATCCTTGATGCGGAGCGTGCCGAAGCGGCAGCGTTGGAGGCTATTCAGGAGGACCGCAGTGCTGTCGTCAACGCGTTCTATACCCATCTGGCGATTGGCAAAGGGGCGCTTTATGGCGCTTGGGGACTGGTTAAAAGCCTCAAGGAATATGGTGATCTGCTCAACCCCTTCGTTACCTTTTCCAATGTCGTGGTGGCCGCCTGGAACGCTGACGCCTCCGATGGCGGCAGTTGGATCGCTTCCTTTCGCGACAATTTTTCCCAGGAGCAGCATCGCGAACTGGTAGAGGCGCTGGGCTTCGACCCAAGCATGATCACCCGTGAGCAACTGGCCGAAAGCTACGAAACGGCGTGCTTCGTGATGGAGGACGGGCCGAGTCGGGACCTGTTGGCGCGATTTGTCCTCGATTATGTGAAAGCCCAGAACCGCGAAGAGATTGCTGAGTTCACGGGGGCGGTAGTTTTCGAGATTGTGCTGATCGCGCTGTTGGTCATGTATAGCGGTGCTGCTGGTGTGGCGGCGAAAGCTACGGCGCCGGTGCGCAACTTCGCATTGACGCAACGTTTGGGCACTGGGCTGAAACGGCTCGGCCAAAGCCTCAAGAACGCTAGAATCAAAAAGGCGGGAAGGGCAGAAGGGAAGGGCGCTGGGGCTCAGGTTGTCGAGGTTGAGCGCCCGAAGGAAGTTTCCAATGCGGCATTAGTCGCTACTGTACTGAAGGATTGGTCGCATTTGACCTTGAGTCAGCGCCATTTCGTGAACAAGGTGTCAAGCGCAAAGGCTGCTGGTAACACGATATATACCGTTCCTCGTGAGATTATACTCAGAGATTTGAAAGAGATTCATCTCAATGGAGAAAGTATTCGAAACGGCGAAACATTCAAGACGTCTTCAGGGCGAGTTTACGGAAGGCATAAGGACTCAATCCATCCGATCAGTGGGCCCGGAACAATGAGCCTTAACGCTCAACAATATAAGGTTTTGGTGGAAGCCAAAAAGAAGGGGCGTGTGGGTGCTGAGAACTATATGGGGTTCGTGGTTCGAAGCGGTGGCCTGACTGCTGAGGAGGCTAGTGTGATGTCTAAATTGTTTGATGTGTTGGATGCTGGAGGTGTGAAGTGACACAGACGCTGAATGTTCTGATCAAGAAAGATGTTGATGTGTCTGGTATTGTAAAGTGCTTTGATGACTTCTTTAATTGTGCCGTGAGTACGATGGAACGGCCCAATAAGAAAAGCATTTTTTTTCTGCACTGTTTTGAGTATTCTGAAGGTTTTCGTAGGGCCGCTTTTTTGAGTTGGAATGGGGGCGTGGATGAGTTTGATGAACTTTCTTTGGGGTTGCATGTGGCGAGCTACTTTGGAACGGAGGTCATGTTTGAACCTCATAGGGTAAAATTGCCTGCCGGTTTAGAGTTTTTGCTAATTAATGCGGGCGGGGTAAGTTACGCTGCTGATTATCGTGAGCTCGAAGATGGAGTTGATATTCTTCCCGGGAGCCTAGTTTCAATTTGATGCTGATGAATTTGTGAGGGGAGAGGTGACTGCTATGTTTTTATGGTTGAAAGTCTAAGTGAGTTCGGACGGACAGCTGCTTTGACGAATTATACCCATCTGGCGATTGGCAAGGGCGCGCTTTATGGTGCTTGGGGACTGGCTAAAAGCCTCAAAGAATAGGGTGATCTGCTCAACTCGTTTGTGACCTTTTCCAATGTCGTGGTGGCCGCCTGGAACGCTGACGCCTCCAATGGCGGCAGTTGGATCGCTTCCTTTCGCGACAATTTTTCCCAGGAGCAGCATCGCGAACTGGTAGAGGCGCTGGGCTTCGACCCAAGCATGATCACCCGTGAGCAACTGGCCGAAAGCTACGAAACGGCGTGCTTCGTGATGGAGGACGGACCGAGTCGGGATCTGCTGGCGCGATTTGCCGTCGACTATGTAAAAGCCCAGAACCGCGAAGAGATCGCCGAGTTCAGCGGCGCGGTGGCTTTCGAGATTGTGCTGATTGCGCTGTTGGTCATGCATAGCGGTGGTGCTGGTTTGGCGGCGAAAGGCGCGGCGTCGGTGCGCAACCTGGCATTGACGCAACGTTTTGGCACTGGGCTGAAGCGGCTCGGCTAAAGCCTCAAGAACGCTAGAATCAAAAAGGCGGGAAGGGCAGAAGGGAAGGGCGCTGGGGCGCAGATTGTTGAGCTTGAGCGCCCCAAGACGCTGAAGCCTAAAGTTGGCGTAGCGCCTATAAGCGCGGGTGTTCTACGAGGTGCTAGCCGAGCAATTATTGATAAGAGAAAGCTTACAAGTTATGCATTGAATCCAGCTCATCCGACAGGTGGTAATAAAGCTCGTGTGTTTGAGTCGGTTCTCGGCTTCACAGTGGAGCATGCAGACGATCTACTGAAGCAGCTAAAGAAAGGTGTTTTGACGCAAGAGTCAATTGTTGGCAAGGTTGATAGTCATGGCTCTCGTTTTACAGTGGATATCCCAGTTGTTGGTCCAAAAAGAAATGGAGTTGTTCGCACTGGGTGGATTTATATAAAGGGAGCGGATGCTCCGGTGTTAACTACTCTTTTTGTACGATGAGGTCGGGCTTGTGCTGAAGTTACTAGATGTTGTTAAGCTTCTTGTGGATTGTCCGGAGTATGGCCTGCTCAGGGGGGCTGTAGGGACCGTGATTTATGAGTTTCCAAAACCTGAGTTGGTATATGAGGTTGAGTTTTCAAACAATAAGGGGGAAACCGTTGTTCAGATTGCGTTGCGTTCTGAGGAAGTTGCCCTGTACTTGGAGTCCTGATTGAGTGGCGAATTGATTGGGGGGGGAATCCCCAATTCATTGATTTGCGGAATCGTAGGGCTGTGTTGATGTCGTTGTAAGGCATCTTCTAGCTATCGCTGTATGGTGGGAGTATATGAGTGAGGGAACTCCCTTGAGCGCTAAAGGAGTCTGTAATGTTAAAGTTTGAGATAACCCATGGGGGTGGCGATCAAGATAATAGTCAAGGCTATTCGGCTTTTCTAATGGCTAATGGAGGTCGAGGTCTTTCGAAGTTTGAATACCTTTATATGGTGAGGAAGACGGGTGTCATAAGTAGTGATTTTTACCTTTTTTTAGCAGGCTATTCCATCCGACAATTGTTTTGAAAGAGGGAAGTTTTTTTGTGGAGGGAAATTTTGATAGTGATCGCTATCAAGAGTGCGTTGCTCAGGGGCAGATAAGCTCGGAAATCGCCAGCTGGCTAAATTTAGTGGAGATTACGGCTCTCTTCGAGGACATGTCCTATGAGGAGGCGGGCGCACTTTCAAATGTTATCAGTGATTGTTGGAATGCCACGCTAGCTCGAGAGTTTCCCGAATCGGGGTTTATTTCAAAGGTTTTATTCTAGGAGGAGCTTGGTGAGGTCTATGTCACTTTGTGTAAGGCCTGAGTCATGAAAGTGGCGGTATACACCGCGAAGGCTGAACCCAAAAAACGCGAGAGATAAAGGCATGAGCGATACACCTGCCACCCCGGGCACGCAACCTCAAGTACATGTGCGTATTTGCCGAGGCGTGGCCGGACGCGGAATTTGTGCAACAGGCTGCTGCACAATTGCCCTGGGGTCATAACCTGGTGCTGCTGGACAAGCTACCCGGTCCCGGAGCACGCCGCTGGTATGCCGCCAAGGCCATCGAGCACAACTGGTCGCGCAATATTCTGGTGATGCAGATCGAGAGTGGTCTGCTGGAGCGCAGTGGCAAGGCTGTCAGTAACGTCGAGAGTCTCCTGCCCAAACCGCACTCCGATCTTGCCCGTGAGTCGCTGATTTCACCGGAAAAAATTCCGAGTTGACGAGATGGCCTCCGATCCGAAGGCCCATATTGTGATTGTCGCCAACAATGCCGACGAGCCGCCGTTCCTGATGCTGATTTCGACTAAATCCGAGCACAAAGTCATGGCCAGGATTTCCCTTGAAGCCGCCACGGACGGGATCGAGCTGCCCGGCGTCAGCCCGTATTCGCTGGTAGTCAGCGAGAAAAATAGTCACGTCTTCCTGTCGCTCAACGCCAGGCACTTCGGTACACGGGCCATCGACTATTTGCGGAAAGAATCCAGGTTGACGTCATTTTTCCCACGCGGCGGGAGCGTTGAGACTATGCTCAGCGCTAATGTAAACACTGCACTTTTTCCAGTTGTCGGCCGTCCAGGAAGGAGTCCGTATGTATTTAGCGCTTCATATCCAGCTATACCCCATTGCCTTTATCGATAGCGCCTCCCGGGATCCGGCCAGCAGGCGGCACCATTATTGATGGTAATGGTTAGTCACATCGTGCGATCCCCCGCTGACGCTGCAACTCTAGTGATCGAGAGCGACCGGCTTCAAACCGGATCCAGCAGTCGCTCGAGGCTGCCGGCAGGTGCCGGTGGTAAATCCCAAGCCCGATGGAGAACAGCATGAACGCTAAATCGATCGAGAAAATCTTGCGTCGCTTCGTCGGCGGCCTGACCGGGCTGGCGATGGTTGTCGCCATTACGGCCCAGGCTGCCGACGGCGGCATCGCCAATGGCCCTACCGCAAGCAAACGCATCGCCTTCAGCAACTCCTACGCGGGCAGCGATTTTCGCAAGGTGATGGTGCGCAACTGGCAGGAGGTTGCGGCCACAGCCAAAAAGGATGGCTTGATCCAGGATGCACCGGTGGTCAGCGCCAACAACTCGGCGTCGGAGCAGGCGGCGCATATCCAGGATCTGATCGTCCAGGGCGTCAACGCCATTGTCATCCTGGCCGCATCCGACACCGCCCTCAATGGGGTGATCCAGGATGCCTGTAACGCCGGCATCGTGGTGGTCGTCATGGCCAGCCTGGTGACCGAACGCTGCGTCTATACGGTGGACTACGACTGGTCCGCTATGGGCCGCGTGGAAATGGACTATATCGCCGAGCGCCTCAAGGGGAACGGCACGCTGCTGGAGATCCGCGGTATTGCCGGCGATGCCACCGATCAAAACATCAGCGACGGTATTCACAAGGCTGCTGGCGACTACCCGGGGCTGAAGTTCGCCAAGACCGTGTACGGGAACTGGACTGCTTCCGTCGCACACAAGGAGGTGGCGCTGGCGCTGCCGTCGCTGCCGAGCATCGATGCCGTCGCTACTCAGGGCGGTGACGGTTATGGCGCGGCCCTGGCGTTCAAGGCGGCGGGACGCACCTTGCCGATCATCGTGATGGGCAACCGTCAGGACGAACTCGCCCTGTGGAAACAGGAACGCGATGCCAATGGCTATGAGACCGTGTCGGTTTCTGCCTCCCCGAGCGTCTCCCAGGTGGGTTTCTGGGTAGCCCAGCAGATTCTGGCGGGCAAGCAGGTGCCGAAGTTCGTCGAGGTGCCGCTGGTACGCATCGATGCGAAAGACCTGGATACCTGGCTCGCCACTATGCCGGTGGGCGCCGCCGCCAATCCCTCCTACAGCCAAGCCGCCGTCGTGGCGATGATCGACGCCGCCATCAACCATACGCCGCCTCTGCCGAAGGTTGCGACGCCGTAGCGGGGAGTGAGGAGGCGAGGCTCCATGTTGGCATTCAAACCCGCCAGGGACAGGCCTATTGCCGTCAGGATCGGGCTGGCGGTCGCCGCACTGGTGTTCCTGATGCTGACGGTATCGCTGGTGGACCTCTACGGGTTGCGGGGCATGGAACGTGCGGTGGATTCCGCCAGCCATTCCGCAGAGATCCTGGTCTCGGTCAACGCGGCCACCGGGCGGGTGGAAAATTTTATCGCCAGCCGTGACCAGGAAAGCCTGTCCCAGGCCGAAGCCATGGTGGCGACCGCGATCGCCGGTCTCACCACCATTCCGGCGACGGAGGCGGAATCGCTCAAGGGCAGCCTGGAGAGACTTGCCGAAGCGATCGCCACCTTGCGGGCGGCGACCCTGACCATGGATGGCGAAACGGAGAACATGACCGACCATTATGGCCGGATGCGAGAGGCGACGATCCTCGTCGAACAGGGCATCGCCGATGGGCTGAAGGGGCTTGACTCCCGCATTGCCGACCACGAGGCGCAGGTGAGCAACATCGAAAGCGCCCATCGCATCCTGGATATCCTGCGCAATGGCGAACGGATTGTCATTGCCAATGTGGCCAAGGTGTTAGCGACCGGTGATGGGGCCGCCGCCACCGGGGCGCGCGACGCCTGCGCGGCTCTCCCGCCCGTTGTCGAGCAATTGCGTGAGGTGATGGACGCGCCGCAGGCGGGAGAGACCCTCGACCAGTTGGCCGCTGCGGTCGCCGCGGCCAGGCTGGCGGTCGAGCACCTTGACGAGGCACCCAAGCTGCGGGGAAGCGAGACCTTGCAGCATCTCGCCGTTGTCGGGGATACGCTCGAGCGCCTCGAGGCGAGGGTGGGCGAAGCGAGCCAGCACGTGGCCCATGACGCAAACGACATTCAGGCCGCAACCGGTTTGCTGCACAATGCCTCCGCGTTGTCCAAGCGTTTCGCCGAGCGCGTCGCCACCCTGGAGGCGCAGACCCTGTCGTTCCGCCTGTCACCATCGGCCGAGGTCGCTGGCTCCGTAGGCAACCTCCTCGATGAGCTCTCCCGTCTCTCCCGCGTTCTCCCCTCGCCCGGAGGATTGCAAACCCAAGCCGCGCCCCTCTCGGTCTACGACCAGATTGCTGGCTACCGGGCAGCATTCGTCAAGTTCCATCAGGCGAGCAACTCTTTGAGCGCCGCGCGCGATCAGGTGCGCAACGAGGCACGAAGTGCCGGCCAACTGGTCGCGGGCTTCGCTGGCGAAGCGCGCTCCGACGCAGTGGTCCACAATGATCGCGGCATGCTGGCGACGGTGATCGCAGGCACTGTCGCCATCCTGCTGGCCGGCGCCATTGCCTGGAGCACGTCGCGGTTTGTCGCGCAACCCATCGTGGTCCTGGCCTCGGTCATGCGCCGGCTTGCAGCCGGCGACCTGAACGCCGAGATCGCCAGCGCCGAACGCGGCGACGAGATTGGGATCATGACCCGCGCCGTCCGGGTGTTCCAGGAGAATGCCCTGCGTATCCGGGTGCTGGAGGCCGAGGCCGAAGCCGAACGACAGCAGGTCCAGGCCTCTTTGGAAAGAATGGTCGCCGAACGGACCGACACGCTGCACCAGCAGACCGAGGTACTGGAAGCGCAGGCCGTCGAACTCATTCAGGCGCGCAACCAGGCCGAGGCGGCGAACCAGGCAAAGAGCGATTTCGTCGCCACGGTCAGCCACGAACTGCGCACCCCCCTGACCCTCATTCTCGCCCCCCTGGAGCAGCTCACGGCGGCGAGCACGCCGCCGACGGACTGGCATGCGCAACTCGACCGGGTCCAGCGTAACGCGCTGCGCTTGCTGAACCGAGTGAACGACATTCTCGACTTCTCCAAGGCCGAAGCGGGCAAGTTTGAGTTGTGTCCGGCGCCAGTTGACTTGAACAAGACGGTTGGCGCGCTGGCCGACGATGCCGCCATGGTGGCCGAGGCCAAAGGCTGCACCTTGACCTGGTACATCGATCCCGCGCTCGGCACGGTGTTCCTGGACCCCCGGCACTTCGAGAAGATTCTTCTCAACCTGGTGAGCAATGCCATCAAGTTCACGCCCGCTGGCGGCACCGTGCACCTGGTGGTGACCCCGCTCGATGGCGAGCGCTTTGAACTCGTGGTGCAGGACTCGGGCATTGGCATTGCGCCTGACAAACTACCGCTGCTGTTCCAGCGTTTTTCCCAGATCGACAACTCGGCCACGCGCCACTACAGCGGCACAGGCATCGGTCTCGCCCTGGTCAAGGATCTGGCTGAACTGATGGGCGGTGAGGTCGGCGTCAACAGCGAGCCTGGACGGGGTTCGTGCTTCTTTGTTCGACTTCCGCTGGGGGCAGAGCAAAACACCGTGCCGGCCGAAGCCGGCAATCTGCACGAGCGATCATCACCGAGCACGACGAGCAGTACCGAGCAACGCCACCTGCGTTTCGACGACGGCCACCCCGGCAGTAGCAACGAGCGACCTTCGACGGACGAGGCTACAGGCGACGAGCAGCATCCGGAACAGGTCTTGCGATCCCGAGTACTGCTGGTAGACGACAGTCCGGAAATGCTCAGCTACCTCAGCGAGCTTTTGCACAACGACTACGTCGTCACCACTGCGGCGGATGGAGAGCAGGCCTGGGCACTCCTGCAGCGTCGCTCCATCGATGTCGTCGTCTCGGATGTGATGATGCCGAAGCTCGACGGCTTTGGTCTGACCGCCAGAATCAAGTCCAGCGCCGGTTTCGCCCATTTACCCGTGATCCTGTTGACCGCCCGCGGCGGCAGCGAGGCCAGCGTCTCCGGGCTGGAGAGCGGCGCCGACGACTATATCGCCAAACCGTTCTCGCCGCTGGAGTTCAAGGCTCGCATACGCGCGGCGCTACGCATGAGCCAGATACAAACCGAACTGCATGCAAAATCCCGTCAGGCTGGCATGGCCGAGATCGCCAATAATGTGCTGCACAACATCGGCAACGTGCTCAACAGCGTGAATGTCTCGGCCGATGTGATCAGTAGCCAGATGCGCGCCTCCAAGACGCAGGGACTGACCAGGGTGGCTCATCTGATGAACGAACACGTCCATGACCTGAGCGATTTTCTCACCGGCGACCAGAAAGGAAAGATGTTGCCCGAATACCTGCTCAAACTGGCAGTGGTGGTGACGGCGGAGCAGCAGGGCATCATCGAAGAGCTGGAGCAGCTTACCAAGGGCATCAACCATATCAAGAGCATCGTCGCTGCCCAGCAGTCCCATGCCGGTAACGTCAATGTCGTCGAGACAGTGCCGGTCGAGGAATTAATCGATGATGCCTTGCGCATGAATGCCGGATCACTGGCGCGCCACGAGGTGACGGTGGTCAAGGACGTTGCCGACTTGCCCCTGCTGCCGCTGGACCGGCATCGGATACTGCAGATTCTGCTGAACTTGATCCGCAACGCCAAGCAGGCATTGGACGGCGTGGTTGATCGCAGCCCGAGTATCACGCTCGGCGCCGTCCTCGCCGACGGGCCAGTATTGCGCATCACGGTGGCCGACAACGGCGACGGGATTACGCCGGAAAACCTGACTCGCATTTTCTCGCATGGCTTCACCACGCGTAAGAACGGACACGGTTTCGGCCTGCACAGCTGCGCGCTAGCCGCGCAGGAAATGGGCGGTAGCTTGGCTGTGCACAGCGACGGGGCTGGACAGGGCGCAACCTTCACCCTCGATATTCCCGTTGATGCCGCGCAGGATGAGTAAGGCCGCATCCACACCACCCAGCAGCGTGCCACGCTGGCGGTGAATCAAGTTTTGCATGGCGTGGCACTCGAGCGTTTTCCGAGCCAAGGCTTATTTAAAAAACGTTATTCGAAAAAGGCTCAGTGAGACTCGCACAGCAGTGTCGAGCAACAGGCTCGCCTTGCGGCCTTCAACGCGCTAGGCGTATTGCCGCTGGCTATTGTTCCCGCCGCTGATGTGTCCGCGGCACTGGAGAGTATGCATCTCAGCCCGGCGGCAACTGCAGCGCTGGCGAAGGAACTTACCCTGCACCTGCCCGCGGCTACGCCGTCAGCCGATATGCAGCAGGCGCCGCGCGGCACAGTGGCCAGCAGCAGTGCTATGCCGTCTCCTGCCACTCAGCCGGCCATCCGTTTTGCCTGGGTCACCTTATGGGACTCCGATGTGGAGGACGGCGATGCCGTGCGTATCCAGAGTGCTGGTTATTTGAGGACGATCGTGTTGACCAGGCAGGGCATCACCTTTGCGATACCCGTTCCCGCCGATGGAAAAATAACCCTCACTGGTGTCCAGGATGGCGACGGTGGTGGCATCACCGTCGGTTTGGGGTCAGGTGGCGTGCCGATCATGAGCGTCGGCCAGACACTCACCTTGAACGTCAAGGTCAACTGATGCGCTGGCTGAGCTCGTTGGCGATCCGATTAGGCCCGGTTGCGTTTGTTGTGATGGCGCTTGTAGTTGTCGCGCAACTCTGGATACAGCATCACCCCAACAGCGCTGATGTCGCTCACTACGGACAGGATGTCGCCCGTGTCACGGCGCTTGAAATCGAAGCCATGATCCAGGGCTATGGGCTGGATGTCGCGGTTGGTGGTATCGACTCGGATATCCTCGTCGACATGATGCGTCGTCAGCAACGGCTGGGAAGCGGTGCATCGTCACGTGATCTGGTACGAGCGGTTGAAGAGTCAATGGCCGACACGCTGATCGATGCTCGAGAACAGGGCCACACGAAGGTGGTATTGCTCTCGGTTGATGGTCACGTTATCGCGAAGCCCGAACTATGAATCCAGTTTTGAGCGATGGCAAAACCGTGTTCAAGTCGCTATGGGCGCGTGCGCCCTGGTGGCGTACCTGTTTGATGGCTGCGACGTTTCTCTCGGTGGTGGTGGTGTTTTTCCCACCAGCCATAGGGGCGACGAATCTAAATGCACCGCATGCCCTTGCGGAGCAGGTGGATTATCGACCGCAGCGCAACCCGGCAGCTCCGCTTCCGCTACTGGCCGGGGGTATGACGGCGAAAGGCGTGACTTATCCGCAGGACTTCATGGTGGTGAGGTTCTTTCGTGCGGAAAAATGGGGGCTGCTTGAAGCCAACTATTGGTTCAGCCCTGAGTTGGAGGGGATTAAGTCCAACAGCGTACCGTCTTTCCATGAGTCCGACTGGGAGGCGAGGAGTATTTCCCGGTTTCCTGAAAAACAGGGCTATGTGGGTAAGCTGAAGAATTGGGGCGCTGCTTTCTGGCCAAGGTTTCAACAGGCTTTTGTAGCAGGCAGGCCGTCGAACAATTCCGTCGGAAGCTGCTGCGGTGATGGAACACCGAAAACGGCCGGCCCAAGTGCCTGCGGTCACTTCACCACGTCAGCAGCAGTCAAACGAACGGATTTAAGCTCACCTCGGTGTTCCCCACGGGGTAAAATCTGCGACGTTGAGCGGTTGGTTACCTTCAAGTCCATGGTAAAGCCACCAGTCTGACCTTTGGGGCCGTGCTAGCCAGTGCGGCCAATGGTATGTGTGATCGGTAATGAATGTCTGCTATAGAAAAGATAAATGTGGGGGCGGCAGAGTGGACAAGGTGGATGAACTGATAATTGCTGCGTTGAAGGATGACTCCAGGGTCAGCCTGGCGCAGCTGGCGCGACAAGTTCACAAGTCTAGAACCGCTGTGGAGTCGCGCGTTCAAAAGCTGATCGATAAGGGCATTATTCTGGGCTTTACCATCAGTGTTGCTGAGGATGATGAAGCACAGCAATCAGCGTTTTTGATGTTGAAGCTCAATGGCAGTAGTTGCCATCTGGTGTTTCCGAAGATCTATCAGTATCGCGAGGTGGTTCACGCCTATTCGCTGTTTGGCGATGTAGACATGATGCTCGACATTAAATACAGGAATTTTGAAGAACTGATGGTTTTCAAGGAAAACCTGCTGAAGATCGAACATGTGAGTGAAGTGGTGGTAAACCCCGTACTGAAGGCCTGGCGCTAGAAATGCAGCCGCCGCCGAGGTCCGCGGCGGCGGCTACATGTTCCCTGAGGTTAGCCGCATTCCAGATCATGTACGGTTTCGAGAAAGTAATGACTCAAGGCTGGCATTCTCTGGCGAAGGGTGTCGACCAGTTCTTCAATCACCGCCTGATTGAACTCGAACGGCGTGTCGTCATGTCCCAATACCACCACCAGCAGGTTTGACGACTCTTTCGTCAGCCTGGAATCATGGGCATCGGCGTCTACTTTGCCGATGCTCGCCAAAGGCACGTCACCGCAGGTATAGACGATATCCCCGACGGGAATCGTGACGTCCTTCTTGGCGAAGAGCGGGCGGAAAGCCCTGGGTTTCTCCGAGCGCATGACGTAAATATCATCCTGCTGATGATAGGTGTGCACGCCGATGCTGACCCCATGCCGAATCGCTACGGCATTGTAGGCATCCACGATATTGTTGATGGGATGGACGCCTTTGGCGATGAAGCGCCGGAGCAGTTTTTCGTTGGCACTGACGGTGTTTTCATAACCGAGCTTTTTAAGCTGCTTGGCAAAGCCGTCGTAAATGATGTTCGAGTCCAGCTCGTTCAGGTGGGAGGCCACGTGATTCAAGTTGTTTTGCAGGACGTCCACGAAACTCTGATCATCAGACACCGTAATGTCTTCGATCACGGCGGCGCAGGCATTCTTGATGCCCAGGTCACTGGCGGACTTTCTTATGATCAAGCGACTTTTCATAAATTCAACACCATAATTTTTTGCGTAGATGGTCGGTACTGATGTCCAGTTGCAGGGTCGAGGGATGCTGCAACCAGAACAGGCCCGGGCAGGTGGCGAAGTCGATGGTGATCGGGGTGGTGTCGCCTGGGCTGATGAAGTACCGGTGACCGCAATAGGCAACATCCTCAACCGCGCTCTGCAATACCTGCGGCGCCGGCGCGCGGAAGGTGCGGCTTTGGTCGGAGCAGAAGAAGCCGATCCGGCCATGGCTGGTTTGGCTGACAGCATCAGCCTGGGGGCGTGGGCGTTCCAGATAGCAATCAATGGCCAGCGACAGCAAGTCGGGCTGGTACACCTGTTGAAACAGCTGCGGCGCGATGCCGCCGTGCAACCGTCCACCGGCTTCAATCATCACCGGACCGGCATCGGACCAGATGATTTCCATGTGAATCGGGCCGACCTTGATGCTCAAGGCCGCTGCCGCTTGGCGGGCATAGTCGATCAGGGGTTGCAGGTCCGGTGCCTGGGGATCGAGGGTGTCCAGGCTTTCGTAGACAAACATGCTGCCGTTTTTCTGAATCTTGGTGTATTTGCACACCGAGGCAATAATGTACGTTCCCGCAAACGCGACCATATCGACGACGTACTCCGGGCCCGATACGAACGGCTGCACGATAAAGCCGAGGTTGATTTCTCCCAGGTCATTCTTTTGCTGCCAGGCCGCGTTGTTCAGCGCGGCTTCTACTTCATTCTTGCCTTGGGCAAACACCACGCCCTCGGTGGCTGCCGAATTCAGCGGCTTGACCACGTAGGTGGCGGTGGGATCCAGCGAGGCCACCACTTGCGCAATGCGGCTCGGCGAACTCAACAGCTGTGAGGCAATGTTTGCCAGCTGGTGTTTTTTCAGGGCCTGTTGCATGGAAAACTTGTGGCGACGAAGGTCGCTGGTGATTCGGCTATTGCCCGGGATATCGAGAATTTCCGTCAGGTAATCGGTGAGGTAAATCGCCGTTTCACACCCGGCGATCACCGCGCTTGGTTGCAGATTCGCCAGGGTGGTCAGCAGGCTTTCCTCCCAGTAGTGAACCTCCTGGAAGTTTTCCCTGACCAGGTCATTACTGAAGTGCTCGGGCAAATCGGGCGTGGAGATCACGGCAATGCAACGCACGCCCTGGGCCTTGAGCAAAGGGGCGTAAAGTTTGCCCGTGGAGAACGGGTCAACAATCAGTACGGTTTTCAAGTCTTGTACTCCTTATTCAGCGGTGGCGGTGGCCGTGACAGCGGGTGTGAGATTCCAGGCCAGTACGGCAACTGCCAACAGGGCGGCGGAGACGATCATCAACAGGCGTGCCCCTTCGAGCCCGAGGAATCCTGCTGTGGTAAAGAACGTCAGAATCATCGGCGCCGAGCCACTGACCAGCAGGTAGTAGAGCGAGCTTTTGGTGGCGATGACGTCGGCTATCCGAGCGTTAGGCGCGGACTCAATCAGGGTTTTACGCAGCTGGATCCGCAGGCTGTTGATACAGAAGCCCAGCAGAAAGGCGGCCGCCATCATCATGTAGAGGTTCTGGAAATAGACGATCGCCACGTCGGCCAGGATTACCAGCAAGACGACGCTGTAGCTATTGAGCTTGATACGTGGCAACACCGCCGCGCTGAATGCCCCCAGGCCGGCGAGGCCGCTGGCGATGCCAAACAGGGTCGCGTTCCACTCATTGAGCTTTTGAAAAACGATCGGCACCAGGCTGTTGAACGCGCCGATATGGAAACCGATCATGCTCAGTACGATGATCAGGATGTACAGGTTGCGCGGCAGGTGCAGTGGCTGTGCGGTGTTGATGTCTGCCGCTTGTTCGTGCATGTCGGCAGTGGGTGTCGCGGCGATAAAGAGCATGGCCACCAGGGAGAGGATCGCGCCCAGGCTGATGATTTGTAGGGTTTGGTTGACCGAGAACCTATCCACAATCACCCCGCCCAGCAGGGCGCCGCCGAAAGCGCCGAGCTGGATGGAGGTTTGCATCAGTCGCGACGAGGTGTCGCTGTTGGTCAGGCCGGCGAGCACCAGCTTGGTGTTTTTTGATTCCAGGGTACTGACGGTGAAGTAGTCAGTGACACCCACCACAAAGGCAATGGCCAGGAAGCCGATCGGCAGCAGGGCGGCGTCGGTAAACGAAAGGCCCAGGACCGCGGCGAATGCTGTCAGGCGAATGTACAGCAGCCGTTTCATGCTCAGTTCAATGGTGAAAAACTTGCCGATGTACTGTTCGCACAAATAAGGCACCACCGTCGCCACGCACAAGGTCGCACCGACCAGGAACGTCGAACCGGTGGTCTCCAGGCCAAACCAGACCATGGCAATGACGATCGCCATGTCCAGGCCGGTAAAGAGGGTTACGATCGAGTAGAACGCCGCAAGTGTTGATTTATTAGTCATGAGATCCATCAATCGTAGCGAGAGAGTTTAAGTAAAGGCACACACCGGTCGGTGTCACCCACGACGGTACTGATCCGGTTTCTGACACGGACGGTGGGCAGGGACTTCTTTTCCAGGTTGCACACCTTGTAAGCGTTGTCGTGCCACGGGCAGATCACACTCTGTCCGTCACTGCTCACTTCGCCCATGTGCAACGGGCCACCTCGATGGGGGCAAGCCGTTGGCAATAGTTGGGTTGAATAAGCGTGGCGCTTGAGAAAGTAGGTTTTCTCTTCCACGGCTACATAGTTGGCGTGGCTGATGCTCAGGCTGATGGCTTTCATTGGGCTGGCTTACTCAAATGGCCGTGACGGTGTAAGTGCAGGACTTGCTGGTGACGTACGTGCCATGAATCATCCCTTTGGGAATCACGACGCCTTCTCCGGCCTTGAGGCGAATGGTCAAATCGGGGCTGGCGATAAAATCCAGCTCGCCCGACTCGACCCAGAACAACTCATCATTCGGGTGGGTGTGTAATACCGACAGTTCATGTTCGGATTCGGTAATGGTCAGGTCCACCGGCTTGCGGCCCTGGAGGGCCGCGGCCTGAGCACGATGTTCGTCCATCTCGTCATGCCATTTGATATGGGCATAGAGTTCTTCGTCGGCGATCTCCTGAAGCAGCTTGAACTCTTCAAAACCGCGAATTAGGTCGGGGATTATCTTGTTACCGAATTGCTCGATCATGGGAATGATCAGGCGCTGGAGGGCCATTCTTCCGTGATGGACATCGATGTGTGAATGTTCATCGAAGTATTCGGTGGACACCGTGCCGTTGAAGATGGTCTTGATGGCGCGGGACTGATGCTTGGTCGTCAGGGCCAGCGTGGCTTCGGTGTAGTACATGGCGCCGATATACCGGAACAGCTCGCCATGGTTCGCCGAAACGTAGTGGAAATAGTTGGTGAGCGATAGCGAGCTGGGGGTATAGAACTGCCAATAGTGGTGCACGTGATGCGACATGCCCAGGTCCTTGAGCATGCCTTCAAAAATGCTGCTGTGCTTTTTTTTGTCGATGCCGTAGCCGTACTCGTCAATCAGGATCTTGAACAGTTCGCTGGTGTAAACACCGGCGTTGCCCAGCACATTGCGGGCCATGGCCGAGGCTTCACTGAGAAAGTCGCCTGCGCATTGAGCCATGAAAAACCTGGCCGCACGTTCTGGCTGACGGCTGGTGGTCAGCACCTCATAGAGTTTGGATTCGGACTGGGCAACGTCATCCAATACCTTATCGGTATGGGCCACGAAGGACTCGCTGTGCCAATAGATGTTGGCTGTTTGCAAGCTGATCGCTGGTCAGGCCGGTGCTGATGATTGATTCATTGACGTCCTGCGGCCTGGAAGGTCGCTGATACGGGCTAGTTGTATAGAACGTGCGAGGTTGAGCAAAGGCATGGGCGCGACAGTAGTGGGTCAGCGCTTCGGCATCCGAACTTAAGATAAAGCTTGTCGAGTCGTCTGAAAGCTTAGTTGTCCATAACATAAGTGGTGCCTTTCCATGGAGTTGTTTGATAGCCAGATGCTATAGCTTTGGTTTTTCTAAAGACAGATTAAAAATTGTGCGCGCATGTAGTGAAATTTACTAAACGCATAGGTGGAGTTTTCTTTATCGGTGGGCTGGTTGATTTCTGCCGGGGCGGCAGCTACACAGGCTCGTCGGTTTTTGTTGGATGCGCTTGGCGGGCCTTTCGACCGGCGACTGTAGCTGTCCGCTCGGACAGTTTTGTAGTGGTCTAATTCCCCCGGACACCTCGATAGGTGGAAAATGCATCTATCGAGGAGTTTTTCATGACCGACAAACGCAGAACATTCGACGACAGCTTCAAGCTGCAAGTCGTGAAGATGATCAAGGATCAGCGCCTGAGCGTTTCACCGGTTTGTCGTGATCTTAATATCGATGATCTACCGCGAACTGCGGACCCGCATGCCGGGTGGTGTGGCAGGGGAGCGGCCTATGAATGCCGCCCCCTATGCCGATTATAGGGTCGTATTGGCGAGGCGAGATCCATGTCGCAGCCGCCGCGTACCTTGGGGATCGCTGTGGCGCAGGGGCTTAGCTATCGAGCAACCGGAAAAACCTGTCGCGAACCTGTGTGTTATCGCTGTGGGCGACGTTGAAGCGCAGGAAATGGCTGGCATCCGTTGCTTTGCTGAGCAAGGTACCAGGGGCCAGTACCAGATCATTTTCCAGGCCTTTTCTGGCCAGGGTTTCGGCGTGCAATCCTTCGGGCAGGCGAGTCCAAATGAACAGACCTTCACCCGGAAGAGAAGACACCGAGCAGCCTGCCGCCACCAGCCAGCTCGCCACGCGACTGCTGGACTCATACAGCCGATCTACCGTGCGCCGAGCGTGTTTGGTATAGCGTCCGTCGCTGAGCATGGTGCAGGTGATCTGCTCCGCCAGTTCCGAGGTCACGCCCCCGCAGCTCATTTTCAGCGCCACCATCCGCGCCGCGAGTTGTGGTGACAGCACCGTATAGCTGACCCGGCTGTTGGCGGTCAGGGTCTTGGAGAAGCCGGAGACGTAACTGACATTGTCCAGACCGCTCGCGGCCAGGCGCGGGGTGCGTTTTTGCTGGATGTCGCAATACAGGTCGTCTTCCAGAATATGGAAGCCGTAGCGGTGACTCAGCTCCAGCAAGCGATAGACCTGGGCCGGGGAAAATGAATGACCGGTGGGATTGTGCAGGGTGCTGTTGGTCAGGTAGAGCACAGGACGATGAGCGATCAGCAATTGTTCGAAAGCATCCAGGTCCATGCCTTCGCAGTCCCGCGCAATGGTGATGACCTTGGCGCCGTGCAACGCCAGGTTGGCGTGCAGGTTGAAATAACACGGATCATCGAGCAGCACCGTGTCACCGGGTTTGATCAACAGGCGCATCAGTAGGTCGATGGCCTGCATGGTGTTGGCAGTGGTGATGATTTGCCCCACCGGCACGTCGATGCCGAAGGTCGACAGCTTTACCCGCAACGCCTCGCGCAGCGGCAGGTAACCGCCGGCCATGCTGTATTCGCCCATGCGCAGCGTCGTCGCGCGAAGGGTGCCGCGCACGGCTTTGAGCAGTTCTTCGCCGGGCAGCCAAGAGGAGGGCAGAAATCCGCAACCGGGGCGCAGCGCGCCGTTGTCCAGCAGTAGCGCACGGCGAACCACGCTGAGGGTGTCCTGAGGTTGCAGGTCGGGGGCGGCAGCGATGGGCTCCTGGGCGCTGCTGCGGTGAACGTAATGTCCCGAGCCCTGCCGTGAAACCACCAGCCCCTTGGCCCGCAATCGGTCGAAGGCGTCGACCACCGTGGATTTACCCACGTTCATCAGTTCCGAGAGTTCGCGAATCGGCGGCAACTTGGCACCGTGGGGCAGGCTGCCCAGGCTGATTGCCACAGACAACTGATCGACGATTTGCTGTACCAGCGGCGCTCCAGGCTGGAACTCGATGGCGGCGATAACTGCGCGCTGAACCTGCATTTTACTGGTCACTCCGGCAGTAAAGTTCGTTGGATTCTATACGAACTTGCTCTGATCAGGACAAGCGTCTCTCTCTACCATCGCCTTACAGACTTTCCTGATTGCCGATCGGTCAATCACCGGGTTCATGAGGTGTTGCATGAGTGTTGAAACAACGGCCGCGGTAGCAAAACCTGCGATTAACGTTCGCCTGTTCATTATTCGAATCATCACCGCTGTGTCGCTGTTTGCGGTGCTGGGCAAGGCCAACGTCTGGCTCGATACCGCCACCAACAGCATCCTGGCTCTGGGTTATCGGGCCTTATTGCTGCTGCTGCCGTTGACATTGTTGGTGCTGGGACGCCGATCCCTGAGCGTCACCTTGCTGTGCGCAACCCTCGGGCTGGTGTTGCTCGCGGTGACCAGTAACCAGGGCCTGGTGATGTTCGCTGCGGCGTTGTTTGCCTACGGCATCGCCATCGCCGGTTACTTGATCAAGAGTGAAGCGGCTCAGACCAAAGAAGGCGCGGCCTACAACCGAGTCGCGATGAACATGGGCAGCCTGGTGGCGGGTTTGATCCTGCTGTCACCCTTGTTGACCCCGGCCCTGTTTTTTCTCGGCGCCGCAGGTTTTGTGCTGATGTGCCTGCCCATCGCCATGGGCGCAACGTTCACCGTTCCACCGGTCGCCCCTCGTGCCGCCATCCAGGACGGCAGCGGCTGGCGCAACAAGCTGCCGTGGGTGATCGCCGGCATCATCATGGGCATCAAGCTGTTTGGTGTGTTCTCGATCCTGCCGCAAGCGATCCTGCTCAAGACCGGTGAATTGCCGGCCTGGTATGGCCTGATGCTGATCCTCAACAGCGCCGTGGTGGTGTTCGCCCAGGTGCCGGTGATGAATCTGATCGAGCGCACCGGACGCTTCAAAGTGGTCACCGTGATCGGGATCATCGTCGGCGGCTTTGCGGTACTGTCGTCGCCCGCTGCCTTCCACGTGGAAACCCTCGCCGGTGCGCTGATCTGGGTGGCGCTGCTGTCCATCGCCGAGTGCGCGTTCAGCTACCTCGATTACTTCTCGGTCAAGCAGAACAACATGTTCGTCAAGGAAGTGTCCCTCGGCGTCGGTGCCGGGCTGACGGTGCTGATCATGCGGGTCGCGCCGCTGCCCTACAACGCAGTGGTACTGGCCTTGATCGGCGCCGGCGGGATTCTGGCCTGGTACTACCTCAACCGTAAGTCCAATGCGTCTCTGCACGACTGATTCGTCGCGGTCCGTTTTTCATTTCACTGGTCGGGGGTTTCATGAGTAAGACTTCATGCGTAGTAGTGGTCGGGTACAACGGCAATCGGGTTCACGATATCCAGAAGCTGCGCGACCTCTGCAAGACGCTCTACGACGCCCGAATCATCCTTCTGGTCGAGCAGATTCAGCCCGAGGACCGTCATGTGGCGGATCACGTCTGCACCACCTCGCTGGCAATGGCAGACGTTGCAGACTCCGTCGATCTGGTGGCTGACTTCCTCAGTGCTGATGGCTGGAACCTGATCGGCGTGCTGCCCTTTTCCGACCGAGGAGTGTTGCTCGGCGCAGCGCTGGCCACGCATTTCAGGCTGCCCGGCATTACTCTTGGCGAGGCGCGGGCGGGGTTGGATAAGCAGATTTTTCGCCAGCTGGAAGCCGTTGCCAGCGCCTCGCCGGAAGATTACCGCCCGGTGTTTTGCGCGCGCATCGAGAGCCTTGCCGAACTGCGCCAGCGGGTTGTCGAACTGGGCGGCAAAGCCTTTATCAAACCCGCTTGCGAAGGCGCCAGCAGAGGTTGTCGGGTCATCCATCAGGTGTCCGAGTGCGAGGAAGCCTGGCAGGCGCTCAAACCTTATAGCGAAGGCGGGATTGTCCTTGAAGAGTTGATCCAGAGCGCTCTGGAATACAGCTGGGATTACGTAGCCGGCAGTACCTGGGTCACCGAAAAGACCACCACCGAAGGCGCCTACCGCGCAGAAATCCAGCAAGTCGTGCCCGCCCCGTTGGCGGCGGACGTCCAGGCTCGACTGGCGGCGGCCGGTCGGCACATGTCCGGGCTGGTCTCGCTGGATAACGGCGCCTATCACAACGAGATTTTCATGCGCGCCGACGGCCTGACTTCGGCGGTGGAAACCAACATGCGCCCCGGCGGCATGCACATCTGGGATCTGGCCCGGCGGGCGTTCGTCGATTTCGACCCGTGGGAGCGCTGGGTCAGATGGGCCGTGGAGGGCAAGACCGAACACCATGATCCGGTCGCTCGTGGTTATTGCGGCATTCGCCTGCTCAGGGCGCCGTTCGGCGGCACTCTGCGTACAGCGCCGGACGTTGAATCACTGGCCCTTGAAATGAACATCGAACTGGTGGAGGCGGTGTATGCCAAGCAGGTCGGTGATTCGGTCACGGCGCTGGTGCAGGACAACACCTCGTTTATCGGCCACATCGTGTTGTTCAGCGAGGACTACGCGCAACTCAGCGACAACCTGCTGCGTCTGGCAGAGGCGATCGAGTCACGAATCAAGGTCGCCGGCGTTGCATCGGCCATCGAGCCTGCTTTGAGCGTCATGGGGTGATCCACCGTGATCGGCGTTTTTCGAGCTACTGGTTATACAGAGGATTGAGCAAATGATTGAGCGAATGACTCGTGACGAACGCTTCATCGCCCTGGCAAAAGAACTCGGCCATGACATTTATGGCGAGAACACCGCCGGTGGGCATTACGCGCCGCTGATTCGGCATCACGATGAACTGTATGTCAGTGGTCTGGTGCCGCTAATGAATGGCAAGGTTCAGTATCCCGGCCGAGTGGGCCTGGAGCTCAGCCTCACGGATGCGCAAGCGGCAGCCCGTATCAGTGCGATGCGCGGACTGGCGTTGATCGTTGATGCGATCGGTTCGCTGGATAAAATAAAGTCGCTGCTTCGTATAACCGTCTATGTGAAGTCTACGGCGGATTTTGTTGATTTGAGTGAGGTGGCGAATGGCGCATCGGATGTATTCAGTCATGTGCTGGGAGATGCCGGTAAACATACCCGAACAACCGTCGGGGTTTATCAATTGCCGAAAAACGCGGCGATAGAACTGGAGATGATCGCTGTCCTGCTCCCATCGGCGTTATAAGAGCAAACGGTACGGCTTTACAGTGCTGAACCGTTGCCATAAGGTTCGGCCGCTCAAGTGTGCAGAATGAGAAGAGATTCGCAATGGATAACGTTCAAGGTGCGTTTTTTTCATATAAGGATTTTCGCCAGAGTTTGCACCACCGCCCGGTAAGTCCACGGGTGTGGAAAGGAACTGAACTGGCGGACATGCGCCGAACCCCTGATGACAGCGAAGTCGATATCGTTACGCTGGCCCACGACAAGAGCATTGACGGTTGTGAAGTGACGCCCGGTATGGCGGTTGCCATGCAATGGTTGGCCCCCGGTGCGGTGCTTAATGGGCATTCCCATTCCTGGTGGCATCTGTTTGTCATTCAGTCCGGAAACGGCACGTTGACGCTGGGTGATGCCGATGAAGCGAGCGTCAGTAGCGGCGACGTGCTGCTGGTGCCAGCCTGGACTAAACACGGCTTCGTCAACACCAGTAGCGACGAGCAGTTGGCGATGCTGAACATGAGCAACATGCCGCAAATGGCACTGCTCTCGAACTTTGCCGACAGTCACGGGCTGATCACCGCCCAACCCTGATCTATCCTCGTTTTACCCAGGGAGTAAACGTCTGTTTATTCCCTTTTTTTATCGACCCCCTCCCGAACTCGCCTTCCTCTCCACGCGCTCGCCCGGTTTTCGGTGCGATTGCGCGCATAGAACCGTTTGCAAATGCTGACTTTCTGTATCGATAGAAACAGCAGAATTCTGTATCTATTCAACTAATGGTGAACTAACTACGATCACTTCCGTTGCGCGTTAACTAAAAAACAACACGGATTTCAGTGGCGCGAGTTCGCGCGGTTAATGAGGTGGAGTGTTCTATGGAAAACCGGAAGCTGAAACTTTATGTTGGTGCGGACTGTGTCAGTGCGTTCGCCATGTCGGTCTTTGTTGCGCTCAAGGAAAAACAACTTTCATTCGAGTTGATTACACTGGATTTGAAAAGTCGAGAGAACTATAAAACGACGTATCGTGATCTCTCGCTGACCTGCAAAATCCCCACGTTAGTTCACGACGATTTTGCCTTGTCGGAATCTTCGGCCATTGCCGAGTACCTGGATGAAATCTCCGCGGGTCATAAAAAGTTATTACCCCTGGATATCAAGAGCCGAGCGCGGGCTCGTCAATTACAGGCCTGGTTGCGCAGCGATCTGCTGGTCATTCGCAAAGAGCGCCCGGCAGACCTTATTTATTTCGGCAAGAAAGACAATCCACTGTCCGGTGATGCCCTGGCTGCCGTAGATCGATTGTTTTTTGTGGCCGATCAGTTGCTGGAAGAGGGCGCCGATCATTTGTTCGGCGAATGGAGCATTGCCGATACCGACCTGGCAATCATGCTCAACCGCCTGGTCGCCAATGGTGATGAGGTCCCCGTGCGTCTTGCTGCCTATGTCCGTCGGCAATGGGATCGCGACAGTGTCCGAGCATGGATGGATATAGCGCGCGCAGCGCCAGCCATTCAATAAAAAACGACAAGAAATCAGCAGGAGCGCTGCCATGAAGGGAATGTCGGAGCAGGAAAGATACAAACCCTATAACTCACGCACCATTCGTGAGACGCCGTACTGGCAGAAACTGACGCCAGCGTTGCAGGAAGCCATGACCGTGGTTGCCAAGGTCATGCCGTTTCGCACCAACGACTATGTACTGGGGACGTTGATCGACTGGGACAACATACCGGACGATCCGATTTTCCGGATGACCTTTCCCCACAAGGACATGCTGCTGGCGGACGAATACGAGTCCCTCAAGCAGCTGATCGAGCAGGATGATGCCGCCGCCATCAAGCGGCGGATCGAGGCCATCTGGCTGCGCATGAACCCTCATCCGGCGGGGCAGCTGACGCACAACGGCGTCACCCTCGACGGAAAAATCCTGTCGGGCATACAGCACAAGTACCGGGAGACCGTGCTGTTTTTCCCAGGGGCGGGTCAGACCTGTCACGCCTATTGCACCTTCTGTTTCCGCTGGGCGCAGTTCATCGGCGAGGAAGAACTCAAGTTCAATGCTCGTGAGTCCCAGGAGCTGTTGAGTTACCTGCGGGTGCACACCGAGGTCACCGATGTGCTGATCACCGGCGGCGATCCGATGATCATGAACACCCGTTCCCTGGCCGCTTACATCGAGCCGTTACTGGAACTGCCCCACCTGAAAAGCATCCGCATCGGCACCAAATCGGTGGCGTACTGGCCGCAACGGTTTGTCACCGACAAGGATGCGCCCGCGCTGCTGGAGCTGTTTCAGCGGATCGTTGCGATGGGGAAAAACCTGTCGATCATGGGCCACTACAACCACCCGGTGGAGATCAAACAGGACATCGCTCGTCGTGCCATCGAACGCATTCGCGCCACCGGGGCGACCCTGCGCATACAGGCGCCGCTGATTCGGCACATCAACGAAAGCCCTGCCGATTGGGCCGCGCTCTGGACCGAAGGCGTCCGGCTCGGGGCCATTCCCTATTACATGTTCATCGAGCGCGATACCGGCCCCAGCCACTACTTCGCGATGCCGCTGGCTCGGGCATTCGAGATCTTCCAGGCGGCCTATCGCACGGTGTCCGGGCTGGCGCGCACGGTTCGCGGGCCGTCCATGAGCACCTTCTATGGAAAGGTGTTGATCAACGGCATCGAAACCGTCGCCGGGGAAAAAGTCTTTGTGCTGCAGTTCCTCCAGGCTCGTGATCCGCAATGGGTGTTGCGCACCTTCTACGCGCGCTTCGATCCCCAGGCGACCTGGTTCGACGAGTTGCTGCCGGCGTTCGGCGAGCGCTCGTTCTTCTTTCAGGCGGAGCCCGTGACGGCCCTCAGGTTGATACCGGTCGTCCTCGCGACTGCGTAGGAACTTTCATCAAATTTGCGGAGGTAATGGCATGAGCGGTATCCCGTTTGATCAGCGTGAAGGTTTTATCTGGCTCGACGGCGAGTTCGTTGAGTGGTCACAGGCACGGCTGCATGTGCTGACCCATGGCCTGCATTACGCAAGCACCGTGTATGAAGGCGAGCGCGTCTATAACGGCAAGATTTTCAAACTGCGCGAACACAGCGAACGCCTGTATAGATCGGCGAAGTTGATGGACTTCGTCATTCCCTATGAACTCGCCGAACTGGAACAGGCCAGCCATGAGCTGTTGCAGCGCAACAACGTCGTCGACGGCTACCTGCGTCCAGTGGCCTGGCGCGGCAGTGAAATGATTTCCACCTCGGCTCGCTACAACACCGTCCATGTGGCAATCGCCTGCTGGCAATGGCCGAGCTATTTCGATCCGGCGGCGCATATGGCCGGGATCCGATTGAAAACCGCCACCTGGCGCCGTCCGCCGCCGGCCAGCAGCCCCTTCGAAGCCAAGGCTTCCGGGCATTACATGATTGCCACGCTCAGCAAGCATGACGCTGAAAACAACGGTTACCACGATGCCTTGATGCTCGACTGGCGCGGCAACGTCGCGGAAGCCACCAGTGCCAACGTGTTCTTCGTCAAAGGTCGGACGTTGCACACCCCGGTGCCGAATTGTTTCCTCAACGGCATCACCCGCCAGACTGTCATCGAACTGGCCAAGACGCTGGATTACCAAGTGCTCGAAAGAACCATTGTTCCTGCTGAGCTCGGCGACTTCGATGAGTGTTTTCTGACTGGCACCGCCGCCGAAATCACACCCGTGCGCAGCATCGATGAACAGCTCTATCGACCGGGCCCCGCGTGCAGCGAATTCATTGCAGCTTACACCTCAACCGTAAACGCCGGATAAACAGCCAGGAATTTCACCATGTCAGATCAAGGGATTGTTACGTCTCGACCTTACGTTTCATTGGCCCACCGCCATGAAGAATTGTCGGTGCATGGCTGGACGGTGCTGACGCCGGACGAGTTCGCCGACGATGTCGAAGGCACGCTGCACGCGTTCGGCCCGGTCATACCGCAATTCAATGGGCAGACCGCTTTCGCCATCACCCGAAAGCCGGGGTACGAAGACCTGCCTTACTCCCAGAGCATGAACGGCATCGGCCCACACACCGAAGCGCCAGTCTATGGGCCGCCGCCGCGTTATCTGGCGTTACATTGCCATCGACAGGCCACGTGTGGTGGCGGGCATACGGGGTTGGTGGACGGGCTCGAGTTTCTCTCCTACCTGGAGAGTGCCGACCCGCAGTTGCGGCAATGGATCAACGACACCCCGGTAGAGTTCGTCGCCACCGCCAAACCTGGCGAGGCTGCGCAGCGCAGGGTCGAGGAGTACATCCTGACACCTACGGAGGACGGCGACATTTTCCGCTTCAGCTACAACCAGTTCCACTATGGCGATGTGAATCCATCGAAGGACGATTTGCGTCAGTCGCAGGTCGAAAACAGTTCATCGCCGCTGGCCAGATTTGCGGCACTGGGCGAGGACTATTTTGTGCGGCACAACACGCCGGTGCTGATCCCCGATGGCTGCATGCTGATCTGGGACAACTGGCGAATGATCCATGCTCGCAGTCGATACAGTGATCCGGCGCGTAACCTGACCCGCTACTGGCTGGCCTGATCTATCCGTCGTCCTTTATCCATTGGTGTACCCCTCAGCGGGTACGCATCCTACAGGTAGCGAATCATGCAAACAGCAATCGAGATTGCCAAGGTCGATCATCAACTGGTGATACGCCTGAATCAGGCGTGGGCCAAACGAGCCACGGTCTGTGCACCGGACAAGGCCGGGATCAGCGAAGTGTTTGACCCGGCGCGTGCGGATTATCCGCAAAGCATGGTGCCGTTTTTCCATCACCCCAAATTCCAGGCGCTGAGCGATGAACTCAAGAGCGCGGTGCTGACCTGGGGCTGGATCGGCTACAACCTGCGCACGGTGACCGCTGAAGAACACGTAGTGAACCCGGCGTTGAGCGTCATCGCCAATCAATACCTGGGCAAGGACAACTGGCATTACCGTGAAGCCATGCAGCAGATGCTGATCGACGAGCACTACCACACGCTCTTGCATCTGCGGGCCATCGAGCGGACCAAGGCGCAGCGTGGCCTCAAGCAGGAACTGGATTTGCCTCCATCGGTGACTTATTTGCGGCTGGCGGCCCTGCGTGAAAAACTGGCAGAACCCTGGCAGCGGGATCTGGCGGCGATCACCTTCGCGGTGATCGCGGAGATCAGCGTCAACGCTTATCTGGACCTGCTCGCTGATGACCAGAGCATTCAACCGCAAAACCGCCGAGTGGCCGAACTGCATAACCGCGACGAGTATGCCCACAGCAAAGTCCTCGCCGAGGTGGCCAAGGTCATGTACGGGAATATGCTGGCGACTCAGCGGGAATTTTTCACTCGCACTTTGTCGATCGCACTGAGTGCTTTTGTCGCTCAGGACTACTCGATGTGGGAGGCGATTCTGACGCAGCTGGGGGTCGAGAATGCCGCGCTGATTATTGCCGATACTCGGGAAAGCAGTAAAAACGCGACGATCATGCGCGACTACAGCGGGCTGCATCGGCTGGCACAGGATCTGGGCATTATCGATGACATCGATTTTGACTTCTGTCCGACACTCAAAACCACCGCTGTCGCACAGCCGGCCTGATTCAGGAGATGCCCATGTCCGTTCCTGTGTACGAAGTATTCGCCATTCGTGTCGGCGCCAACGCCCAACGCACCGCCCGGGAGAATTTTCTTTACGACGCCTGTTGCGGTGATCCTGCGGCGTCCATGCCGCTGGACTACTATTTCTGGGTCATTCGCAATGATCAGCATGTGGTGGTGGTCGACACCTGTTTTCAACCGGCCACGGCGGATCGGCGCAACCGCCAGATGTATCGCCTGCCGGAAGACTCATTGCGCCAACTGGACATCGATCCGGGGGAGATCGACAACCTGATCCTTACCCATTTGCATTGGGATCACGCGGGCAATCTTGGGTTGTTTCCGATGGCCACGGTGCATTTGCAGGAGGCGGAGCTGCGCTTTTGCACCGGGCCGAAAATGGCCCATCGCACGCTGAACAAAACCTACGAGGTCGAGGACGTGATGTCGGCGCTGCCACCGTTGTTCGAAGGTCGGTTGCGCTTGCATAACGGTAGCGTCGAGGTGATCCCCGGCGTGACCTTGCACCCTGTGGGCGGCCATACCCCCGGCAGTCAGGTGGTGCGGGTCGCGACCCAGCGCGGCTGGATCGTTCTGGCCTCGGATGCCGCGCACTTGTGGGCCAACATACGCCAGCGCAGTCCATTCCCGATTCTCGATGATCTGGCACAGACCCTTGAGGCGTTCAGCCTGATCGACAGCCTGGCCGACGGTGAGGACCACGTGATTCCCGGCCACGACCCGCAGATCGCCCAGCGTTTCCCTCATTGGCATGACGATCCGCACATCATCTGCCTCCACGAAAACCCCCTCTGAAGGCTACGTTCAATGGTGTAGCAGCTGCCGAACGCAGGCTCGCGGGCTCGGCAGCTGCTACAAAAGGTGTGTTTAGCCCTGTCTTTTGAGCAGTCGACCTAATGTCGCGACTGCTTCATCTATGCGCGGTGAATAGGGTGCGCCGCAGCCGATGCGTACGAAATGGTTGAAGCGCTTGGCATTCGAAAAGATATCGCCGGGGGATATCTGGATACCGGCCTTTAATGCCTCATGGAAAAACGCCATGGATGAATGCTGGCTAGGCAGTTCCACCCACAACAACGTGCCGCCCTGCGGGTTGGTCACGCAGGTGCCTTCAGGGAAATAACGAGTGATTGCGGCGCTCATCTGTTGCCGTTGTTGAGTCAGAGTTTTCCTCAATCTTCGCAGGTAACGTTCATAGGACGGCGTCTTCATGAACGCGCTGACCGCCAATTGTGACAACGCCTCGCATCCCCGGGACTGGGTGTGTTTGAGCATTTCTACCCGATCGTGCCATTTCCCTGCGCTGATCCAGCCCAGACGAATGCCGGGGGCGAGGGTTTTGTTCAGCGATGCGCAATAGATCAGGTTATCGGTGTGATCCCAGTGTTTGAGCGTGGACAGCGGCTGCTCGGTATCGACCAGGTCGCCATAGGTGTCGTCTTCGATCAGCACCGTGTCGTGCTCGGCGCACAGTTGCACCAGCCGCGCCTTGTTGGCATCGGGCATGATGCTGCCCAGCGGGTTGTGCAGGTTGGGAATGACGATCAGCGCCTGTATCCGCTCGGGGCCCTGCAACAGTTGTTCGAGGGCGAACAGATTGATTCCGGCGTGAGCCGTGGCGGGGACTTCCAGCACTTGCAGGTTCAGGCTTTCGAGAATTTGCAGCAGCCCGTAAAAGGTCGGCGACTCCACTGCCACGGTATCGCCCGGCTGGGTCACGGCCCGCAAGGCCAGGTTGATCGCTTCGGTGGCGCCGTTGGTGATAACGATCCTGTCCGCTGTCAGGTTGGCCTTGGTGGTCAGCGCTCGTCGGGCAAGGATATTGCGCAAAGCAGTATTGCCGCAGGCAGAGCCGGGCGCTCCTAGCAAATGTTGATCCTGGCGCAACGCCTTGAGCATATGGGTCTGCAGAATTTTCAACGGATAGAGTTCGGGCGCGCTGTAGGCACTGGCGAAATTGACTTTGATCGAGGCGCGCTGGCTGGCCTTGAGCACCGATGACACCTGTTCGTGAATGCCGACGTAAACGCCTGTATCAAGGGGCGGGGGAGGTGCGGTCGGAGTTGGTTTGGGTAGCATGTCGGGCTGGCGAATGAAGTTTCCGGAGCGTGGGCGAGCTTCCAGAACACCGTAGTCCTCGAGTTGCCGGCAAACCTGCACCGCAGTCGACAAGCTGACGGCGTGTTTCTCCATCATCAGGCGAATGGAGGGAAAGCGTTCACCGGTTTTCAAGGTACCGCTGCGGATTGCGTCGAGGTAGTGCTTGGCTAACTGACGGTAAAGGGGGGGAGCGTTCATGATGACCTCAGCAATCGCACCACTGACGTCTCGGACTGGAAAGTGAGTTGACGCTCCCTGCAGGCGGACCCGTGGTGCTAAGGGTTAGGGAAAGGTTGTGTGGCGCCGATCGAGGCGGCGCCATTACGTCACCGTTGCATGGGCAAGCTCGCGGTTACTCAAGAGGATTGGAGGCATTGATTGCCGCAGGAGATGGCGCTTTGCAACCGTCTCGCGGGGGGTGGCGATGACGCAAAGGGGAAGGGTTTTGTGTGCTGCGAAGGAAGAGGGTGCAACCCGATGTTCGGAAAGGTTGCACTGATACGGTCTCAAGTTTTATTGGTGCAACCTCGCCAGGCTGTTTAACGGACGGTTATTCAATAATCATAAATACTGATAATTCTTTATCTGACCGGGTGTTTCTGGCGCTAACTTCGTCACGGTGCGGTGATGTTGAAGTGCAAAGCTTGCACTGAAATAGTGCGAGGCATGATTCGCTCAGAAGTATGTGACATTTTTGTTAAAAAATATTGCCAGGAATTTTTTTTTACGATAACGTGCGAGTGGTTAAAAGGAAGCTACTCGGTGAAGGATCATATGCGTATTTCATATTCGTCCAAAAACCTTACGGTCCTCATCTGGATCGTCAATCTTTGTGCTATATGTGCATCCACGCTGAGTTATATATACCTGTCTTATTACACCTATAAAGAAACCGGCAATCTGCTGTATTCTCAGGTCGTGCTGTTTTCGCCAATGGTGTTGCCTGTTTTATGTGTAGGGCAGATCTATCGAGTGGCCGACCGGGTTTCCCCGCGCACCTTGTTGCTGTTGTCCAATGCCCTGGCTCTGCTGGTGGTAGTGATTGTGTATTCGTTTCTTCCCAGTGTTGTTCTGTTTGCCATTGTCGGTGGTATTGCCATCGGCACTCTAGATGCGTTGCAGCGTGTGGGTCGCATCGTCGCGATCAAGTGTTACTTCAATTCGCAAAACGTCGAATCTACCGTTCCCCTGACACTGACGGCGCAGTTCATCGCTGGCGGTATTGCTGGAGCGACCATGGGCCTGGTCAAAGGCGAGATGATGCCATGGCAGGCCTTGGCGATCACCGCCGTACTGCTCGCTATCGCCGCGCTCGCCGCCTTCCTGCTGCCCAGGGTCGAGCGGCCGGCAGCGCCCTCTGTCGCGCAGCCTCTGGCGCTGATCGCGACTTTTTCCAACCTGATGAAAGCCAACCCCGAACTGCGCCGCAGCTTCTGGAGTTTCATTATTTTCGTCAGCGTTTATCAGGGTTTTTTCAACGTCTCGCGGATTATCCTGCCGGCTCACGTGCTGGGATTGTCCGAGGGATATGTTGGGCTCCTACAAGCAGTCAATAGCATCGCCGCCCTGGCCGGTGCGATTCTGTACTACAAGCTGAACAAGCGTGGCCACCGACTGGCGCCAGCGTCCATGGCCACGGCCAGTGCGTTGTTCATGATCACCGCGGCTTACGGCGGCGGGTTGATCTCCAGTTACGTCGCCTACTTTTTCTATATCTTTTTCTTCGAACTGGCTTTTTTCAAACTGCAGTCCGATGTGGTGCTCAATACACCAGCGAATGCCATGCCGCTGGTGGCGTCTGTTCAATATGCCGGTGTTTATGTCGGCATGATGGTCACCATATTATTGGGTTCATTACTGGTTGAGCAAGTTGGCCTGTTGTGGACCAGTGCGGTGTTTGCTGCCGTTTATGGGGTGGCAAGTACGCTCTTTTCGTTTGTTTTGAAACCTGTCGAGCAAACTATTTAATCAAGTTTTACATCTGACAAGGAAGTCATGACCTATGCGTTATATAGCGCCGGTGTTTCCGTTCGTTCGTTTTTTGGATCTGGCTAACTGGGTTACAATATTAAATATACTCTTGTCCTTCGTGGCGGTTGTCGCAGCGCAACGGGGCAGTCTTTCTTATGCCGCCAGTGTTATTTGTCTGGCCGCCATACTCGACTTTGTCGATGGGCATATTGCAAGAACTTATCTGGCGGGTAATGCGCCACGCCGCGCCTTTGGCAAACACCTGGACAGCTTTGCCGACCTGCTGAACTTCAGTGTCGCCCCGGCGCTCATCCTGGTGCTCTTGTTTCCTTCTTCCCTGGCGGTCATCGCGGCCGGCGCACTGGTGCTGTCCGGCGTCTTGCGTCTGACTGTCTTCGCTCTCAACGACCCCAATGCGCCGGTCGGTTATCGCGGGCTGCCGACGACCTATTCCGGCTTACTGTTTGCGCTGGCGTTCCAGGCCATTGCGGCCGGCAAAGTCGCCCCCCATGACGTGCTGTTTCTGACATTTCTGATCGCGGTGCTGCAAGTGACGAACCTTAAGCTGCCCAAGTTCAAGGCCATCCCCACCGTTGCCTTCATTGCAATTGCGTTTTCCCTGAGCAGTTTTCTCCTCTACCACTCATAACTACACGGAGCGTTCTATGAAACATGTCGTTTTGGTCGATAGCACAGTCAGCGGCCTGCTGGCCTTCGAAGCTGCCAAGCGCCTGGGGTGTCATGTCACTTTTATTCATCAACGCGATACCTCGTTCCTGACGATTTCGGTCAAAGGCGATCACTCGAAAATCGAGCCGTACCTCAAACATGTGGACGAATACATCCGCGTCGACTCACTGGAAGGCGACGAGTTTCATAACGTGCTGGCAGAGCTCAACGCCAGTCGAAAAATCGACGCGCTGATCTCCACGTCCGAAGCCGCAATCGTCGCCGTGGCCCGGGAGGCCGAGTTCCTCGGTACTCGCTATCCGAGCTACGAAAACCTCTGTGGCGCGGTGTACAAAAGTCGTCTGCGCGAAGCCCTGCGCGCGAACAATGTGCGCTCGCCTGACTTTCAGGTCTTGAGCGAGAGCCAGTTGGCCGAAGGCATCGCGCCTCAGTTGGCACTGCCGTTTGTGGTCAAGCCGACCCGCGGGTTCTCCAAGCAGTTTTCTGCGATCTGCTTCACTCAGCGTGATTTCGATGCATTCGTCGAGACCATTCGCCAGGCCCGTGCCGATTCCGATCCGATGATCGATGCATTGGTCAGCCGCGATTACCTGGTCGAACAATACGTCAACGGTACGCTGCATTCGGCCGAAGTCATCGTTCAGGACGGCGTGGTGTCGTGTTATGCCACCACCATTCGTTTCCGTGCCGACTACAACGAAATTCTCGAGATGACGGCGACCATGCCATCGGGTCTCGACAACACCGCACGCGATGAAATCAAAGCCTATGTTCAGCAGGTCTTCAGTGCCTTGAAGCTGGATATCGGGCTCTATCACGTCGAGTTGCTGCGGGACGAAAAAGGACCCTGCCTGGTGGAGATCAACGCCCGCATGATGGGCAGTGTCGCGCCACAAATGTACCGGATGCTGACTGGCATCGATCCGTTCGAAATGCTCATCCGTCTGCACCTGGGCGAGAAGATCAAGGTCGACGACTCCTTGATTGAAACCGCAGGCACCGTGGTCACCGTCGCATCGCGCCATGGTGGCCGGATCGCCGACAGTTACGACCCGTGCACGCTGCAACCGCTGCTGGACAAATACCAGATCGAGTTCTGCACCGCGCACGTCGTTCCGGGTCAGCAGGTGAGCGTCTACACCGGCAATATCGGGACCATTGGCCACGTGATCGTGCTCGATAGCTGCCCTTACGCGGCGGCGAAAAAGGGCAACAGCTTCCTGGCTGAACTGTCGCTGCTGTACGGCAACGAACTGGCGAAGTACACCGGCCCTGAGCTGGATTAAGCCGATTTCATGCCGGGTGCCTGGTGGTCATCGCTGCCCACAAGGGAATGTAATTACCTCTAACAATGGAAGACGACATGCAGTCAATGACGCTCGCCAGTCCCTTCGAGTTTTCCGGGAAGGCCGGAACTCTGGAAAGCCTGGCCCCGTTTCTGAAGACCGGCCGCGTGCTGCCGTTGCACCGATTCACGGTCAGAAACTGGCGCAGCAAACCCCAGGCTATCCTGGATTACTGTGAAAAGCGCTTTGGCGATCATCCGATGATCGTGCGCTCCAGTAGCCTGTCCGAGGATCAGGACGGCACATCGGGTGCCGGGATGTACGACTCGGTCGCCGATGTACGCGGGCCGGTGGCGTTGAAGCAAGCCATCGAACAGGTAATCGGCTCTTACGGGCAGGCCAGCGATTTCGATGAAGTGCTGATTCAGAGCATGGCCACCGGCGTGCAGGCCTCGGGCGTGGCGATGACCCGTGACCCGGAAACCGGTCTGCCATATTACGTGGTGGATTATGTGCCCGGGCACGGCACTGATGGCGTCACGGCGGGGACCGGCATCGTTCACTCGTTTGTGGCGATCAAGTCTGCGGCCGGTTCCGAACCGGCGGCACTCAAAGGGCTGTTCGCCTTGCTCGCGGAAGTCGAGTGCCTGACAGAACGTGATGCATTGGACATCGAGTTCGCCATCACCGAGGACGGTCCGTTGCTGTTTCAGGTTCGGCCGATGACGGGGCAGGGCGTGGAAAAAATCGACGCGCAGTCAGACTTCGCCCTGCGCGCGGTGCTCGATTGCGAAGTGGCACTGCTCGAAAGGTTGGCCAGAAAGACCCGGCAACCCGAGCACAGTTTCAACGCCTTTCTGGGGCTGATGCCTGACTGGAATCCCGCCGAGATGATCGGCGTGAAGCCGCGGCCCCTGGCGTACTCGCTCTACAAGGAGCTGATCACCGATGTGAACTGGGCATCCGCGCGGTTCCGCTACGGTTACCGCGATATGCGCAACAAGCCGTTGATGCATCAGTTCAGCGGCTCACCTTATATCTGCATTCCTTACAGCGTGGAGTCGTTCATTCCCGCAGCGCTGCCACTGACGATCGTCAACTCGGTGGTCACCCAATGCTGCGAACACCTGGCTGCCCATCAGGCGCTGCATGACAAGATTGAGTTCTCGATCATTCCTACCTGTTTTACCCCGCAACTGGCGATCCTGCCGGCAGATGACATTCCAGCCTTCAAAGGGCTGAACGTTGCTCAGCGCGAGCTCTACCTGGCGGAGTTGAAAAGCGTCACCGAGCACATCATTTCGGCGGACGGGCCGTTTTTTTCGGACCTGACGCGACTGCCGCGCATCGAGCAAAAGGTCGAGCGGCTGGCCCGTGGCAACAACCACCGCGAAGATCCTCTGCAGGGTTTGCGCCATGCTCTCGCCGATGCCAAGGTCGTCGGCGAAGTGTTCTCCGGTGTCGCCCGCGCTGCGTTTGTCGCGACGGCAGTGATCAAGTCACTGGAGAGTCTGCAGCGGATCCCGGCAGGTTTTACCGATTCGCTGATCGGCGGTGTGCATACCGTCGGGCGCAAGATGGCCGACGATTTCCGCATCCTCCATAAAGAAGCGTTCCTGCGTCTGCATGGCCACGTGCGCCCTGGCACTTACGACCTGCGAGTGGCGCGTTATGACGAGACCCCCGACGCTTACTTCGACTGGACTACGCCGCCGCAACGCGCCCATCGCGACGATGGCCCGCGGGTAATCAGCCGCGAAATCAAAAACGCTGTCCAGCAAGCCTTCGACGAGTGTCACCTGCGAGTCTCGGCCGAGCATTTTTTTAAGTTCCTGGATGCGGCCGTAGCGGCTCGGGAGAAGGTCAAATACTTGTATGGCGCGTTCGTTTCCCAGGCGCTTCAGGCGCTCACGAATTGGGGCGAGAGTCACCAGTTGAGCGGCGAAGAACTGAGTTTTTCCAGACTCGGTGATTTTCTCGGCAACCTGGAGGAGGTCCGGCTGGAGGCGATTCACCACAAAATCGTCAGTAACCGGGCGCGCTGGCAATCGACTCAGGGCATACGCACGCCGGTCATCGTCTGTAAGCCCGATGACCTGCTGTCCCATGCAATCGAGTCTTGTAACCCCAACTTCATCACCCGCAGCGCCACCGAAGCGCCAGTGGCGGTGTTGCGGGCAGAGGAAGCGAGCAAGCACGACATCGAGGGTTGCATCGTACTGATCGAGAATGCCGACCCGGGCTTCGACTGGATTTTCACCCGTCGCATTGCTGGGTTCATTACGGCTTACGGTGGCGAGAATTCCCACATGTCGATTCGCGCCCGAGAGTTCGCCATTCCGGCCGCTATCGGGGTCGGCGAGGTGAAATTCCGCAGCCTGCTGGCGAGCAAACGGTTGATTCTTGATTGTGCCGAGCGCCGTATTCAGGTGTTGGCGTGACCCTGGTTGCGGTGACCATGCTTCGGCTGTTCGATACCGGGCGCAGCGAGTGGAGAGATGCAATCGACCAACGCTGGAGCACTTTTCTCGCGCGTTGCGGCGTGCAACCGGTCTACCTGCCGAACAACCCCGAGGTTGCCGCAGGCCTGCTTGAGCAACTGCGGCCGAGCGGTGTGCTGTTGACCGGTGGCGGCAGTTGTCAGGCGTTGTCGGGTGTCGCCGATTGCCGGGATGACACCGAAGCCCTGTTGCTGATGTGGGCACAGCAACGGTGCCTTCCGGCATTGGGCGTCTGTCGCGGCATGCAGGTCATGCTCACACGGGCAGGGGCCATCCTGGAGCCGGTCACCGAGCATGTGGGGGTTCACGACATTCGCTATCGGGGCGAGGTCCGCCGGGTCAACTCGTTTCACGATTACGGTTTTCGTGCCGTTCCACCCGGCTATGAAATCGATGGGATGGGTGAGGACGGCGTCATCGAGGCGGTCAGTAACCCAGAGGCAGGCCACACCGCTGTGATGTGGCACCCTGAACGCAACGAACATTTGGAGAGCGCCGACCTTTCACTGGTCCGGCAGGTTTATGGAGTTTCACAATGAAGGCAATTATTCTCGCCGCTGGCCGTGGCAGTCGTTTGGGGGCGCTGACCGATCAACGACCCAAAGCGCTGGTGGAGTTCAACGGGGTGCCGTTGATCGAGCGAACCGTGCGCACCTTGCGTGCCGCTGGTATCAGTGAAGTCGGTATCGTCGCCGGCTATCGCAGCGAAATGCTGGCGCCTTATGCCGATCGGCTGTTCATCAACCCGCTCTGGAGTACCACGGGCATCCATCAGTCGCTGAGCGCGGCCCACGAATGGCTCGACTCCCAGCCCTGTGTGGTGAGCTATGGCGATATTTTCTATTCGCCCGAACTGGTCGGTGCGCTGATGGCCAGCGGTAACGACATTGACCTGGGTTACGACCCACAGGCGGTAGCGCTTTGGAAGCAGCGTTTCGATCAGCCGTTGGAGGACATGGAACGCTTTTCTATCGATAACGAGCGGATCTGCGAGATTGGCCATCGTGCCCAGACTCTGGAACAGATTCAGGGGCAGTATATGGGGCTGTTCAAACTGACACCTTCGGGCTGGCAGGCACTCAATGCGCAGTTGGGCGGATTGAGTGCCGAGCAGCGCGATCAAATCGATATGACGTCATTGTTTTCATTGCTGATCGAGGCGGGTGTGCCGGTCGGGGGGACACCGACGAACCAGCCCTGGGGTGAGATCGATTGCCCTTGCGATGTGGCACTGTATGAGCGGATTTATCCACAGCTGTGATTGCCAGGGTTTAGCGACGCTGAACATCCAGGCCCAAAAAAGCCCCGCCTTCGAGAGAAGAGCGGGGCTTTTTGCTGTGCGCCCAGCATGGGCGCAATCTTCCCTCCGTCCCCTCCAGCCATTCCCTCCGTGATCGTGTTGTAAAAATATAGTTTGGAAACTTGGACACACGGTCAAGCCTGTGAAAGCGGATCAAATATGCTCGGCGAATTTAATGCTCATTTAGCAGCAATGAGCCGGGGAAGAAAAAAATGCACTGCACGCATCGCACGACCCTACGCAAATCCAGGCATCGGCAGCCATCGACAGCAGGTCGCCTGACCGTATTAAGCCTGGCCCTGACGTCCGCGCTGGCGGCAATGGAACTTCCGTCAGTTTTTTGGCGAATAAAAGTGCGAGAGAATCGGCGTATTAATGGCGTTATGTGCCGATTTTCAGTGAAACACAGCCTTCCAGCAGAAACATTATGAAACACACATATAAAGGTTGGCAGGCTGATGTCAATTAGGCATTATTTCGCCATTACTTTGACTTTGCCGCTTCCTCCAGGCGGATTGTCGCGGACTCTGGCCCCCAGAGTCGTCGCCCCAACCTCTTTGAATTATTGCTGGAGCCATCCGCATGGCCGTCCTTGACGTTGCTCGTGGGCAGCAATCAGGTGCCCGATCGCTGAGTGATAGCGAATTCTGGAGGCTCTTGCGCCAGGAAGTGTTGCCTCTTCGTCCGAGCCAGTACGACATCACCTCGATCTGCAACCTGACCTGCGAAGGGTGTCTTTTCTTTTCAGGCGATGACTATCTTGGGCACAAGGATGTGAAGGACCTGCAGAGCATCGAGCGGTTCTTCGCCGACGAAGGCGCACGAGGCGTGCGCTACGGCTATTTCGGCGGGGCGGAGCCGTCGCTGGCGGAGAACAAGTTGCTCATTGCCAGCCGGCACATTCCTTACGGCGTGGTGTTCACCAACGGCATCAAGCGCTTGAGTGCCGAGATCGACTATCGCGTGCATGTGTCGCTCTGGGGCAACCCCGAGCGCAGCCGCGAACTGCGCGGTGCCGACACCATGAGCAAGCAGATCAGAAACTATCGCAATGACCCCAGGGCGGTCTTCGTCTTCACCCTGACCGCACGCAACCTCGACGATATTCCGTATATCGCCCAGCTCTGCGCGGACAACGGTCTGGCCCTGACCTTCAATCACTACAGCCCGACCAGCAAGTACCTGGACTTTATCGACAGCGGAGCCGGCGCCGATCAATACCACATCACCAGCACCGCCGCCGACAACCTGGTCCTGAGCACCGACGATCTCCTGCGTGCCCGGGACAGTATCGGGCTGCTGCTGCAACAACCGGGGCAGCGGATTCTGTATGACGATGATTTCAATGCGCTGATTCACGACCCGGCGGGCCTGTATCCCGATGCCCAGGGTGCGGGCGCCGTGACCCGCGATTGTGGCGTACTGCTGACCCCCTCGCTGCGCCACTACAACACCGACCTGAGCCAGAGCACCGGTAAATGCTGCACGCCGAACATCGATTGCAGCAGCTGCCGGCTCTACGCCCAGTCCTTTGCCAGCGTTCTGGCCCGGGCCACTCGGGATCTGCGCCAGGAGGGTGGTCAGCAACGACTGATCAAGCTATGGCGCCTGTGGTGCGAGCTGTTCCTCAACGACACTCGCCTGCGCACGCCTTACCCGGGCAATGGCAGCCAACCTTCACTCTGACCTTCAACACGAGAAGCTGCCATGTCGGCCATCAGCTCATTCAAAAATCACCGGATCGTCTGGGTATGGGGGCAGGTCACTGCCCAGATGCGCAGCGAACTCATCGCGTTCTGGGGCGCAACCGGCGCGATACCCGATCCCGCCGAGGCCTGGCGCAGAACCTTCGAGGTGACGTGTGTGGTCCTGGACCCCGAGGGGCGGATCGTTGGGGTCAGCTCGGTGTATTGCGCCTCTCCCGGCGCCGGGGCGCTCTATTGGTTCTATCGCACCTTCATTCGTGAGGACCACCGCGACGTTGGCCTGGCTCCCAGGTTGTTTACCCATACCTACGAGCAACTGGCGCTGGCCTATGCCGGCGACGCTCAGGCGCCCGTGGGGATGATGATCATTGTCGAGAATCCGAAGCTGGAGACCGCCGCTGGTATCCGTGTGATCCAGCGCGCCGGGTTCCAGCACCTGGGTATCGATGAGAGCGGTCAAAGTGTCTGGCATCGGCTGTTCCTGTCATGAGCCAGAGCGTTATCACCTACTTCACCAGGAACCCAGTCTATGGCTGAGCGCAGTCTGCATTTCATTTCCGGCCTGCCCCGTTCCGGCTCGACCTTGCTGTCGGCCCTGTTGCGCCAGAATCCGCGTTTTCATGCGCACATGAGCAGCCCTGTGGCAGGCCTGGTCGATGACCTGCTCAATGGCATGAGCGGCAAGAACGAGTATTCACTGTTCATCTCCGATCAGCAGCGTGAACGCATTCTGCGTGGGCTGTTCGAGCAGTTCTACGGTGACGAATTTTCCGCGCCGGTGATCTTCGACAGCAACCGTGCCTGGTGTTCGCGCATGGCCTTGCTCAAAAGCCTGTTCCCCGCCAGCAAGGTGATTGCCTGCGTGCGCGACGTGCCCTGGATCATCGACAGTATCGAGCGCCTGGTCCAGAACAACCGCCTTTCGCCCTCGGCGATTTTCAATTTCCACGCCGGTGGCACGGTCTATAGCCGCGCCGATGCTCTGGCGAATGCCGAGGGCATGCTCGGTTATCCCTACAACGCCCTCAAGCAGGCTTTTTATGGCGAGCACGCCGCCAGCTTGCTGCTGGTGCGTTACGAGAGCCTGGTCAGCGACCCGCAAGCGGTGCTCGACGGCATTTACGACTTCATTGGCGAGCCGGCTTTCAGTCACGACCTGCATAACGTCCAGTTCGAGGCGCAGGAGTTCGACCGGCGGGCCGGTACTCCAGGGCTGCACGATGTGCGGCCGAGCGTACAGGCCGTCCCCCGGCCGACGCTGCTGCCGCCCGATGTGTTCGCGCGGTTTATCAACGACGCTTTCTGGCAACACCCTCAACACAACACTCAAGGGGTCAGGATTCTTTGAAGAACCCCCATAAAAAAATCAAACCATTGGAGCGCACGAGATGAACAAGGGGATTTATCGATTGGTCTGGAACAGCGGCCTGGGAGCGCTGCAAGTCGTTTCCGAGGCCGCCAAGTCAAAGAGCTGTGGTGGTTCGGGCACACGCCTGGCGGTGGGGCGCGGTAAAGCAGCGGTCTGGCCGCTGGCACTGCTGTCGCTGGGCATTGCCTCGTCGGCCTGGGCAGGTGCGCCCATCAACATCACTTCCAATGCCGATTCCGGTACGGGTTCCTTGCGCGAGCAATTGTCCATCGGTGGGACGTTGCGGGTGGACCCTTCCGTCAACACGATCAACCTCGGTTCGGATGCCACGATCAACAGTGGGCTAACGACGCTGACAGTGACTGCTCCCCTGACCGTCACCGGTGCCAATCTGGTGGGGAACAACGGCTCTCTGGGGTTGAGCGGGGCGAGTGGTGGGACCATCACCACCGCGATCGCGGGGCAGTTTACCGGCGCTGCGGGGAGCGGCGGCCCATCGCATCCGGGAGTCACGGGTTCAGCCGGCTCGAACGTCAGCTCGGGTACCGGCGGCGTCGGCGGCACGGGCTCCACCGGCCAATACTCCACCCCGAACAATGCTTCGGCAGCCGTCAGCGGGAGCTTTTTTACGCTGACCAACAATGCGACCCTCACCGGTGGTCAAGGTGTTGCCAGTGTCCCCGGCAACGGTGGCAATGGGGGGGTTGGCGGGTCCACCGTTTTAGCTCCCGGTAACTCCGGGGGCTCCGGTGGCACCGGCGGGGCTGGAGCGAACGGAGGCGCCGGCTCGGCCGGTGGGGACGGCATTTCAGGCAGTTTCTTTACCGTTACCAATAACGCCAGCATCACCGGCGGCAATGGTGCCACCGGTGCCACCGGTGCCACAGGCGGTCAGGGTGGGGCCGGCAGCACTTCCGGTAAATATGGTGGTAGCGGTGGCAATGGTGGTCGTGGTGGGAACGGCGGTAATGGCGGGGTGGGTGGTGCCGGCATCAGCGGTTTCAACATTCAGGTGATCAACACCGGCACGATTCAAGGCGGTAACGGTGGTATCGCCGGTGCTGCGGGCGTGGGTGGCGCAGGCGGTGCGGGAGGTGGGGGCTTTGTTCACGCCGGCGCGGCCGGGGGCGCGGGCGCCAACGGTGTTGCCGGCTTCGCGGGAGCAGGTGGCGCGGGTGTGGTGGTGACGGGCAACTCGACGGTCTTCAACGCCGGAACCATTTCTGGTGGTTTTGCCAATGGCGGCAGTGGCGCCCGGGCCAATGCGATCGAGCTCAGTGGTGGTGGTAACCAGCTGACTCTCGCTGCCGGTTCGGTGATCAATGGCAATGTAGTCAGCTCCAGCGGTGGCAGCGATGTACTGGCCCTTGGCGGCGACAGCAACACCGGTTCCACCACGTTCGACCTCGCTTCGACCGGCCCTCAAGGGAGCCCGATGCAGCAGTATCAGGGCTTCGGCAGCTTCGAGAAAATCGGCAACAGCACCTGGACTCTGACAGGCACTGACACCTATGGCCAGAATTGGGCCGTCAACAACGGCACCCTGGTCATGGCCAGTGGCGCGAGCCTGCTGGGTTCGGTGGCTGTCGCCAGCGGTGCCACGCTCAACACGAGTGACGCTTCGATCGCCGGGGGGGTGAGCAACGCCGGTGCGCTGGTGATTGGTAGTGCGGCCACGCCTTTTTCCACGCTGTCAGTGGGGAACACCTTCAGCCAGAGCAGCAGTGGCACGTTGCAGGTCAGCGCCCTTAGTTCATCGCAGTACAGCAAGCTCAGCGTCAATGGCAACGTCGCCCTGGCCGGCACCTTGAACGTCGACGTCAAAAGTGGCGATACCCTGGCCGCCGGTAATCAGTTGACCCACGTGATCAGTGCGACCGGCACGGTCACTGGCCAGTTCAGCCATGTCACCGATAACAGCCTGTTGTTCGACTTCACGCCGACCTATAACAGCAGCAGCGTCGACCTGAATGTGCTTGCCAGCGGTACCTCTGGCAGCGCCAACACCGTTCAAGGCAGCGTCCAGGCCCTCGGCAATTCTCCGGCCCTAGGTGCAGCGGCAGCCTTGGACCAGATCATTGCCAACGATCCAAATGGCAAGTTGGCCAGCCACTTTGTCGCGCTCAGTACCCAGGGCGAAGTGTCCAGGGCCGCCAGCGAAGTCCTGCCGCTGATGACCGGGGGATCCACCACGGCGGCACGGACTGCATTGAGCAGTATCAACGGCGTGGTGCAGGCGCGCAGCGAATCGGTCCTTGGCGGCCAGTCTTCCGGCGACAGCGGCCTGTCTTCCGGCGAGAGCGTGACTGAGCGGCACCTCTGGATCAAGCCGTTCGGCTCCTGGGCCAACCAGGAAAGCCACGATGGCGTTGCCGGGGTCAACTCCAGTGTGGGCGGTATGGCCTTCGGTCTCGATGCCAGCCTCAATGATCGCTGGATGCTGGGTACCGCCTTCATCTACGCCAAGGCGGACACTCACAACAGTGGTGACACCGCCCGTCAACAGCTGACCACCGACGTCTATCAATTGGTGGGCTACGGTGCGTATCACCTGGACGACACCACCGACCTGAGTTTTCAGCTCGATGGCGGCCAGAACCACAACGATGGCAAGCGCAACCTCGACTTCGCCGGGCTGCAAGCCAAATCCAACTATGATTCCTGGACCGCCCATGCCGGCGTTGCCCTGGATCGGACCTTCAGCCTGACGCCTGCCACGCGCTTCACCCCCTCGGTACGGGCGGACTACACCTGGATCAAGGATGAGGCCTACAACGAGAAAGGTGCCGATGAGCTGGACCTGCAGGTCAAGAGTCGCAGCACCGATCAGTTCATTCTCGGTGTGGATGGCAAGCTGGCCCATGACCTCACGCAACAGCTGACTTTGAGTGGCAAGCTGGGCGTCGGTTATGACTTGCTGGCGAGTCGTGACTCGCTGACCAGCAGCTTTGCTGGTGCGCCGGGAACGGTCTTCACCACTTACTCCGGCAGTCCGCAGCGCTGGCTGGCTCGCGGTGGCACCGAGTTGAGCTACGCGGTCAACGGCCAACTGCAACTGGCCGTGCGTTATGACGTGGAGGAGCGCAGCCACTTCGTCAACCAGACTGCTTCTGCCCAAGCACGCTGGGCCTTCTAAAGGTCGGGTAGGCAGGGAGGCCGACCACGGGGGCTTGATGTTCCCGTGTGCAGTCATCCGGTGATACGCAAAAGGCCCCTGAAGTCGAGAGACTCCAGGGGCCTTTCGTTTTCTCGGTTCCGAAGCGGATGCGCCGCTCTATTCCCCCACCCGTCTTTATGGGGACGCTAGTGTGCTGTTCTCGAAATAATTTACCTATTAGCCTGGACTTGCCCCTACAAAACCGGACACCAACACCCCGTTAAATTGATGCTGCCACTAAGCGCCTGAACTCTCTCGACCAGCGATATACCTGCACTGAAAAGAACCGGAAATACCATGATTCCCCATGGCGACAATCCTTGGGAGGTCTGGCTAGCGGAGATGCCCAACAGAGCAATTTCAGTGGCGGTATCGAAGCCCAACCCGAACAGGAAGCCCAAGGGAAACATGTGCCAGCTTCGAGTGATCAAGCGAACAATGGCCGGAAAATCCTCGCAAGAAAACCACGATCCGCCAGTAGCAGGTCAAAGTCATCCTCGACATAAACACCACCCTGCCTGACGTGGCGTCATGCCTTATAAATCGACCTCAAAATAATCAGGTTCATCAGTGCGATGACGAAAAGGAACAAGGCGGAAACCGAGGTACTGATAACGCCCTCCATCTGTCCCCCCCACTTCATCGTCGGATGAGGTCAAATGGTGTTGAACACCATCGGACAGGGGAATGCCTGAAGCCCCCGGAATAGCTAGGCTATCGGCAGAATTTTCGGATGGGACAGGATTATTTTGGACAATTAAAAAGCCGGCTTGTGGCCGGCTTCTCGGGGACGGGATTGGCTTATTTTTGGTAAGCCTCACTCGCCTTCAAAACGTACATCCAGAGCAAATCTGGTTGTGGGACGCAGCGCAGTTGTCTCGCGCCGTGTCGTGGGCAATCTGGCCTGCTGCAAGCAGGACGCTGCCCAAATGTGCCGCGCAGGATACCGGCATTTACGACAGATTCCCAGCGAAAACCACACACCAGAGCTGTCGTTTTCAGACAAGAGGGGATCTTGTCCCCTATTTCGACGGCACCGGGGGCCGCCGCTTGTTCAGCGTCGACCACCAGAACACCCAACCCAGTATCCGAACGTTCTGTTCCTCGATCTGCTCCGCGGTGAACACTTCATCCGGATACTCGGCACTGTTGTGGCTGCGCAGCCGCAAGGCCCCCGCCGGCAGGCGGTAGACATATTTCACCCGCAACATGCCGTCGTGCTCCAGCGCGTAGATTTCGCCGTCCACCACCTGGGTCAGGCTGCGGTCGATGGCAATGGTGGAGCCGTCCTGGATCTTTTCCGCCATGCTGTTACCCGTCATGGGCGCGCAGATGGCCTGGTCCGGGCCGACCCCCATGGCCTGCAGGATACGATAGGGCAGGCGCACCTTGCGCCCGGGTATGACCGCCACCTGGGTCTGGCTCGAACCGGGGGCTGCGGGGGTCTCCTTGTACAACGGCACTTGCACGTCGTTGCGTTCGGTGGCCGCCAGGTCGTCGCGAGAGGAGTAAGGCTCCTGATCGTGAGTGGGCAGCAATTCGCGTTCAGCCTCCGTCTCGTTGGTCGAGCTGCCAGGGTGTTTGGGCCCTTCGCCGGTGCGCAGCCAGCGGCTGTTGACACACAAAAGCTCGGCTATCTCGTCCAGCCGCGCCATGGGAATGCCGCGCTTGAACCAGTTGTTGACGTGCTGCGGCGTCACTTGCCGGTTGGCAGCGAAGTCCGAAGCGGATAGATGGCACTCCCGCAGGAGGGCCCTTAAGCGATCGCCTGATGTATTCATGAACACAGAGTTTACTGGCGTGCTACACCTGTTTAAATAAACGAGGTGTTCAAAAATTCTCCCGGTTCGCACACGAACCGATTGGTGTCGTTCAGGATTCCTACACTCAAATAGCTGAACCTGAGTCGTTATGTTTATTTATTAAAACTCTTGTTTGTTTATTGGTAAACAGGCACAAAAAACCCCGGCAAGCCGGGGTTCTTCAATTCGCGCCAGGGCGCGGCGGATCAGCCCTTGTAAGCGGCGACCGACTTCATGATTTCGGCACGGGCGGCTTCGGCATCGCCCCAACCTTCGATTTTCACCCATTTGCCTTTCTCGAGATCCTTGTAGTTCTCGAAGAAGTGCTTGATCTGCTCCAGCAGCAGCGCTGGCAGGTCGGTGTATTCCTTCACGTCGACGTACAGCTGGGACAGCTTGTCGTGCGGGACCGCGAGAACCTTGGCGTCGCCGCCGCCGTCGTCGGTCATGTGCAGGATGCCGACTGGACGGGCACGGATCACCGAGCCAGGGGTGACCGGGTATGGGGTCACGACCAGCACGTCGAGGGGGTCGCCATCGTCGGCCAGGGTGTTGGGGATGAAACCGTAGTTGGCCGGGTAGAACATCGGGGTGGCCATGAAACGGTCAACGAACAGGCAATCGCTGTCTTTGTCGATTTCGTATTTGATCGGCGCGTGGTTGGCCGGAATCTCGATCGCGACGTAGATGTCGTTCGGCAGGTCTTTGCCAGCCGGAATCTTGCTGTAGCTCATTGGGCGATGCCCCCGTTGGTTGATCAGAAAACTTGGCCGGTTTGACCAAAAAGTGGCGGGGATTATAGGCCTATTCCGGGGGCGATGCCACGGGCCGCCGGACACTCGGAGGCGCCGCCGGATCTCGGGCGACGAGCTGATCTGCGATGGTGAATCACTGTGGCGCCTGTGGGCGCGGAGCTTGTCGGATCGCCGTACCGCCGCGAAGGCGCCCTCAAGACCGCCAAAAGCTTCGCGGGCAAGCTCCGCTCCCATAAGGGCAGAGGCAGGGCCGCGGCCGGGATTTCGGCGTCAGTCTTTAGTCTTATACCGCGGGTCGTGGGCCTGCAGTTGCTGTAGCCGCGCCAGCGGGTCCTGGCGATAGAACGCGCGCAATTGCTCGTACACCCGTGGGTAGGTCGTGGCCAGGATATCCGGGGCACTGAAGAAATACTCGCTGGTCACGGCGAAGAACTCCGCCGGGTTTTCCGCCGCATAAGGGTCTATGGCGGTGTCGGCGTTGGGGTTGCGGTCCAACTGGCGATTGAGGTTGTCATAGGCGTGTTGCATGACCTTGGCCCAGTCGCCCACGCGCATGTCGCCGTGCAGCGGTGGCAGGCCGTTGGCGCTGCCGCTGAGCATGTCGAGTTTGTGCGCCAGTTCGTGGATCACCAGGTTGTAGCCTTCCCAGCCGCCGCTGGCCTGTACCCCGGGCCACGCCAGGATGATCGGGCCCTGTTGCCAGGCTTCGCCACTGTGCTCGGCATCCCACTCGTGTTCCACGCCGCTGGCGTCGCGATGGCGCTGGGGACTGAGGAAGTCGTCCGGGTAAAGGACGATCTCATGGAAACCCTGGTACCAGTTCAAGTCCCCCAGGTGCAGCAGTGGCAGTTGCGCCTGGGCCGCCAGCAGCAGGCGGCTTTCCTGGTCCAGTTCCACGCCCGGCAAGGCACTCAGGTGCTTGTCAGCGAGGAATAGCACGCTGTGTTCCCGCAGCCAGCGATCCTCGGCGTCGCTGAGTCCGTCGAGGAAGCTCAGGCGCTGGCGGACTCGCTGCCAGGTTTCATCGGCAACCGGATGGCGGGCCAGCGTTCGCCGGCGCCGCCAGGCACTCAGCGACCACACGGGATCAGTGGGTGCCGGCTTTGGACGCGGCGTTGCCGAAGCGGCTGCGGACCATGCCGATGATCATCGGCAGCAGCGACAGCAGGATGATGCCGACCACCAGCAGCGACAGGTTTTTCTTGATGAACGGTACGTTGCCGAAGAAGTAACCCAGGGTGACCAGGCCGCCAACCCAGAGCACGGTGCCAAGGATGCTGAACAGGAAGAAGCGCGCATAGGGCATTTTGCCAACGCCGGCGACGAACGGTGCGAAGGTCCGCAGGATCGGCAGGAAGCGCGCCAGGGTCACGGTCTTGCCGCCATGGCGGTCGTAGAAGTCGTGGGTCTTTTGCAGGTAGTCGCGGCGGAAGATCTTCGAATTCGGGTTGCTGAAGAGTTTCTCGCCCGCCGTTCGGCCGATGATGTAGTTGGTGCTGTCGCCGAGAAGCGCCGCCAGCATCAGCAGGCCGGCCAGCAGCACCGGGTCCATGCCACCGCCCGCGGCCACCGCGCCGGCGATGAACAGCAGCGAATCCCCCGGCAGGAATGGCATGACCACCAGGCCGGTTTCGCAGAAGATCACCAGGAACAGGATGGCGTAGATCCAGAGCCCGTAGTTGTTCACCAGCATGTCGAGGTAGACATCGAGATGCAGGATTATGTCGATCGGGTTGAAATCCATGGATGGCACCTGTGTGAACGGTCCGGCTCGGCGGACCTGTGCAAGGAAAATAGATATGCGTAGTTAACTACAGGAAATGTAGTTTTTTCGTACATTCCGTGGGAAAGCGGGATTATAAGAGTTGGGGAGATTTCTGCCTGCTGAGTTTGTAGCGGGGAATGTCGAGCGAAGGCGATGCAGGAGCGTCGATGGATGTTCGATTGCCAGCGATGGTGACGTAACATTCACTGCCGTCATCGCTGGCAAGCCAGCTCCTACAAGGGCTGCGGGCCTTTTGGGCCGGCGTTGATCATTTTTCGTCGATCGGCAATACGTAGTTCTTGAATTCGCTGTCTTCGCGAAAGCCAATGGATTCGTAGGTTTTCTGTGCCACCAGGTTGTCGCTGCTGGTGGAGACGCGCAGACGAACGGCGTGGGTCTCACGGGCCATTTTCTTCGCCGTGCGCATCAGGTTGTCGGCCACCAGCTGGCGCCGGGCGTCCTCGGCGACGTAGATGTCGTTGAGGATCCAGACCCGCTTGAGCGATAGCGAAGAAAAGCTTGGATACAATTGGCAGAAACCGAGCAGCTTGCTGTCGTCATCGTCCGGCAAGGCCAGGTAAATCACCGACTCTTTGCGCCGCAGGCGTTTTTCCAGAAAGTTGCGCGACGAATCAGGGTAGGGCAAGGCACCGTAGAATTCGCGGTATTTGACGAACAGGGGGGTCAGCAGGTCCAGATGTTCCAGGGTCGCTTGAGTAATCCGCATAGATCAGGCCTCAACTTCATGGATTTGACGGCAAACGGTTCACTCGGGCAGCCGTAGCGTTGATGCTGCCCAAAGCGCGGGAAAAGAGCAATCCGGATGACGGTCAATCTTGGGACGAGCCCAGTAGGAAGTTGCCATTTGAATGGACATCCGATTCACTCTCCAGCGTTTGCACTTGAGCCTCGTCCTTGAGATTGACCCCCGATAATTGTCGGCGGCAGGCTTCTTTCATCAGGTACAACAATTTATGCGCGGCCATGCCGTAACTCATACCCTCCAGGCGTACGTTGGAGATGCAGTTGCGGTAGGCGTCGGTCAGGCCGACTTTTGGATTATAGGTGAAATACAACCCCAGGCTGTCCGGCGAGCTCAGGCCCGGGCGTTCGCCGATCAGGATCACCACCATTTTCGCTCCCAGCAGCTCACCGATCTCATCGGCGACCGCCACGCGGCCCTGTTCCACCAGGACGACCGGCGACAGCGACCAACCCTCGGTCGCGATCTGTTCTTCCAGGCGGGTCAGGAACGGCAGCGTATGGCGATGCACGGCGAGGGCCGACAAGCCGTCGGCCACGACAATGGCCAGGTCGATGCCACCGGGGTGAGCCAGTGCATGCTCACGCAGTTGCTGGGCCGACGCGCTGTTGAGCTTGCGGCCCAGGTCCGGGCGTTGCAGGTAGCTGTGGCGGTCGTCGGCGGCGCTGTGCAGCAGCAAGGTTTCCCGACCGCGCTCGGCAAGTTGCGCACTCAGGCCCGCGTGGTCGAACGGCAGGTGCACGGCATCGCGGGCCTGGGCGTGGGCGAACTGGAAATCCAGTTGCGCGCTGGTGGGCAGGCTGGTGCCGGTACGTCCCAGGGCGATACGCGCCGGGGTCAGGCGGCGCAGTTGCAGCCAGGGGTTGTCGCTGTCGATCTGTTTGGCCATGTCGTTCATCCGAGCTGCGCCAGTGCCTGGCGAAACGCCGGGGGCAGGCTGTTGCCAAAGTGCACCTTGCCGTCGGCCTGGGTAAAGATCCCCATTTTCGCCAGCCACTGTTCGAACTCCGGCGCGGGCTTCAGCCCCAGGGTCTGGCGGGCATACAGGGCATCGTGGAACGAGGTGGTCTGGTAGTTGAGCATGATGTCGTCGGAGCCGGGAATGCCCATGATGAAGTTGATCCCGGCCACCCCCAGCAGGGTCAGCAGGGTGTCCATGTCGTCCTGGTCGGCTTCGGCGTGGTTGGTATAGCAGATGTCGCAGCCCATGGGTACGCCCAGCAGCTTGCCGCAGAAGTGGTCTTCGAGGCCGGCGCGGATGATCTGCTTGCCGTTGTAGAGGTATTCCGGGCCGATAAAGCCGACCACCGTGTTGACCAGGAACGGTTTGAAATGCCGGGCCACGGCGTAGGCGCGGGTTTCACAGGTCTGCTGGTCGACGCCGAAGTGGGCGTTGGCCGACAGCGCGCTGCCCTGGCCGGTTTCGAAATACATCAGGTTTTGCCCGAGGGTGCCGCGATTCAGGCTCAGGCCGGCGTCGTAGCCTTCCTGCAGGACGCTCAGACTGATGCCGAAACTGGCGTTGGCCGCTTCGGTGCCGGCAATCGATTGGAACACCAGGTCCAGCGGCACACCGCGGTTGATCGCCTCGATGGAGGTGGTGACGTGGGTCAGCACGCAGGCCTGGGTGGGGATTTCGTAACGCTTGATCACCGCGTCGAGCATGTGCAGCAGGTCGCAGATCGAGCTCAGGCTGTCGGTGGCCGGGTTGATCCCGATCATCGCGTCGCCGTTGCCGTAGAGCAGGCCGTCGAGGACGCTGGCGGCGATGCCGGCCGGATCGTCCGTGGGGTGGTTGGGTTGCAGGCGGGTCGACAGCCGGCCGCGCAGGCCCAGGGTGCCGCGGAATTTCGTGACCACGCGGATTTTTTGCGCCACCAGCACCAGGTCCTGGACGCGCATGATCTTCGATACGGCGGCGGCCATTTCCGGGGTCAGGCCCGGGGCCAGGGCGCGCAGGCTCTGTTCGTCGGCGGTGTCGCTGAGCAGCCAGTCGCGCAGGCCGCCGACGGTCAGGTGGCTGACGACGGCGAAGGCCTGTTTGTCATGGGTGTCGACGATCAGTCGGGTGACCTCGTCGGATTCGTAGGGGATCAGCATTTCCTCGAGGAAATGCTTGAGGGGAATATTGGCCAGGGCCATCTGCGCCGCGACCCGTTCGCCGTCGTTGAGGGCGGCGACCCCGGCCAGGAAGTCGCCGGAGCGGGCGGGGCTGGCCTTGGCCATGACGTCCTTGAGGCTGTCGAAGCGATAGGTCTGGGCGCCGACGGAATGGGCGAATGTGGCCATGGGGCGGTGTCCTCCTGAACCTCTGTTAGCGATAAACCGTCCCTGTAGGAGCCGGCTTGCCGGCGATGGCGGCCGATCAGATGATGCAAATCTCGCTGGCCTCATCGCCAGCAAGCTGGCTCCTACAGTACGGCGGTGTTCATGTGTACAGCGTAAGGGCGCAGGACGCCCCGTGCTGGTGCAATCAGTTACCTGTGAGCATAGCGTCCGCCGGCGCGTCCGAGCGCTGGCTGGCGGTCAATTGGAAGTAGATGAAACCTACTGCCATGAAACCGAGGAAAATCAGGCCGATCAGGGTGTTGAACCAGGCCATCGCGATCAGGCACACCACCGCCAATAC
>NZ_JBWKTH010000037.1:0-55490 GCF_059420225.1 Pseudomonas sp. GW821-FHT04D07
CTGCCACCGACCGTTTACGAGCGGGCGATGGTGTCAAAATTACCTATCGAGGTGTCCGGAATTAGTTGACCACTACAATAGATGGAGAAGCTCACAACACCGTTGAAAATTTTTCCAGCGGGCCTTTCTGCCACCTGAGCAGGCACAGTATTCTTCACTCCAGCGCGCTGCACACGGACAGGGATAGCTAGAGCCGTCAGCCAGTAATTTCTGCGTGCCTTCGAAAAGACAGCTTAATCAGATAAGGAAGCTAGCAATGAAGCTGTGCAGTCTGCGGATATCCAATTTCCAGTCGTTTGGCCCTCAACCTACTCCGATCACATTCGAAGACATAACCTACCTCTTGGGCCCGAATGGCGCGGGCAAAACCGCTGTCCTCCAAGCGCTGTGCAGGCTATTTGCATTCGAGCCAGGATTGCGTCGCGTCCGGCCTTCTGACTTTCACGTTCCGGTTGGCCTCAGCAATGCTGAGGGTGGTACCACGTTATGGCTGGAGGCCGAATTCTCCTTCCCAGAGACAGAAGACGACGAGGAAAACGACACGGTTGCCCCGCACTTCGACCACATGCGCCTCCAAGCTGCGGGCGATGTGCCGCGAGTACGTTATCGCCTAACAGCCACTGTTGATGACGAAGGTGACGTTGAAGAGGCGCTTGTTTACGTCACGCAGGCAGATGCCGATGGAAACCCAACAGTTAGCTCCATCGTCCCCAAGCATCAGCGCAACCAGATCCACCTTCACTACATCCCGGCCCGACGTGACCCATCCGACCACATCGCCTACGGCGCAACCGCATTGCTCGGGCGATTGCTTCGCGCAACACAGTGGGGTGGCGACCGAAATACGGTCAAGGATCTAACCGACCAGATCACAAGCTGCCTGGCCGGCAATGCTTCGGTCACAGCGCTCGGACAAAGCCTGAACGCCTCATGGAAAGGACTTCATAAGGGAGCCTTCTTCGCTGAGCCGAAGCTCACTTTCGTCAATTCCGACATCGAGATGCTGTTGCGGCACATGTCGGTGTCATTCACGCCGGGCCATGGTGAGAATGAAGTCGATTTTTCACGACTGAGTGATGGGCAGAAATCAATGCTCTATCTCTCGCTTGTGTTGGCGGCTCACTCGATTAACCGTGACGTGAGATCGGGTAAAAACACGGCCATTGATCCAGCGAAGCTGAAACCACCCGCCTTCACCATACTGGCCATGGAGGAGCCCGAGAATAGCTTGTCGCCTCACTACCTCGGCCGGATCGTGAACGCCCTGAAAGGATCAATCGGTGTGGATGCGCAGGCGCTGATCGCGACACACGCGCCTTCGATGTTGCGCCGGGTTGATCCTGAGAACATCCGCTACCTACGGCTCGGCTCGAACCGGTGCTCTCTCGTCAGCGGCATCGCGCTGCCAGCTAAGGAAGATGTGGCCCATAAATTCGTTCGAGAAGCCGTCCAGGCCTTTCCTGAGATCTATTTCTCGCGCCTGGTCGTGCTGGGCGAAGGTGACAGCGAAGAGATTGTCCTTCCGAGGATTCTACAAGCCAAAGGAGCGCCGGTTGACGAATCGGCGGTGACCATCGCGCCGCTAGGTGGCCGTCACGTGAATCACTTCTGGCGGTTGCTTTCCCAGCTCGGCACGCCGTACATCACCCTGCTTGACCTAGATCTCGCACGGTACCAAGGAGGCTGGGGACGGCTGAAATACGTCAATGACCAGCTGGCGCTTTTCGAGCCCTCCAAGGTTTTGCCCTATACGATCCCGGCATGGGACAGCCATGAGCTTAAAGTCAGAATCCACAACTGCGTCTCGTCTACATCATCAGAGACCCTCTTCGACCTCCTTGAGCAGCGAGGCGTGTTCTTCTCGGCACCACTGGATCTGGACTTCGCCATGCTGACCGCCTTCCCTCTAGCATTCAACGCGCTGCCTGCCGTGTCCACGCCAGAAAGCCAGAAGGCGGTTCTCGGAAAGAGCCATCAAGGCGCCGATCAATACACCCCTCAAGAGCAAGCTTGGTTCGATTCCTACCACCATCTCTTCAAGCTCGGCAGCAAACCCGCGGCCCATCTCACCGCGCTGTCGAGCCTCTCTGACGCAGAACTGCTCGCAGGCCTGCCACCCGCACTGGATCGACTAGCCAATGCAGTCATAGCAGCGTTAGAGGAGTCACCCGAGTGATTCACCCTGACCGTTGGATGCACTCACCTAGGCTCACTCTGGAAGCGAATGCGTGGCACGCCATTAAGGACACCGAGCACTCGCTCGTCCTTCTGGCGGGGCCTGGCGCTGGCAAAACTGAAATATTGGCTCAGCGGGCAGACTTTCTCCTGAGCACAGGCAGTTGCCGGTATCCCAAGCGAATCCTGGCGATTTCCTTCAAATCCGACGCGAGCCGAAATCTCAAAGACCGTGTAAGCCTGCGATGTGGGTGGGAACAGGCCACGCGATTCGACAGCTTTACGTTCCACTCTTTCGCCAATCGAATCGTCAGTCGCTTCCGAGTCTTATTGACCGGCCCCGACGCCCTCAAACCCGACTACTCAATCGGCAAAGAGGCTATCCCAGGCGAGCAGATCACCTTCATGCAACTGCTTCCCATGGCGCTCAAAATTCTGCGTATGAGCAAGATCGCCCGAAACACTATCCGTCAGACCTATGCTCACGTATTTCTCGACGAATTCCAGGACTGCACCTCTGACCAGTACCAACTGATCAAGCTTCTGTTTGAAGGAACACCGGCTCTTCTGACTGCCGTCGGTGACACCAAGCAGACCATCATGGGGTGGGCGGGCGCACTGGATGGCATATTCAAGCTTTACGCCGATGACTTCGCCGCCCGGCCACTACGGCTGTACCGAAATTTCCGATCCAAGCCGCGCCTGCTCCGTATGCAGAACAGCGTTATCCGGGACATCGACCCTTTAGCCATCATGCCTGACGAAATGATCGTGGGAGACGATGGCGTGATCCGCGCAGGGAATTTCTCCTCGAGCGCCGCTGAAGCCGTTTCCCTGGCGAACCTTATCCAGAAATGGATCGAGGTCGAAGATTTGCGACCAGCCGATATCGCCGTTCTTTTCCGCGGCGAGATCGATTTGTATGGCGAAGAACTGATGGAGCAGCTGACGCTTCGGAACATACCCTTTCGCAATGAGAACAGCCTTCAGGACTTGCTCAAGGAGCCTGCAGCCAGGCTAATGATCGACTACTTGACCTGCCTCTATACGCGAGGCTCCAACAAAGCCTGGTCACGGCTGATGGATCTTTTCGCGCCGTTTGATGACGAGGGTAACAGCGACCGGACTCACAAATCGTTCGAGCTTTGTTACAAACAGCATCAGAAGCAGGTGAAGGCAGCAGCGAAGACAACGACCCCCTACGCCGATTGGTGGGAGCTCGCGAGGGCGTTCTTCGACATCTTGGGGCATGCCGTCATGACAACCCTATCTTCAGACTACGAAACTAAGCGACGTCTGAAGGAGATCATTCGCGATACCCGTGACCACATCACCACCCTACTGCTGACAGAACCCGACCTGCCAAGGGCACTTGCCCGGTTCTCGGACGACAACGCTGTCCGCTTCCTATCCATGCACAAAAGCAAAGGGCTGGAGTTTCATTCGGTGATCATCTCCGGGGTTGAGCAGCAAACGTTTCGCGGCAAAATTGGGGATGAGCGACAGGTATTCTTCGTCGCAGTGTCTCGAGCGAAAGATCGTCTGATCATTACCACTGCGAATCAGAGGCAACGCCCTGCGGGAATATCGGCGAGCAAAAGATGGGATGTCGCGAGACAGCCGCATGTAGCCTTTGTCACGTATGTCACTGAGCATTTGTCGCCCAAACAGCCGCAGTGATGTACAGCCGGTGTGAACGTGGAAGGCCTCCACGGCCTGGATTAATCATCCAAACGCGCCTATGCCGGCGGGTCGGCTCAGTGAATTCTCTTGAATGCGCAACGACTGTGAATGCAATTCGAAAGCATTCCATGCAAATCACTCCGTATCCCGATAGCTCGGGAGTAACAAAATTGTGCTATCCATAACCGTCCGTCCCCCCCTAGCGCGCCGCCTCCGATCTCTACTCGGCAAGGCGGATCAACCAGTGAATAGGAAGCGATCGGAGAGAACGGAGGAACGCTTTATTCCCCCACTGATGGCAATCCAGCCACACCTCGAAAACGTCGCTGCAACAAGCCACGGGAGCAGTATTCACCGATGACCCCTCAACCTCAAGCTAGCGTATGTGATAAGAAAAAATGCAATTGGGCGTTTCTCGTCAAAGGGCCAAGCTCGTCCTTGGAATGCCTCCCATCGGTCAGTCCCTGGTGGTCGATAGAGTTTGCGGCCGACCACTCTGAATGGGAGGCATTCATACCCGACCACCAACATGAGGCTGATTCAAACCGGCAGTTCGACCTAGCCATGCAATCCATAACCCGAATGAATGGCATCGCAGTGAGCTCAGGCCAACCTGGCTTGATCGAAATGACGCACCATGTCGAATACGACCATGAAAATAATAGGGATGTAGCTATCCCACTGAGATTGGTGTTTAAAGTCACGGTTCTTGGAGGCTTGCGCCCGACCGAGCCAGCAGCGGCAGATTTCTCCAGGATTCTTCCTGAGAGCCTTCCGAGACTGGCTACCCTCCTTGATTACTGGGGACAACCCAATGCCGAGTCGTACGAGGGTTTGTACAAAATCGTGGAGTTTATCCAGTCTGTGGACGCGAAAATCCTCAAAAGCGTTTCAGGCAACGCCCTCAAACTACTGAAACAAACCTGCAACAATTTCTACACTGGCCTATCGGCGCGCCACTCAGATGTGAGGGAGCCGCCTGTGCTCAAGCCCATGCCACTGAGCGAAATCCGGAGGATTGTTCGAGGCTTCACCGAGCTTTACATCAGGTCGATTACCCTGCCAAGACATCCATCCAACGAACCCGCTCCACAGCAATCTGACGCGCCAGCGGAGTGAACCCACCACAGTTTTTTGCTTCAGCGCTCTCCCCGGCCAACCTCTCAGGCTCTAGTCACTTGCCTTTGACGGTTGGCCGGGAAAAGACCTTCGTCCCCCCCCCCCCGCCAGAGAGTCGACCAGGAACTCAAGCATCTGGCGCCCTTGTACCAGTGAATCGGACTGCTGATCGACACCTACAAGATCAAACGCTTCGACAAATGCTGAAGACGGTAAATACGCGTCTACCAGCCTCAGCTGGTTGATTCCCACCATACCTTGGTCAGCGCCCTTGCTTCCTATAATGTCGCTTCCTGCGTCATCAGACCGGCTTCCACATGTTTCACAGACCCCGATTTCACTTTTCCAGGCTGCGCCCCCAACGCAGTCAACGCAGCTCCATCAAGAGACTCAACCGTCAGCCTCGCTAGATCCTTAGCAAGCTCAATGGGCCTTCCTTAGCGATTGGCTTCTGACGTAATGGGTTTGCCGCGAAGTATTCAGGCAAGTCTCGACCGAAGGGTTTGCTTGCATTTGCCTGCATACTCAACCCTGGGGAACTCGTCTGCCTCATGGATCGAGCTTTGCCCCGGGGACGCGCAGATCGAAGCAAACAGCGAGTACCTCGTGGGTGCCATTCACTACACCGTGCGCTATCGGAATCCATTCGAGTCGTCAGCTTTGCCTCCTGGCAGACAAGGCAATTCAAGCATCCGCGGCCCATCCAGATCCTCTGCAGCGTTCCAGCTCCACCAGCCGTCCGTTCCGTAGACGCGGTCGTACCACTGGGTTTTCCGGGCCTTCTGCGCCAGGTATTCGGGCGTGCTCATCCCGAAGACTTCCAAGGGAAAATCCTGCTTCAAGTCCAGGAGCCAGAAATCCGGGAAAAACTCGCACTCATCGGCGTCATAGCGAAGCGGTTTTTCAAATCGGCGGCCGGCGGCGAACAGCTTGGTCTCCAGGGTGGATTCGTAATCCGAATCCAGTGGTATCCAGCGTTCACTCACGTGCATCAGGGCTAGGTCCAGCACCTGGGCGCGAGCACCAGGGCTGCCCGTTTCAACATTGAGCTGAGCGATTACGATGACCCGCGCACCGCGTTTCCAGGCCGCGAGTTCCTGCTTGAATCGCTTCTCGGCGTCTTCCCAGACTTCGGTAGGCATGCTCAGGTACGGCATGCCAAAAGGGCCCGCCATAGGCAGCTTGAGGATCGCCCCGTCGTGCTTGCTCTTGTCATAGCGCGCCAAGGGCGATACCGCAATCGCTCGACGGTTACGCTGAATCGCATCCAGCACCACACCCTCGTTGGAGACTTCAGCTTTGGAGCGAGGGGTGGCGCTGACCAGTAACACGTCACTCAGCGTCATGCGCCCGACCTTGATCCGGCCCGCTGTTTGACGCAGAGCGCTGTGGACCACCCCACTGGTGCGTTTACCCTCCATCGCCGGGTACCAGACGTTCAGCCGTGCCTCTTGCCACAGCAGGTGGAGCAACCCCAGCAGGGTCATCGCCGGTTTGCGGATGCTCGCCGCGGGTTTGTGAATGCCCATGCCCTTATCGGCACGCTCACCCTTCGCCGCCTGCTCAAGCAGCCCACGCGCCAGACGCACACGCAAGGTGCCGTCATCGCCCTCCTCGACCACGCCCTGTTCATAGCCCTGCATGCCTGAGCGCTCAGGTGCTGGTGCGTAAAAACGGCATTCGTTGGCATGCTCAGAACCTGTGCCGGCGAACCTGGCCAGGTGGAAGTCGTCGGTCGTTTCCCGACGCTTGATCGCCAGCTTGCGCTCTCCCTTACCTGGGCAGCGGCACGTGGCGTGAGTGCGACCGTAGGCCTTCTCCAGCACGGACTTCCAGCCCTTGGCGAACTGATCCTCCGTTTGAAAGGGCTTCGAGAACGGTTGGCCGTCGATCACGACCGTGAAGCGCTCATTGAGCATGGAAACACTCTCCTTGTGCAGGCCCTTCGCGTTGGACCTTTGTCCTACCGACTAGCGTTTTCGAGCCGGGGCTTGGGCACATCCGTGAAGGTCGTCTCACCCGGTCTGCCCTCTACCCTGCATCGACATCACCCAGACGCGCTGGGCCCTTCATCATGTTCGAGTGCACATGGGTGTCAAAGGCCAAAGTTGTCACTGAATGAAAGGGACTAACCGGATACCTCTCGGCCCGCCGCTAACGTCGGAAGCCACGCCTCCCGGCGCCCAGGATCACTGCCCCTCAAAACACTAGGCATAGACCCACGCAACGCAAGGAAACGTCTGACTATCTCATCCAGTGGGTTTGGATCGACTATCTGGGCTGGTTCGCTGTCGTTGGCAGCACCTTCCCCGGTAGCCAGGACCTTCAAGGCTACGATGGGTTTTCAAGCCCATGGGTCATCTGTAGTTCGCTCAGCATTCGGAAGCGCGAACAATCGTCGAGTCTCTCGACGACCGAATGCCTCAACCCCACCGTGACGGAAATTCACCGTCAGGTGGGTCTCCTGATCGACTTTCCGTACAGGAGACAACATGACACTTGCGATAACGATCTACGACGCGTTGACGACCGCCAACGTTCCCCCTGACAAAGCCAAAGCGGTGGTACACGCTTGGGAGGCCGAAGTGGAAAACCTTGCATCCAAAGCTGACCTCAAGCAGGTCGAGACCCATTTGACACAGTCCATCACAGCGTTGGGTGTTGAGCTCCGCTCTTCGATCAGAGAGATGCAAGCCGCTCTGCGAGAACAGGGGGCGGAGCTTAGAGCCGAGCTCAAGGAACAGCGAGCCGACCACCGGTCATCCATTAGGATTCTGCAATGGGGTAACGGTGTGACGTTCCTCTGTGTGGCGACGCCCTTTATCCGAAGTATGGTCGGGGTGTAGGCCAAGCCCTCTGGGTTTGATTGAGCCACGGTACCAACCTTCAGCCACCTGGTCTTCACCGGTGGCCCATTCGTAACAAGGCGTCGGCATTCGCCGCGTCCTGATTCATCACCTATTCAGCCCATGCGGGGAACACTCCCCCGTACGGGTGCAGTGTCTCTCCGTGTTGGGCTTTTCTGGAGAGATCCCATGCAACTGAATGCCCTTACCCCGCTGCAACAGCAACTGATCAAACTGCCGATCGTGCTCAGTGCACGCACCTGGCTGGAAGCCGTTTACACCGAGCATCCCTTTGAGTGGATGGAGTTTGAACAACGTCTGACCGAAGTCATCAGGGCCAGCTATCGGGCCATTCTCCAGCGGCCCAAGGTAACGGTCCTGTGCAGGTATACCTACGACTTTGGCTTCTTTCGCTTACCACCTAAGCATCTGCAGGATGAGTATCACTGGTTGGACCTGCGCCTGATCGTCGAGCGAGATCATGACGTTCCAACATTGCTACGGATCATGCTCAGGAGCGAAAGCACTCAGCCGAGTCGGCCCACTCAAAGCATGCTCTTTGAGCCCGGCCAAATGGTGATGACTCGAGGTGTCAGTCAGCTCGAGCAACAAGGGCTGCTGGACGTACTCCCGTACCTGGACCGGCACCTCGCCGGTGACTGGGGCGAGCTGGACGAAGACGACAAACTGAGCAACGAACAGGCGTTGCACAACGGCACCCGGCTGTTCTCGGCCTACGACATTGACGCTGGAGACAACAGAAGGCTCTACATCATCACCGAGGCAGACAGGAGCGTCACCACCCTGCTGCTGCCCTATGAGTACTGACTCATTTCCCCTGCCCCAGCCTGACTGAGGCCCATCGGCCGTCTGCTCACCTTCCCGGGTGAGTAGACGGTTTTCCCTTGCTGCACGTTGTGAGTCCGAGGCGCTGGTTCAATGGCGATGCACTTCTCGCATCGGACACCATTTGCCCGTATGCCTTGATCCGTGAGGACGGCACAAGACCTCTGGCAGCACCGCGGACTTCCTCTGAATCCAGGAGGTCTTCAATGCCCAGTTCCGTAGCAAGATCACGCGCCAAAGCGTTCTACCGCCAGGAGGGTCGCTGCTATTACTGCGACTATCCCATGTATGTCACCTCGCCCCAGAAATACGCGCAGCTCTATGGTTGCTCGCACAGGCAGGCCCTGTACCTGCAATGCACCGCCGAGCACCTGGTGGCCAAGTGTGAGGGTGGCTCAAACCGCGCCTCAAACATCGCCGCAGCCTGCAAGCGGTGTAACGTACGTCGGCATCAGGGCGATGTCGCTCTGCCGCCGCAAGCCTATCGGGAGCTCGTCCAGAGCAAGGTGATGGAAGGCCGCTGGCACCCGTTTCGTCTGATGGGGTCAGTGGTTCAGCCGTAGGTAGGACACAGCAACCACCCATGGTCGTACTCACGACCATGGGGTGGGTCATTCAGTCCCCATGCGCTCGACACTCGTCGCTGAATTCGCAACAGCTTCATTTCCCAACCCAATAGCGAGCCGACTCAATGTTGGGGCGGCGCCAGAGAAAACTCAACGTCGTGTCCGGAGTGAGTGGATCACTACACATCAACCTGACCGGAGATGATGCCTGGCGGCAGAACCGCAAGCTGGAAGACGGGAAATTCAGGCCGCCACTACAGGTCGGGAAACCTTAGCGTGGGATTTCTCCGAATTCTGTAGGCGCCCCTTAACTTGCAAAACCCCCGGCTTTGACTAAGTTGATAGCTACTGGCCACTGAAGTGTTCTTCAGCTGCCAGAAGCCCAATAAAAATCGTCGAGGAATTCAATAACCAGACGCCCTCCCATCGTACCCAGCTGACACTGACACGGAATTTAGTCATATCAATCAAGAGGGATGCTTGATGAAGCGCAGCTTGTTGCCTGGTGCCTTTTCATTCAAGGGTGCGGCCGAAAACTACTGGCTCTCGTTAGTAGTGTTTTCGATCCTGGTTGTCGCCAGCTTTCTGTTGTTTGAACAGCAGATCCAACAGCTGCTGAATCACCTGAGCACCGTCCTCCCCACCGACTCGGTACAACGCCTAAGCCTGAGCCTGCTGCTGGTAACGCTGCTGGCCCTGGACGTGCTGCTGCCCGTGCCTTCCAGCCTGGTGGCCTTGCTGGCCGTGGCGGCTCTGGGCGCAATCGGCGGTTACCTGGTGATCTTCACCGGCCTGTGCCTGGGAGCCAGCCTCGGCTACTGGCTGGGGGCCGGCTACTTTCGCCTGCTGTCCAACTGGCTGGGACTCAGAAGATGGCAACCCGGGCAACTGGCCTATCGACTCAGCGCGCTATCGCTGGTGTGCCTGCGTGGCGTACCGGTGCTGGCGGAAACCTCGGTGCTGGCCGCCGGCATGCAACGCTATCCGCTGCGCCAGTTCCTCCTGGTCACCACCCTGGCTAACGCCGGCTTGGCCCTGGCCTACGCGGGCATCGGCAGCCTGCTAGTGGAACAGAACGCGCTGCTGGCGACCATTCTCGCCAGCATGGTGCTGCCTGGGCTGTTCCTGGGCGCCCGCAGCCTGTTCAAAGACCACCTGGCACAGCCGCGGCTCGACCAGACTCAGCCTCTGGAAGGCCGCTTCCAGGTGAGCTACCACTATCCGGTGCTGTTCACCGACCACATCTTCCAGGCGGACAACCCCTGCCTGCACCAGCAACTGACCCGGCAGAGCCCGGGCCCCACCACCGTGCTGGTGTTTGTCGATGAACAATTGCTGCTGTGCTCGCCTCAATTGCCACAGCAGATCAGCACCTACTTCAGCGCCCATGCCACCGACCTGCATCTGCAAGCCGCACCGATCTCGGTACCGGCCGGCGAGTTGAGCAAAACCCCGGATGTACTCCAGCAGCTGTATGCACACATGCTGGAACAGGGCCTGGATCGCCACTGCTATGTGCTGGCCCTGGGCGGCGGCGCGGTACTAGACGCAGTGGGCTACGCCTGCGCGACCTTCCACCGGGGCATGCGCCTGATCCGCATCCCATCCACCGTGCTGGCACAGAACGATGCCGGCATCGGGGTGAAGAACGGCATTAACGCCTTCGCCCAGAAGAACCTGCTGGGAGCCTTCTACCCCGCCACGGCGGTGATCAACGACTTCCAACTGCTTCTTAGTCTTTCCCACCGGGACCAGATCGCCGGCCTGGCCGAGGCGATAAAAGTCGCGGTGATCAAGGACGTGGCCTTCTTCCAGTGGATGGAGCAGCAGGCCGAGGCCCTGGCTGGTTTCGAGCACAGCGCCAGCCGCTATGCCATCCGCCGCTGCGCGGAACTGCACCTGGACCATATCACCGGAGCCGGCGACCCATTCGAGCGGGGCAATGGCCGTCCGCTGGACTACGGGCACTGGGCCGCGCACAAGCTGGAGAACCTCAGCCAGCACCGCTTGCGCCACGGTGAAGCGGTGGCCGTGGGCATGGCCCTGGATGCGCTGTATGCCAACGCCAGCGGCCTACTGTCCGATACCGACAGCCAACGCCTGCTGCAACTGCTGGACAAGCTCGGCTTCAACCTGTCCCCGCCGGAACTGAACCTCAGGGACGCCCAGGGACGCTCGCCGATCCTCCAGGGCCTGGAAGAGTTCCGCCAGCACCTGGGAGGCCAGTTGTCGATCCCAATGCTCAGCCGCCTGGGCCAGTCAGTGGATGTGCACCAGATCGACATGCCGTTGATGGAGCAGGCCCTATTGCGCCTGACGGGGTTCGGCGGGCCGGATTTCGCCTGGGGCCCGCGGTGCGCGCAATGACTCACTCCTCACTGACCACCTGGCTGACCCTGGGGCGGGTGTCCAACCTGCCCACCGTGTGGACCAACGCCCTGGCCGCCGCCCTACTGGCCAGCAGCACCACCACCCTGGCGCCGCCCTCGCCGCTGGTCTGGACCCTGTTGCTGGTGGCGCTCTCGGCGCTGTACCTGGCGGGCATGCTGCTCAACGACCTGCTGGATGCCGACTGGGACCAGCAGCATCACAACCCGCGGCCGATCGTCCTGGGACTGGTCAGCCGCACCCAGGTCAGCCTGGCCACCGCCGCCCTGTTGCTGCTGGCGGCACTGGCGATCCTCGGCCTGAGCCGGCTGATTGCCCAGCCCCACTGGCTGCTGGCCAGTGCCGGATTGCTGCTGCTGTTTATCCTTGGCTACAACCTTTTGCATAAGAAGTACCCCCACAGCGTCTGGCTGATGGGCGGCTGCCGCTCGGCCCTGTACCTGACCGCCGCCGCCAGCATGGCCATGCCCCCCCAGCCGTTGTGGCTGTGCGCTGCACTGCTGGGCACTTACATCGCCGGGTTGACCTACCTGGCCCGGCTGGAGCATCGCAACCAGTTACTCAGCCGCCTGCCGCTGCTGCTCATGCTCAGCCCCCTGCTCCTGGCCGCCTACGCCAACAACAGTGTGTTCTGGCTGGTCCTGCTGTTGTGGTTGGGTTGGCTGGGCTGGCATTACCAGCGCCATTTGGCCAACCCGCAACAACGGCAGATCCGTGCCTTTATCGGTGCCGGGCTGGCCGCCCTGCCGCTGTTCGATGCCCTGGTGCTGGCCGTGGCCAATCAGCCCCTTGGCAGCCTGCTGTGTGTGCTGGTGTTCTTTCTGCTTCCCCACCTTCAACGCTGGATCAAGCCAACATGAGCATGGACGCCCTCTCTTACGCGCAGCCTGCGCTCGCCATTCGTCATGCAGCCTTCGCCGAGCGCCAGCAACGGCTGGACCGGCAACTGGACGACGAAAGCCGCCGCTGGTGGCAAGAAGCCCGGAAGCAACGGGTCCGGCAGCCTTCGGCCTACACCCTGATGCTGCTCAGCAGCCGTGCCGGCGCCGCCTCGGGGATGCCCCTTTGGCCGCCAGCCCGGACGGAAACCGCACCCAGATGGCCCGGGCGCGGCTCCTGGCCCAGTTGCTGGAGCAGAAGGCCGACGCCGATCAACTCTATTACCTCTACCCGATCATGAACAAATACATGCGGCTCAACTCCCTGCAACGCATCGAGGGCGCGATCGACCAGTTCATCACCCTGATCAGCAAGGAGTATCAGGAGGCCAGCCCCCTTGCCATGCCCATCACCCGGGATTTGCCGCAAAGCCGTCGACAGGTGTTGGAGGTTTGGGCCAAGGACCTGATGAGCTTAGGTTACCCGCCGCGCCCGCTGAAACTCAGCAACTACCAACCAGGCTGAGACGCAACTGCCATGCAATGGAACCCCGGGCGCCCCGCGGCGCCTGGCTTTTGCAAAGGAGAGTCAGATGAACACCCGCTTCCTCAAACGCCTGCTGTTGGCGGCCCTGCTGTTGGGCGCGAGCCAGACACTGTGGGCCCAGGAATACCCCGACAACGTCTACTTCAACATGGGCGTGCACAACAACAAGGGCTGCGACGCCAAGACCAACAACTGCATCGCCAAGCGCAAGGTCGGGGAACCGAGCGATCCGTTCTTTCCTGCCACCTGGGTCAGCGACTGGACCATGTACCGGGTCACGAACAACTACCAGACGAACCCGCCGCCCTACAGCAGCCCGCCCAGCACCCTGAAACCTGCGGACTACAGCGTGTCCCAGGGCACCAGCTACTACGACACCGGTTATATCCCGGCCGACGGCGACGGTTTCGGCGCGATGATGGAGCACTACGAGAAGTACTGCCTGCCGATCTTCCCGATCAAGAACAACAACTACACCTGCTCGTTCGTGTCCCTGGGCAACAAGGCCTACTTCCTCACCTACCCCGAGGACCGGCCCAAGGACATGCCCGCCTGTTGCATGTTCTCGCCGATGAATCATCCACCGCGCCAGGACTTTATCCAGCACCTGCCTTACAGCGCCGTACGCAGTCAGAATCTGGACGGCCGCGTACAGGCCTACGCCCTGGAGATTCCGGTCAAGCCGAGCCCGATCCTGTTCGGTTACGCCTTCAACAAGCAGGCCACCAGCGACGGACCTGGGCAACCGAGTTATCGACACCCGCAGTCGTTCTATTTCTCCGGTGATACCAGCGTCGCCAACGCGCCCATCGTCAGCCAGAACTACCGCAACTGGCGTATCGAGAAACCGGACCCGGCGAAGACCTGGGACCAGGTGGCAAAAATGTGCCCGAGCAACCCGCCGCCCTGCCAACTGTTCAATCCGCCACCCTCGCTGAGCAACGGCAAGCGCGCTCAGTGGAACCAACTCATGCCCGCCGCACAGTGACAGGAGTCACCTCATGAACAACTGGACTCGTTTCACCGCCCTGATGTTGCTGGGGCTGGGCAGCCTACCGGCCAGCGCCCTGCAACCTGCCGCCACCGACGCACAGACCACCTGCCCACCCAGCGCCGTGGTGCCTGCGGCCGGGGCATCGCAGGCGGCCTTCGATCAATACAGCTGGCAGATGTTCATCAACCTGAACTGGCCGGCCAAGCCTGACCAGCGTGGAGTGGCTGACTGCAGCAAGCCCCTGGGCAGCGGCGGCAGTACGGTCTGGCAGACCTACAAGAGCGTCAACGAGACCTTTCTTCCCGGAGCCAAGGATCCCGGTCCATGGAACTCGAAACAGCAGCGCAAGAACCTCAATCTGATCAACATCGCCGCAATCAAGAACACCCAGGTGGTGCAGTCCGACAACCAGGCCGTGGGCGGCTGGCTGATCGATCAGCGCGGCAACCCAACCTACTATGACATCGCCGCCAACGAGGAGTCCTACAACTACATCGTCGCCAACAACTTCTATAACGCAGCAATCGTCGATGCAGCGAAGAACATCGACTTTCCCAAAAACGCCGGCGAGATCAAGGCCAGCTGGCGCATCCTCACCAGCGCCGACGACAGCCGCCGCTACCTGACGATGAAAGCCCTGGTCACCCGGTTCGACACCCAGGGGCGGCCCAACGGCACCCAAGAAGCCAACCTGGGGTTGGTAGGGCTGCACATCATCAGCAAGGTCGAGGGCTTCCCGCAGTGGATCTGGTCGACCTTCGAGCAGATCGACAACGTGCCACCCAAGGCCAATCTGGGGGGCAAGTGGGTGGATCAACCGGTCTCGGGGATTTTCTACTCCTACTTCAACGCCAAAGCGCCCGCCGAAAGCCTCAACCAATCCCCCTGCCAGTGGCAGCAGCAGGGTGCACAGATGGTCTGTACGCCCAAACCCGGCACCAGCTTCAGCACCCCGGACCCGCTGAACCGGGTCACCCCGATCACGGATGCCACCCAGCAGATCAATACTCAGTACCAGAGCAATCCGCAGGTACAGCAGAGCGTCTTCAAGTACTACCAACTGATCACTACCCAACGCCCACAGTCGCCGGACAACCCCGGTAACCCGCTAGGACAGCCAACGCCGTCGCTGTCGGCCAACGTCACCATGGAAAGCTATATCCAGCCCAGCAGCAGCTGCATGAACTGCCACTCCATGGCGACACCGCTCAACAGCCAATACAAGAGCGACTTCTCCTTCTTGTTCAGATTCGCCCACGCCCCGGTCAACAGCGCCACCAAGGATAAGGAATAGATCATGAGCATACTGAATGGACCCCGACTGAACTTCTGGGGTGGCATCTCCACCGACGTCAGCGTGTCGAACAACTCACCGACCTTGCCCGATGGCATCGCCACGTCCCTTGATCTGTTCGACCTGACCACCTCGACCGTATCGGAACCAGCCCGGTCCTATAGCGATGACCGTCTATATGAATTGATCAACGCCCCGGACCCCAGAATCGGCCCCAATAGCCGATACACAGCCGGCGGCTGGAACCACTACGGAGACCACGTGGTGACGATGCACAACGCGCTGATCAGCTCCCAAGGCACACCGGGCAACATCTCGCTGGAAGGGGACATGGTCGGCCAGCCGGTTTACCTGCTCGGCTCCGTTACCCCCAGCACCGGACAAGGCCCCTACTCCGGCCCGATGATGGTCGACCTGGACCCCACAGCGAGCACCACAACGCAGATCTTTGTCGGCGGCCTGCAGATCGGCAGCAGCACAGCGCCAGAGCTCTTGATTCGCTGGGATACCGTGTGCAGCAGTTTCGACCTAAACACCCGGGTGCTTGAGCCTGGAAGCATGGACTCGCCCGGTTCCTTCCATGCGAGCGGCACCTTTCAACTGACCTTTCCACTGACCAGCATCGTCAGCTACAACAAGGACAGTGCCGGGCTCAAGGCCCTGATCGAAGCGCCCAACGCCACCGGGATCGTGCTGCGTTTCGTGATGTTCGAAATGTGCCCCACCCTGACCACCGAGCAACTGAATGCGGACTACGCCGCCAACCAGTTCAACCCTAACCCGAGCATCGGCCGGGTCATTGGCACTCTGGCCACGGCGTATGCCGATGAGCCGCAGATCTGCCCGCCGGGCCGTCAACTCATCAATGCCGACAAGGACCTGAACATCAGCAGCGTTGCCTATGCCGAGGTCGCCAATGGGCAACTGAGCATCGATATGGTCAACCTGATCCCCAAGCAGACCTTCAGGGCCCTGCGCGACGACATCACCAGCCCCATTGGTCCCAACGCCGACTACGGGACCGTCACCATCGCGACCGCGACGGCGTTCCTGGCGAGCTTTGAACCCAGCGACCCGCTGCTGCAGGACTACTACCGGTACGGTGGCATCATCGACGTGCCGCTCAACACCACCCAGACCCAGCAGGTGCAGAGCACGCCCTTGTGCATCAGTGCCCCAGGGAACGCCCGCAACCCAGCACTATCAGCACCCGAATGCCCGTATCGAGTCTACAGCGATCAGCGCAACACCTACCTCGATCCGGACAGCACAGGCGTGCAGATCACCTTGCAAGTCCGTTACCTGGGAGCTGTGGTGCAAGAAGATACGCCAATCGACATCGCTGCCTCGGCGACCGCCGTCTATCAGGCCAACCGCTACTGGGACTTCCTGGAGTTGCCGAAGTCGCTAACGGTTCCGGCCGGTCAGCCCTCAGTGAGCTTCGATGTCGTCCCCGCCGCCGGCTCCAGAACCCAGGCCGGCTTCACCACACTGACCTACACCCTCGACAACAACACTCTGACCCAGAGCTTCAGCAACTTTCGCAAATACGCCTGGAGCGACTTCGGCATTCCCACCGGCAACATCGTGACCTGGGAACAGGCGTATCAGAACGTGCTGCGCTTTCATTACCTGGCCTTCCCCGCCATGTCGCGCTACATCCAGCTCAACCAGCCTGACGCGGTGATGGGCTACAAGCAGGCGATCCTGGCCCGGATCTCTCCCGAGTACCAGAACACCACCTTGTACATGTCGGTGGTGCGTTCGATGTCGCCGAGCCAAAGGTCCCTTCTGACGTCCTATCTCAACGGCACACCCTGGCAGCCTTGAACAAGGAGAAGACCATGCCCGTTGCTTTGCACATTCCCGCCCAGCCGGAACAGACGCTGCGCCCAAGCGACATCATCACCGAGGGCCTCTTCAACCCTCGCGGTGTCTGCGTGGAAGACGATGGCAGCCTGCTGCTGGTGGAAGCCGGCTCAGGCCTACCGGACCAGACGTTCAGTGGTCGTATCAGTCGCCTGCGACCAGACACACACGCACCGGGAGCCTACCTGCCGCCAGAGGTCCTGGCCCAGGGTTTTCGCTCGATGAACATGCAGGCGCGGATGCTGCGCGATGAAATCATGGGGCTATCGGACATCGCCTTCGGAGCCGGGCGCTACCTGGCCAGCCAGACCGACTACGTCGCCGGTTCGAAGCTTCTGGACCTGCAATACAGTCCGCCCGAACCGCTGTTCCACAGTCGCGGCAACCTCAACTCGCTGTGCTATCACCCTTCGCGCCAAAGTTGGCTCGCCGTCAAGCCCGATACCAACCAACTGGTGGAGTTCACCCCGGACGGCGAGCAGATCCTGGCCCTATTACCCGACCAGGATCAAGGCCAGGAAGCGGTCCCCGTGACCCTGGTGTTCGAGCCGCAAACCGATGCAGTGCTGATCAGCCTGTTCTCCGGGGAACTGCATCGCGACCCGGCACGCAAGGGCATCGACTTCGCCGACAAGGCCGGCCAGGTAATTCGTGTCTGGCCTGCCAGCGGCAGGATCGAGGTGTTGATTCGCGGGCTGCAGCTGCCCACCGGGCTGGCACTGGATCCGCAGGGACGGGTTCTGGTGCTGGAACTGTGCGACCGGCTGTTGCAACCCCTGCCGCCCGATTGGTCCGGCGAAGTCCTGCACGGCGGCTTCGCCCGTTTCAGTGGCCGCCTGCTGTGCTGCGACTTGCAGCAACGCAGTGTCCAGGTGCTCGCCACGGGCCTGGATACGCCGTCCAACCTGTGCTGCATCGAGGGCGCGGTACTGGTGAGTGAAGGCATGGGGCTGAGCGGACGGCCGATTCCCACTGCGGATCAGCAGGTGGTTGCGCTGAGCGGACGATTGCGGCGGGTCCAACTTTGAGCTGACTCCAACGTCAGGAGGGAGGTCGCGGTAGGGATGGCAGTTACCTGCCACCCCCCGCACAGATCCGTACGTGCGGAGCTACCGCATACGGCTCCTGCCTCGGGTGTGTGACGCGAAGCGATCCTCGGGATAAGGATGTGCATTTCTAGGTCTTGGTATGTAGAGGTCAGCAAGGCGTCCGTAGCGTGACCGTTGTTCACCTTCGGTACCACGCACTCGACACGATACCCTCCACAAGATATCGAATAGCGAGCCGACTCAACGGGGCGCTCGCGTTAGCTCAGACCGAGGAAAAACTTAACGTCGTGTCCGGGATTAGTTGACCACTACACCGTCCGAAGGGCGCTGGCCAGGTGGGAATTATGGATATGTGCCCTTTCCCGCCTCCCAAGCTCGCTCTGAACCTGCACCGTGTCGAAAACAACACAGTGTGTTGAAACCTACACACTGTGGCGTTTTTACCAGCCCCGATTCACTTAGACTTTACTGCCTTCAGCATCTCGACGAGATTCTTGAAATGTTCAGGGTCCAGAGGGCTGCTCACCGTATGAGCCTCAGTCACTTTACCGAAATAACTCGATGTGAGACCGGTGCGGATCGCGACCTTACTCTCTTCCGGTAGAAGCTCAATAAACGGCCCAATTGACGCCAGCTCAAGCTCAGTCTGCCTGGCCCGATCAGCGTTGGTACGATGCCGAGCAGATTCGCGGGCGGTGTAGATTGCTGGTGACGTTATGACCATTGCGTAGAACAACCGAATCAGCACCGAGACTGCAGTATCTTGCGAAAATGGCTCATGCCAGAACTTATAGAATGTGGCCATAGCGAGTGCTATGCCTGCTCCAAAAATGGTCACCGTGATCCATCGCCAGAAATTCGCACTTTGACCTTCACTGATCGCAATGCGCTGATAGTTACCGGTTACTCCGATATTGCCCACCACCTGAACTATCTGCGAAGCCTGTTCGCGCTTGTATTCCAGCTCAAGTATGAGGGCTTCAGATTGGTCATGGATGTTCCTCAGCCCCTCCTCAACAGCTAATTTATTGACTCGTTGTGCTTCATCGAAAGCTACCTGCCTAGCTCCCTCCGCGATAGTGAAAGCCTGGTCAAGCTTGGCTAAGGCTGTTGTAGCTTCGGCCCGCTCACGATTCGCGCTTTCTATAATCTCAGCGAGCTTAGCCTGTAAAACGACAACTTCTTCATCTAGCTCTACAAGATGCGCAGCTAAAGAATCGCTGGAATCTGCAATTTGGGCGACGCTGTCCATTGCAAATTTTTGCTGGGCTTGGAGAAGCCCCGGTAGTACATCAATGAGCGTCGCGTGCACATTCGGCGAGAACGCCCACATGCCTTGAAGAATAGTGTTCTCCATGATCGCCGCTGCATTTTCTAGCCGTGCGATATTCTCGTCGTTTGTAAAGACCGTCAGCTCGGCAAGCGGCTGTTGCAATGACTCATTAACTGAATACAGCCCCGGGAGACTGGTCAACTCTTCCGGGGTGGTCTTCAGCAAATGCTGTATTGCCTGGGCGATTGCGAAGATCTTATTGCGGGCGTAGGTATGCGCCTCACTGAATACGACCGCATTTGTCGAAAATGCTGGTGAATCTCGCAGCTCCAAAAACCGCCGTACGGTGGTATGTATTGGGTGCTCCCTGTAGCCAGAAAAGGACATTCATGCTCCTTGATAAAGATGAGCTTCGTGGGTGGCGCTTCCGGTGCGATGCAACGCTACTGTTTGGCCATCACTCTGTCTATCGAATCTATGGGTATGCCTATCCAGATACGGGCAGATTTTGCCTTTTTCAGCCTTTTCGCTTGATAAGTAACACCTAAAGTGAAACAGTATTAGGAGAACACCCTAACTGATACAGGCACCCATCATGTTCATCCGCGCATACCTCCGAGCATCAACCGAAGAGCAGGACGCCGGCCGCGCCCGCGAATCACTTGAGCAGTTCGCCGCCGATCACGACAAGACGATTGCCAGTGTGTACCTGGAGAATGCCAGCGGTGCGACCGCAGATAGGCCCGAGCTGCTGCGTCTGCTCAAGGATGCGCGCAAGGGTGACGTGCTGCTGGTGGAGTCGATAGATCGTCTCTCCCGCCTTCCTGTGGAAGACTGGCAGAAGCTCAAAGCAGCGATTGATTCTAAGGGGCTGCGCATCGTCGCGCTCGATCTGCCAACCAGTCACCAGGGAATGCGGGACACGAAGAACGATGAGTTCACCAGTCGGATGCTGAACGCGATCAACTCAATGCTGGTGGAAATGATGGCGGCCATAGCTCGCAAGGACTACGAGCAGCGCCGGGAGCGCCAGGCTCAGGGTATCGAGAAGGCCAAGGCCGAGGGCAAATATCAAGGGCGCCCGGTCGACGCCGACCTGCACAAGCGAGTGCGGGAGCTGCTGGCCGCGGGCCTGGGCATCCGTGCAACGGCCCGGCACGCCGACTGTTCCACCACCACTGTATTGCGGATTCGAGACACGTCGGCGGTATGAATGCCGCTACCACTTGATGCAAGGAGCCAATGATGAAGTTATGCGCAATTTGCGGCATCAGACCAGCTACGACCGCTGATCACATTCCACCCAAGGGCCTCTATACGAAGCCGTATCCCAAGAATTTACACACTGTTCCAGCCTGCTCAAAATGCAATCAGGGCGGCTCCACAGCGGATGAAATTGTGAAAATCATGATTGGCCTGGGCACTGGCGAGCTAAGAGAAGACTCGCTTTTGGTGCTTGAGTCGATGCAACGTACCTTGGCTGGGAACAAAAAACTTCAACGCGAGGTAATACGATCAGCCCAGCCTACCTTTCACCCCTTTAACGGGAAGATCCTTCGTCCTGCCATAGCAGTGCGCTTTGACGGGAAGCCGTACCGTGAAGTAATGACGAGGATTGTGAAAGCGCTGTATTGGGTAGAAAAAGGCTCAGCGCTCGGGCTGGCAGCGAAGGTGACTGTAGATGCATTTGGGCATATAACAGATCCAGACAGGGTCATTCAGATAAAGACCTTGATGGATAGCCTTCCACCCCGCCATCTTAATGAATCGACGTTTATCTACAAGGTAGCGTTCGACGAGTCAGGAAAATCCGTTTGGGGGCTTATGTTTTTCGGCGGTCACCTGGCAATAGCAACAGCCAATGCCCCTGCTCACTTTGGCGCGCAGAAGATGCAACCCTGCTCAGCGCTCTGATCCTACAAAAAAGCCCCGTCAGGCGAACCTGTGCGGGGCTTTCTTTTCTCTGCTGCACCCACCCTGCACCCATAGGTTTTTTAGCGGCTGGAGCAAACAGGCTGTAAGCCTTGAATTATATGGTGTCCCAGGGCAGGTTCGAACTGCCAACCTTCCCCTTAGGAGAGCGTGACGATGTGATGTACCGCATTCGCGTGCATATCCCGCGCATTGAGGGCTGCGAGTTTCTCCTTCGTACTTCAGAGAAGGCTACACAGGCAGGTAGAACCACTCCCTTCCTCAATACCGGCTCAGCGACACCCATCAAAGCCTGCTGGCACAGTTTCTTTTGGCCTCGGGCCTGCACCTGACATAGCTTCCACGGAAAAACCTCTGCGCACTTCTCACAAAAAAGCCATCGCCCGGGATCCTGTTTTCTGGCTGTGATCGTGTATCGTTTTAGAGAGGATCTAGGTTTCTGTTGCCTGGACCTTTGCCATGATGCTTTTGCCCTCTCTCCGGCCGCTCGGCCTGTTTGCCCTGCTGACCGTTGCCCCAACCTGTTTCGCCAGCACCTGGGTCATCACGGACTCAGCCCATCCCGTTGAGGTGACGGCGGACGTTCGTCTGCTCCACTTGGATCGACTTGATCAGTTGGAGGCTTCACTTTCCAGTTTGCTGCCGGACGACCCAGCCCAGGCACAGGCTCTCTTTCAAGAAAGCCTCACGGCCGAGGCTGCCGCCGAGATCAGTCAGGCTCACCAGGACGTGGTAGAAGCCTGGAGCCTCGGCGTCACCAAGATGCCAGCCGTTGTCGTGGACCAGCGCTACGTCGTCTACGGCGATCCAAACCTTGAGCAAGCGCTCGCGAAGATCGAGCAGTTCAGGAGGGATCGGCCATGAGTCTTTGTGCGCCACGTCGACGTGTGAAATCGTTGGCACCCGTTCTCCTGGCCCTTCCCTACTCGACCCTGAGCCTAGCCCTGGACACCGCCACCATCATCCCGTCGGTGTCGTCTCCGAGCTGTCTGGAGTACCAGGTCGTGGGCGTGTGCTATTGGCTGCGGTGCACGCCCTTCGGCTGTAGCGTCAAGACATCGGCCAAGGTCCGGCATTACGTGCCCGATGCCGTGGTCTCCAGTTACTCCTCCACGGGTGAGAATCCCTGGACCGAGGTCAAACTGCTGAGCCCGACCAACCCAACGGCCCAGGGCGGTGGCAGCGGTACCACCAACAACTCGAACGAGAACAACCTCGCCGTCTTCAAGAACGTCGATGTGATTGGCCATCCAGGCATCGCGGCGTTCAATGCCTTTGCCAGCGGTTCGGGATACACGTGTGCGGGCGCCGGCACACCCTATGTACCCAACCTGCTCAGCACCCTGGATCCCCTTGGCTGGCGCCACGGCATTCCAGAAAGCATCTATCCGCCTTCACTGATCCCTGGCCTGCGCGAAATCGGCAGCCGGCTGGCACTGAACCTGTGGGGCAGCGTCTATCCGCGCAGTGGCTTTCTGCACCAGCCTGACGACTACAAGGCCTCCGCCGTGACGGCTCAACGCGCGGGGGACATCGTCACCCGCCCGGGCCAGTTGCATGTCTACCAGCCGCTCCTGGCGTTGCCCAGCCCGGGCTACTGGCCAGCGGGGGAATTACGCGAATCCGATCCCAGCACGGGCAAGTGGCAATCGCTGACGCCGGTGCTCAGTCAATCCTGCTCGGTCTTTCCTCACCCGGGCCCTCACCCGCAGGCCCGGGACGGCGGTTATGCCTGGTCGTTGTGGCGCCCCTACACCTGCTGCAAGCGAGAGGGACAGACCTTCCTCGGCAGCACCGGCCCTCAGTAACGTTTTTCCCGTCTTTGCATCGTTTTTTACGGAACGGAGTTCCCCCTCATGACTTGGATGTCAGTGCTTCACTCTTCTTCAGCCGCCCCCTGGCTGGTCCTCCTCACGGCCCTATCGGGCCCCCTCACCTTCGCAGCGACTCCCAGTTTCAGCAACTCCGGCAGTGTGATCGGTGACGATGTGCTGTACCGCATTGGTGGTGGTAATGCGGTGTCCATGGGACGTGCCGGCAACATGCGCAGTTTCGGCGTGGGCGTCGGCTGGAACAGCAACCTCATGTGCGGAAACATGGACCTGTCCACCACCCTGCACAACCAGCTCAACGGACTCACCGATGGCTTTCAGAGCATCATGGGGAGTTTGATTCAGAACGCCACCGGAGCTGTGGCCTCGCTGCCGGCGCTGATCATTCAGCGGGCGGACCCGGCCCTGTACAACCTGCTCACCAACGGCATCCTGCAGGCTCGTCTGGACTTCGATCGCTCCAAGAGCACTTGTCGCGCCATGGCCGAGCGCATGATCAACGTGGCCGGCAGCCAAAGCGGCTGGGGCTCACTCGCTGAAGGCCAGGCCCTCAAGGAAGCCATGGGCCAGAAAAGCGATGCCGTCGCGGTGACAGCCCAGGCCGAGTCGGACAAGGGCAACACCGGCATTCCCTGGGTGGGTGGTGACAAAGCCGGTGGCCAGGGCCAGCCACCAATCCGGGTGGTGAACACCGTCACCAAGGCCGGCTACAACCTCCTCAATGGTCGTGGCGCCACAGAGTCATCGCCCATCGCGCCCGCCGATTGCAACAACGGCATGCTCTGCGGTGTCTGGCGCTCACCCGATGAAGCCGCCACCTTCGCCAACCGAGTGCTGGGCGAAGTGGAACAGCAGACCTGTGAGGACTGCACCAAGAGCAGCACCACGGCCGGTGTCGGCCTGACGCCACTGATTCAGGAAGAGTACGAAAGCAAACTCCAGTCGCTGCAAGCGCTGATTGCCGGTACCCAGCCGCCCAGCCTGGAGAACCTCGCCGCCGCTGGCAGCAGCTCGATGCCCATCACCCGTGGCGTTATCACCGCACTGCGCGATGAGCCCGACCAGGAGCTGTTGGCTCAGCGCCTGGCGTCGGAGACCGCCGTCACCAGCGTGCTGGAGAAAGCCCTGTTGCTACAACGTGCCCTGTTGGCCGGCAACAAGGAACCCAACGTCGCCGCCAACGAGATCGCCACAGCAGCAGTGAACCAGGAGCGTGAATCCCTGCAACAGGAAATCACCAACCTGCGGACCGAGCTGGAGCTGCGCCGTGCCCTGACCAGCAACTCCCCCGCCGCCATCATCGCCCGCCACACCGAGCGCAAGGACAACTCCCGGACCATCTACGAGGGCGACCCGGACACCAACCGCCTTGAGAGCGTGGAGAAGGACGTCAACAGCCGTCGGAGGATGCAGCCATGAGCACGCCCTCTTCTTCCCGTTTCAAAAGCCTGGGCATCTGGGGGCCCATCGCCGTCGCCTTGTTGGTCATCATCATCGCCGCAGCCTTCAACCTCGGCGGTGTGTATGTGATGCAGGGGTTGCCGGCCTGGCAATCCTGGAGAGCTCACACCTACTGGTATTTCTTTGCCTGGCGGATGGGGCTTTACAGCGCTGCCCTACTGGGGTGGCTCAAGTACCGCGCACGCCTACTCAAGCGTGAACCGGGCGCGAGCCTGCGCTGGCGCCGAGCCGAAATTGCGGTCGTGATGGCCTTGGTTCTGATGGAACTGTCCCGCGCTCACACGCAGCTAGGAGGCTGATATGACCCTCTACACCAACGATTATCTGGAGTACTACCTCACCCTGGTGGGCTGGCTCGTCGGCAACGGCATCTGGGACGTGCTGATGGACTCAGGGCTCTTTGCCCTGCCGTTCTTTGCGATCCTGCTTCAGGAATGGCTCAAGGCCCGTGACGAAGGCGCCGATGAGGGCAACAAGGGGCTGCTGGCCGCCACCCGCATCGAGAATCGGCTCTGGCTGGCCACCGCCGTGATCATGTTTGCGGGCGTGCCCTTCATTGAGCTCAATCTCACCACCCTGCAGTTCGACGACACGCGTTCGCAACAATGTCAGTACCAGGTGCCGGCGCCCGAGGACACCGGCTGGGGCCGCTCCTTCACCTCCCTGAATAACCAGAGCGCTCGCGTGCCGGTGTGGTGGTGGTTCGTGCATTCAATGTCCAAGGCGGTGACCGGCGCTGCGGTGGCGGCCATTCCGTGCGGGACGGATCTGCGGCAGATGCGCATGCAGGTCAACACCACCCGGCTGCATGACCCGGTGCTCACCCAGGAAGTGGCTGACTTTACTAATGACTGCTACGGCTACTCCCGGGCCAAGCTGTTCATGAGCCGCCCTACCCTGAGTGACGAACAAACCCACGACATCAACTGGATCGGCTCCCGGTACTTCAACCAGCAGTCCGGGTACTACGACACCTACCATTCCAAGACCCCGCGAGTTGAGTGGCCCTACGACCCGGTGCGAGACATGGGGTTGGCTGAGGTCAGCCATGGCGGCGGTTACCCGACCTGCAATCAGTGGTGGGCCGACAGTGATCAGGGGCTGCGCGCACGGCTACTGACTCAGGTAGACATCACTCTGCTGGATCGCTTTGTGCGGTGGGCCGGCTCCATGCCCCAGGATGAAGTGAACGACGCGATCATTCGGCAAGTGGTGTCGCCGAGTAGCCAGTGGATGACCCAAGGGCAGCTCTACTCTGACTATGGCGGTCAGGTGCAAAGCTCCCTTTACAACGACTTGAGCCGAGCGGTGAGCACCATTGGCTTATCGATGGGAACAGCTGCGTACTTCCCGGCCATGGACGTTGTGCGCCAGGCGCTGCCCATGGTGATGGCGGCGCTGAAGATGGCGCTGGTGATCTGCATACCACTGGTGCTGATTTTCAGCACCTACGACCTGAAGGCCGCCGTCACGGTTTCAATCGTGCAGTTCGCGATGATCTTCGTGGACTTTTGGTTTCAGCTTGCGCGCTGGATCGATAGCACCATCCTCGACGCCCTGTACGGCCAAAATTCGCCCTACTCGAATCTGGACCCGTTGATGGGCTTGCACAACATACAGGCCGACATGCTGCTGAATTATGTGATGGCCGCGCTATTCATCATATTGCCAACGTTCTGGATCACTGCCTTGGCTTGGGCGGGCATACACGCTGGACCAATTATCCAAGGGTTGGTAGGTGGAACCAGTGGAGCCCAACAACAGGGAGGCCAGGGTGGGGACATAATGATAGAGAGCATTCATGAAAATACGGAGCCAGATGAAGAAAATTGACTCCTACAAGTCACGATCAAACCTCGGGTCATGAATATATTTAGGTGCATGGGGATCAGGACAGAGCTCCTCCACATCAAAATCTACTATTTCTCCGCCACAGCCCGACTTTCCTCTCTTAAGCCCCTGGAGCGCCAGAAGTCCAACGATTAACGGCGCAATCCAAAAAGCCAAATACAAGAAACAACCTACAAAAACCAACCTCACCGACCACTTCAGGATGCCCGCCAGAATGGCGGGCACGCCTTTGCCCTTTAGCCACCCCATAGCTGTATCCTCAGACCTCAGGTAGCGGCCAGATAACCGCCCCAGCGAGAAGCCCAAGCGATATGAAGGTCTCTGCTTTTTAATGTCGTCCGCCATGCTGCTGACCTCTGCTGTTGAGATTCCATTCTTCGCACAGTTCAATGGTGCGATTGTTCAGACCAGCTTTGCAGATGATCCGCAGAAGCGCCTGTAGGGTTTTTCGGCAAATGCTGACGGCGTGGTCTCTCAATAGAGAAACTGTTGAAGTGGCATTACCCTCGAGGACCGTGAGACCGCCAGTTTCTTGCCGTTGCGTGGTCGAATCTATCGATGTCGGATCAGGTCAAAGCTCCTCCACTTCAGAGTCCACTCTCTCTGCGCCGCAGTCAGGATCATTCCTCAGAATGCCCATCAGCACCAAGAGCCCAAGAATCAAGGGCGCTATCCAAAACGCCAAATACAAGAAACAGCCGAGAAAGCTCAGCCTCACCGACCACGTCAGGATCCCGGCCAGAACAGCGGGCACGCCTTTGTTCTTTAGCCAGTCCATGGCGTCATCCTCAGCCCTCCGGTAGCGGCCAGAAAACCGCCCCAGCCAGAAGCCCAGCCGATAGGACTGTCCACGATGGCGCGTCGCGGCAGAAGGCCCGTCCTGCTCGCTGCTGTGTTGTGCTTTGTATTTTGCCCACCAGTCCTTCAACGTCTGCATCTGCGCCTGCGAGGCCGCAATGAGCTCAGGGTCAGAGGTGGTTTTGATCACCTTCACGACAGCCAACTCGGCGTCAAACCGGTGCACCGTGTATTTGTAGTTGGAGCCGGCCTCTTCTTCCGTGTACCTGGACTGGGTGACGTGTAACACCGCGTTCGCACCCCACAGCCTGGCGGTCTCGATCAGCAGTTGGCGGGCCTCGTTGGGATCGTCGGACTCGCTCCAGCCTTTACCGGTGATCAGCACCGCCTTCATGCCTTTCGGTGGGCCTGCTTTGGACCAGACGAAGTCGTCCGGATCAACGTAAATGACTGTCGGACCAGGTCCAGGCATCACGCGCTTTGCCTTCGAGCCCTTGGCAGAAGGTGTCGGCATGAACGTGACATGCTGCCCCGTCACCAGAGGCGCTCGCTCCTCGACGTCATCAAGGTGGAAAAAGTACTGCTCCCCGTCCTCCCCTTTGATGAAACCGTACCCCTTGATGGGAACAAAACTGATGACGACACCTGCGATGCTACCGGCGGCTCTACTGTCCATGTCTGCCACGTAAATCTCTCCATAGTCATACGTCACTGGTAGCCCGTCTGCTGCTTCATCCACCACGAAGCTCAGCACAACGTTTCAAAGAACCCACAGCCGTTACTGGCCTGCAGGCCCTCAGCTTCGCAGATGGATACGAGACACATGTGTAGGGGAATTCTCAAAAACAGTGGGTGTTTTTCAGCAGGAATCGCTGCCGCTCGAGAGCTCACGGCGACCTTCAGGTGTGCAGTTGGCGCGGGGTGGACGGTGGGGAGCTTTTTAGGGTTCGACGGGCAGTTGAACGAACGTTTCGTCGTCGTGATTTGCCAAGGCCAGCAAGACAACTCGCTTTCCATCGAGTGAAATTTCCTAGAAAATCCTGACCGCTTGTTTGCGCCTGATCTCGCGGCTAGGCTTCGATCCGTCACTGCCAATTCAGTGACCGGGTTTAGCAGCCCATTGTGATCAGGCGCACGGCGCCACCTTCTACGAGGCGCTTTTTTTCAGCCTCCGTTTTATGGTGGTCGTGCGCAGGGCACTTCGGTGCGCCGGGTTTCCTGATCACCGGTCTGCTAACCTGCGTACGGCTGCCACCCTCTCGTTTAGCAGCGATGTTGGCGGCTCCCTCAACAGATCGGGAGTAACCAATCTATGTTCAAACCCACCCCCAATCCGCCTGTTTTCTCCAACGTTGAATCCATCGACCCTCGTATCGCCGACCGGGCTTTGTCTCACTACAACCTCGGTCCAGAGGCGCGCCCGAAACCTGCCTCTGTCACCGTACTGCATGATCATCTGAATGAACCCAGGAATCAGGAAGACGCCCTGGCCGATGTCTGCTCGATTCTGCAATCCGCTGCGGCCACCGCTTATGAAAACGCCGACAACCAAACCGGTTCGAACCGCAAGGTGGCGATGGGCGTGATGCATTTGATTGAGCTGGCGCAATTGAGAATGGACTCAGTGCTGGATAAGCAAACCGTCAGCGGCTGACGGCACCCTGCGAATGAGCGGAAATCCTGACTTCCCGCTCATTCGACTCAGCCTTCCCAGGGCAATTGGCTGGTGCCTGCCCAGACTGAGACAGGAAACCCAAGGCCGGGCCCGGCTCAGTTGAACCGCAACACTCCATAGTCATACGTCACTGGTAGCCCGCCTGCGGTTTCATCCACCACGAAGCTCAGCACAACGTTTCAAAGAATCAGCAGCCGTTACTGGCCTCCTGGCCCTCAGCTTTGCAGATAGATACGCAAGACACGTGTAGGGGAATTCGCAAAAACGGTGGGCATTTTTCAGCAGGTATACGCCGTCGCTCGAGAGCTCACGGTGACCTTCAGGCGTGAAGTGGGCGCAGGGTGGACGGTGGGGAGCTTTTTGAGGTTCGGCGGGCAGTTGAACGAACGTTTCGTGATCGTGATTTGCTAAGGCCAGCAAGACAACTCGCTTTCCCTCGAGTGAAATTTCCTAGAAAATCCTGACCGCTTGTATGCGCCCAATCTCGCGGCTAGGCTTCGACTGTCACTGCTCATCAGTGATCAGGTTTAGCAGCCTGGAAATAAACATTGGGCGCACAGCGCCACCCTAGTCGGGCGCTATTTTTTTGCCTCCGCTTTATGGTGGCTGTGCGCAGGGCATCCTCACGGGTGCGCCGGGTTCCCAATGTTCCGGTCTGCTAACCTGCGTACAGCTGCCACCTCTTCGTTTAGCAGCGATAACTGGCAGTTCCACTTAACATTGGAAGTGCAAATATGTTCAAAGTAACCCCCAATCCGCCTGCAATACCCAACGTTGAAACCATCGACCCTCGTATCGCCGACCGGGCTTTGTCTCACTACAACCTAGGTCCAGACGCTTGCCCGAAACCGGCCTCTGTCACCGTACTGCATGATCATCTGAATGAACCCAGGAATCAGGAGGACGCCCTGGCCGATGTCTATTCGATTCTGGAATCCGCTGCGGCCACCGCTTATGAAAACGCCGACAACCAAGCCGGCTCGAACCGCAAGGTGGCGATGGGGGTGATGCATTTGATTGAACTGGCACAACTGAGAATGAGCTCTGTTCTGGATAAGCAGGCCGTCAGCGGCTGACGGCACTTTGCGAATGAGCGGAAAGCCTGGCTTCCCGCTCATTCGACTCAGCCCTCCTCAGGCAATTGACTGGTGCCTGCCTGGACCGAGAGAGGAAACCCAAGGCTGGCTCCGGCTCAGTTGAACCGCAACAGTCCGGAATCAATTGACCACTGCACGGTGACCCTGCGGGTTGCGAAGAGCACCTCGCACGCTGGGAATATCGCCGATCGGCTAGAGCGCATCCATCATCGTTAAATACGTCGTTGGACGTCGAGGCTGTACCTTCTATTTTTTCCAGCCATTTATAATCTGGCTAGCATCAATCATATTAAAAACCCATTCATTACCGATTTTTGTTTTTTCGAACAGCTTATGCTCAACCAAACCATTAAGCACTGTTGCAGCCGTGTTGTAGGCGCAACCTAAATTCTCTTTAACATTGGTAATCGTAAACTCTTGCGCCTTTCCAGATTTCGCCACATTGAAGACGACTCGTTGCTTCTCAGACAGTTTCCCATACAGACCAGACTGATATAAAAAAGCGTTAAACTTTTCCATATCTTCAACAGTAGCCTCATATGTTTTCCTGAACTGCCCAATCGCCCTGGCGATAACCCTGCACTGGTAGTCGATAAAATAGGTGAGATCCATACTATCGGTTTCAGTATAGAGATAGCTCTTTCCATACTGGATAGGGGATATCTTAAGCAGTGTGCTGATTGCTATATATCTAAAGGCACCGAATCCACTCTTGAACAAATACCAATAAAACAATGACCTTGCGACCCTGCCATTCCCATCATTGAAGGGATGCTCATACCCTATGATGAAGTGAATAATGATCGCCTTCACTACTGGGTGAATATAGCTTTGGTTTTCCATGTCTGAGTGATTGGTGTTGACCCAATCGATTATCACCTTCAACCGTTCTTCAAGATGTTGAGCCGGTGGGGGCTGATGTACCACATCACCACTGCCATCTTCTACAACGATATTGTCGTCTTTTCTAAACTCGCCGGGCCGATAGCTCTCGTCACTAATACCTTCCACACCGACTTGATGCAGGTCAGAGATAATGTCCAGCGTGAGCGCATGCTCCCTAAAATCCCAGGCATGGTTCATCATCTTGAAGTTTCCGATGATCATTTTCTCATCGAGTGTTCTCGCCCCCCTTTTCCTTTTAAGGAGGTCTTTAGCGGCCTTGGTGGTAGTCGCCGCGCCTTCCAGCTGACTACTACTAATCGCTTCATCTTCAATCAAATCATTCAAAAGATAGTGTAAATGTTTGGTCTCACCTATCTTTGAGCACATCCATTCGAGCGCGGCAGTGGTCGTGTGTTGATCGCACGCTGAGATCGCCATGTGCATAGCAGGGGTGTAAAGAAAACTACACTTTTTTGGGGGCTCGCCTAGTAACAAAACGTCCGTCAGCTGCCTCAACCTTGCCTGCCTCACCACGGACCAAGCCAATGCGGGATCTAAATCGCTAGGGATTCTGAATCTCAGTTTGTCGAAATGTAGGTAGCGACCTTTCGAGTCAACGCTATGGCTCAGTTCCAGGTACGCACCTACTTTGTCCGGGTGCTTTTCAAGGATCTCTGCAAAGGGGTTCGGATTGGTAGGAGGTGGAGACTTGATCATGCTCATTTCAAAATACCTATGAATTGAAACGAGCATAGGGCATTCCATTTCAAAATTCCACAAAATGAAATCGCTGCCCCAGAAGCAGTAAAGCGCCACCTTGAGCAAGGCGCTTTTTTCGGCCTCAACTTTATGGTGGCCGTGCGCAGTCAGCTCACCGTGCCCCTCAGACGTGAAGTGGACTCTGGACTGACCCAGCAACGCAGTGTCCACGCCGGCGGGTATACCCCCCGCTTGCTGGCCCGGCCTGTTCCGCGCTGATGAGCCGTCGTCGTGCCGTCATAAACACCACGGCCGATAGACGTGAAATCAGTGGTCTTGGCACAATGCGCCCCCTGAAAGGAACTCTCACAAGGAAAACCATGGACCGCCCCGTACAGCCTCTGCGTTCAATATTGATGACTGCCGGATTGCTGCTGAATGTGGGCACGCCTGCCATGGCGGCGTCCTTCGATTGTCAGAAAGCCTCGACACCGGTGGAGCGCACTATCTGTGCCAGTCCCGAGTTGAGCGAGCTGGACAGCACCCTTGGTGCACACTACACCCGGGCAATCGCCAAGCTGGTACCCGATCAGCGCGACGCCTTGCGCACTGGCCAGCGTGCCTGGTTGCAAACCCGCAACGCCTGCGCCACGGAACAGGACAAACTGGTCGCCTGTCTGCAACCGCTACTGAGCCAGCGGGTGATTGAGGTGGGCACGCTTACCCAGCCGGACACGGCGGCCCTGGACGCGACCATCGCCAGTATTCCCTACCGCCCGGCTGAGGCGGCACAAGGGCTGAGGCGTTTTCCGAAAAGTGAGTTAGCCGCGGCCTGGCTGGTTTATCTGCATCGTTTTGAACCCGCCAGTGGGGTGACACAAGAGGAAGCCGAAGCGAGCCGCCAGCAGGCACTCAAGGCACTGGCTGATGATGACTTTCCGCGCTCGGTGTTTAGCGACATTCAGAGCAATCAGTCAGTGAGTCGCGACCGGGTCGAACTGACACTACTGCGCATGATGATCGAGCGGGCAGAGTACGCGTTCTTTGCTGACCAGCGCGCCTTTGTGCACTGCTTTGTTTTCTCGCGCCAGGGTGAGGCTGCCTATGACGCCTTCGGCTCGCTCTACGGCTCTACCCGTGACACCTTTGCGCCGATCTGCGCGCCCCAGGGCAACCTGTTTGAACAAGGTCCCTGGAAGCAACTGAGCGGCAGCTTTAACGAAGCGCTGTCTGCGGCGAGCGGGAATGCCGGCACCATCCGCTTTGCCAGCTATGCCGACTGGCACTTGATGGCGCTGCGGGCTACGGTGTCTCCCCGGGACTTTCTCAAGGCGCCGGTTGCGCAGGTGGACGATCCCGAGCAGATCGCACGTGACTGGACCGACGACAAGTCCTGGCCGAAAAAGCAGCGTCAGCAGGCCTTGGCGGCGGTTGAACCCGCCCGGCAGGTGACCAGCACCTGGTTACAACACGAGCGCGGTTTATCCGCGAGCGAGGCGCAGCAGGCCGCGCGGGAAATCGTTCGGCAGTGGATGAGCCAGCGCCTGGATTTCATCAGCGAAAACAGCGGGGGTGAGTAAACCCCGCTGCCCCTCCTCCGTACCGGGTGACACCTCCTGGGTGGAAAGGCCTCAGGGCATTTTCAAACTGGGCAGTGCCGCCTTGCCCTCGGCAGTCAGGATTGGCTGCAACTGGTCCCAGCTAAAGCTCAGCTCAACGTCGCAACCGTCGCCCGTGGCGCGCGTAGAGAGCTTTATGCCTTGGGCATCAAAGGTCAGGTCTGAGTCGGAGTAGCTGGGGGCGTGGCAGCCTTCGGGCTCAACCTGATCCTCGGCCCCCTTGGGTTGCTTTACCATCCAGGCTCCGAACTTGGCGGGCAGTTTGATATTGCCGTAGTAAGGATCATGCCACTCGTAGCGTCCACCCAGCCAAGACCACGGGTCAACGCTTTCACCGGTTTTCAGGTTCCAGGTGTGCCGGCCCCAGCTGTTACCGTTTATGCCGTAACCGGCGGTCCAGCGATAGAAGCGGACGGTGATCCATTGCGACGACCAATACGTGGGCTCGACGAGTAGTTCACTGGTGAAGACCCCGCCACTGTTACCCAGGGAGTTGCGCCGCTCTTGGTAAAAATCTTTTTGACCTTCTGGGCTGATCGCTAGGCGTGCCAAGTCCTTATTGATCTTGGCAATGGCCGGGGCATCCCCTTCAAGCTTCAAGGTGACTTGCGCACCTTGGGTCTTCACCTGATAGGGGTGGTCCTGGAAGCTTTTTTTCTCGATCTTGGCTGCCGGCGGCACGGCGTCGATTGGGTCGTTATAGGTATCGCTGGTACAGTCTCTATCGTTTGATGAAGTGCCGATGCGCTCAAGGTGCAAGGGAGCTGGCTGACTGTCCTGACTCTTGCTCCACGCCCCGGTCAACACATCGCCCTGTGGTGCATCCAACCGCCAGATGCCGGTATTACCTGCCTCGACCCATGGCTCACCCGTCTTGCTCTGGGTCAGTTGAATGGGCGTCAGGAAGCGTTGGTAGTAGTAACTGGCGCCCTCGAAAGGCGGTGCGTTGAAACAGACAGTGATGGGGCTTTTGTCCAGAGTGCCTTTCCAGACGCCAGCCAGGTCGGCGTGGGCGAAAGACGAGAGGGTCACGAGGGAGAGCAGTAACAGAGGGCTTCGCATAGGAATCAGACGTCCGGATGTCCGATGAATGGGCTTACTGGCGGCGATGCTAGGGAGCGTTCGCATTTGAGTCAACCGCATGGGTGTACTCGCGCCCAGGCTGATCGCGCGACGGATCGTGTCCTCCTCATCCGTATTGCCGACATAGACCAACAACGGGTATCGACGGTGTCTTCCACAACGACCTTGAACCTGGGAACAGGCGAGCTCACCAAAGTTCTCATGCAGCCAGGATCAATGAGTTTTTGGGTGAATGATGGAAAGGGTGTGAAGCCCCGTGAGCTGTTGACAGAGCGTTTCCTGGTCGTGATTTGCCATGGCCAGCAAGACATCTCGCTTTCCCTCGAGTGAAATTTCCTAGAAAATCCCGGCCGCTTGCGCCTGATATTTTCGGTGGCTAGTCTGCGTTTCGTCATCGCTCACTCGGTGACCGGTTTTGACAGACCGATACTCACAGGCGCAAGCAGCGCGCCAATCCTCATTGCAGGCGCGAGCCTGTCGTGCGTGTTATGGCGGCTGTGCGCAGGGCATCTTCGGGTGCGCCGGGTACCTGTGTCCGGTCTGTCAACCTACGTACAGCTGCCACCCTTCCCTGTTTGACAGCAGGCGGTGGTAGCCCATCACAGGAGCTCCATCATGTTCAAAGCCACACCCAACCCGCCGGCGACGCCCAGCCCATTAGACCTTACCCCTGATGCCGTCGATCGAGCATTGGCGCATTACATTTTTCCGCGGCCCTCCACATCCAAACCCTCTCGCCCTGACAATGTCGCGGGTCCAAACAATCAGGAACAAACGCTCGTTGACGCCTGCTCCATTCTCGAATCGGCCGCGGCCATGGCCTACGATCATGCAGACAACCTCACAGGTTCAAACCGCAAGGTCGCTATGGGCATGGTTCATCTGATTGAGTTGGCGCAACGCCGAGTGGACTCAGCGCTGGAGGAAAAACTTCAAGGGTTTCGGGCCTGACTGAAGTGGACCTGCGGCAGCGTTTGCTGAAGGTCGTCTCGTAAGAGGGGCCGAGCTTTTCTTACCAAAACGGTAACCGCCTCAGAGGGCGGTTACCGAATCAGCAAGCCCTCACACCAGCCCGCCGGCGACCCAACGCTGGACGAGGTTTCAGACCATGGTCAGGTTCATTTTCCATGTGGCCCTGCCGTACAAATCAGATCTGAATCGAGGGCAAACCCCAGAGGTGCCACTGCACACTCAATTCTCCCGATCATCCCTTCAATCCATCTGCTCGAACCGCCGCCGCTTGATGAACAATCCCACCCCCAACGCCACGGCGAAGATCGACAGCAACCCCAGATCAAACCCCAACAAGTGGACCTGGCTCGCTGCAACGCAGCCAACCGCACCAGCCACCACCAGCACCACCCCTAGCCACTTGCGCAACAGATACGGCTTGAGAAACCGATCGAACAGAAAGAACAGCACCATGGCAATGACCAGTTGGGTAATGTCGGACATGTGCGTCTCCAGTCAGGTCTTGATGATCAGTGTCGAGAGGGTGTGTTGCGGGCCGATACCGCCGTTGACCTGCGCCTCGATGCTGACCAGTACGTCGCCAGCATGGTAGGTGGGCAGGATTTCATTGGCGTACATGCGCACGCCGGCCCCTACAGGAATACCCACGTAAGAGGAGGACACGGCAGTGGTGGCGGAAGCGAAGGCCGTGGCGGCAAGGTTGGCGATCTTGGTGCGTTGGGCATTGAGGACATCGCCCTGTTGCCGGGTCAGCGGCTTGGAGATGCCGATCCTCATCGTGCACGGCAGGCTCTTGGCCTGCATCTTGTCGTACACCTCGACGACCTTGCTGTTGACCTCATAGTGGGCGCTTTTCGCCTCGCCAAAATGCAGCTCGCGCAGGCGTCCACGTTCACTGTCGGTGAGGGTGATCTGCGAGACGCTGAAGACGATCCCGTGATTGCCCATGTATTGAAAAGTCCCTTCGAACTTCATCGCGCGCTTCCTTTCGGCACAAAGGTGGCGATTCTCTACAAGGAGCGCATTGAGTTCAAATCATTTCACCTTGCTGGCAAGGCGGCGGGGGCCTTCATCGATCAGCTCGCACAGGCGTAAGCGTCCGCCGCACGCGCCTCCCATCGCCTTCGCGCGCGTCGTGGCGACGGTGAGACTGGGCGGCTCTTGCTGCAGGTCTGGTGAGGGGGAGTAACGGTCCTCTCACCAGACCTGCAGCAATTTCCGTAACGGTTATCGAATCCTCAGGCCCTCACACCAGCCCTTCGGCGATCCAACGCTGGACGAGGTTCCAGACCATGGTCAGGTTCAAGGTGGGTTCGCACTCGGTCATCGACATGGCCACCTCCAGGACGGATCGTGGGTTCTGCAAGTTGGTGCCCTGCTCTTTCGTCAGGCGGACCCAATGCTCCCACAGGCGGGGCTCTTCCTCAGGGCCGACCAGAGGCCAACGTCCCTTGCGACAGGGAATCCCCAGGATATCGCGGCGCACGGCAATCTCTTTGGCCTGCAAACCAAAGAGCTCAGTGATCATGGGGGTGCTCGCGCCCAGGGTGATTGCGCGGCGGATCGTGTCCTCTTCATCCGTATTACTGGCATGGGCCAACAGACGGTGGACGATGCTGCCATCCACGACGACCTTGAACCAGGGAACGGGTGAGTTCACCAACGTCCCCATGCTGCGAGGATCAATCAGGGTTTGCAGATCTTTCTCTTCAAACCCCATGGCCAGGCAGCTACGCAGCTGGCCATTTTTGATGTTGTCCAAAACTTGAAAGGCGATTGCCAGATTCAAAGGGTGCACGTGTACCTCCACCATCCCATGGTTTTTTATCGGCCTCACTTACAAGCCGTTCGTTCTCAAGCCCGATAGTCCATCGGGCTCTATGTGTTTTCGCGATGCCCATTACGCTGGACGCTCAGTATCTCGACACCGGCCCAGTCCTCCATACGGCGGGCCAGCTCATACAGAAAGCCATGGTTCTTCATTTGCTCTGTGCTGAGCTTGAGCAGGACCGTATAGGTGGTATCGCCAGTGGTATCAGGACTCAAATCCATTTGTTTGTTCTCCCTGTAGTCGCTATCGCTCCAGGCGCGATAGGCGGTGATGGCTGAGCGGCCGGCGTCAATTTTCCCGTGCGAACCTGCGAAAACGTTCCGCGGGTTCATCGAACGGGTCTGCTGCGCAACTGCTCGATTTTGTGGTGCCCCTAATTATGTAGTGCATCCATGAGGACGCATCTGTCAGAAAAAGCGCTTCATCAAAAGGGAAAAGCATGTGTCAGTTGTGAGGCAGCTGTTTTCTCGAGGAATGCGCCAAAATTCACTCAGTTCGCCAGCTCAGAACACATCACCGGCACGCGACAAGCGAAGTATCTCCTTACAACCACCCGGGAAATGGCCGGCTATCTCAGCTAAAGGGTTTAGCTCGATTATTAGATCGGGATGACGGCTAGCAACAACCTCTTCCCAGGCGGTGTTGCCTTCAAGACCACCGTGTACTGACGGCTCATTGACCGGTTGAGGTTTACTCAGTCTTTGCGAGTATGAGCTGCCTTCAATAAACCACCCGAAAAGACCAAAGCCGCTGTGAACGGCTTAGGAGGCCGAAGTGCGAGATCCAGCATCAAAATATGATGCTGACATCTACTGAAAATCTGTTGAGCCGAAATGTCTCAAATCAGGGCGACAAATTAAATACCACGATCAGAGAGCTACATACGTCTATTAAAGAACAGAGCGAAAGCATAGCTACTCTCAGCAAAACCCTCATCGATCAACGCCGTCAGTTTTGTAAAGAAATCGCCGAAGAAATTGCACTGAATAATCGTAAAGAACGTGATAGGGCAAAACAACAAAGGTCTGACGTTATGGTGCCGTGGCTGTTTGGTGCGGGCACAGGACTAGTCCTATGCTTAACTATTTTCAACCTGTGACTTCATCGATTTAAAGCTTGAGCCGTCCGTGCCGGTGCCAGGTTCATCTGATATCTCGGTTGCGACGACGCAACGCAAGATCGTGTACAAGCGCTTGAATAGGATCAAGGAGTGAGGGGTGGCAATGTGACGCACACCGCTCGATCATCTCCTCTGCAAGCACCGATCTGTGCTCAGGTCAGTCTCGCCACTTTGCTCGCGTCATGCTCAACCGGTGGCGGCATTGACCATGGCCTCGATCAATGCAGTCTGAACCGCCTGAACCTTGTCAATGGCAGCCTCGTCATGACTGACGATAAAGTTCTGAATGGTGTTCACGTCCCCATAAAGCTTTGACTTGGGCGATAAAAGGGTCATCTCGAGCGCGGCCGCGTGAAGGAATTGCGAACAAAGGTTTCGACCATGGACGGTCCGCCCGGCATACAACGGGATATTGACCCCATTCTGGGTAATGGCGGTGTATTTGATGTGCGCATCATACTCATGCAACCTTGGATGATACTGAGACACGAAATCCGCATGGTCGGGGTAACTGGAGAGCGCACGCCCAAAAATCTCAGATTGTGTCTTTCCCTTGAGCCGGTTGCAGCGTTCACAGCTGACTGCGAGATTCCAGAAGTGCAAGGTGAATCTTGGATGCTCGGACCGGGAAAGAACGTGTTCAATGGGGCGGGCGTAGCCGCCTTTAAGGAGCGGTTGCCGACAATAACAACACTGCTCTTCTTGCAACCCAGCCAAATGATCGCGCAGGGCAGCCATCAGCTCCGCTCCCGTTATCGGACCTGCCGGGGTCTGCCACTCGGTAGCGTAGAATTCGACCCACACATCATGGCTTTCCCTACGTGCAGCATCAAAGAAATTCTCGCCCTTCATGATTTCCGCCGCATGGGGGCGACGCTTCACCCTCCGATGGCTCTTCGCCAGGTACTGCGCTTCTTCTGCTTGCCGGTCACGACCTGCGGGTAACAGACTCACCGCCCACCCTCCCCAGTCTCCTGAGCCCAGCGTTGCAACTGATCCAATGCCTCGCGAGTTTTTTCGATGAGCACCAGTTCGCTATCAAGGGATAAACTGCGCAATTGCCCAGTTGCCGAGTGGACGGTGCGGCGCATCGCAACCAGCTCCTCCTCCAAGCGGGTGACGGCCTGTAGATTTTGATGCTCCGCGTTCACGGCCTTAATGGCCTCCGAGACAATCGCGGCACAACGTTCGTGTACTTGTCGGTTATTTTCAGTATGGGTACCAAAGCCAGTAAACAGTACCCGCTCAACAGAACCGCGATCATGGACTCGCAGAGGGATCAACTGCTGATCTCGGGCAACAAAGCAATGATTGCTGGCAGTCAACGCACTTGTTACCAAGAGAGGAGAGTGCGTCGCTACCACCATGTCGCACTCGAAGTGCTCACACATCCTGCTCAGCATGACGGGCAGCAAGCGCTGCCAACTCACATGCAGGCTTATCTCTGGTTCATCGATCAATATGAGTGCGTTTGGCGTCGCCGAAACCGCCAACTTCACCAGCAAGGCTAGCATTTGCTGTTCTCCCGAACTCAGCTCGGAGAATGGTGTGACCTCACTGCGCGCGCTCATGCGCCCCAGCGCAGGCTGCATACTCGCCAGAGCGCTCGGCTCAACCAGACCGATATTTTCCCTGGCGAGATCGCTCAACAGAACGGTCGAGCTGACCAGCAAATCAGTATCCTGGCTGTCCCGTTCAGATGTGAAAGGCACCAAATACCGCCGCGCCCTGAAATCCAACAGTTCCAATCCCATACTGAACGCGGCCAGTCGATGGGGATCGCAATGGATGTCAAACATCTTCTTACCCATGTCCAAGGCAAGCTTCTTTCCTGACGCAGTCGAGTTGGCGTTGCGGGTCCCCTCATAACGGAAAAAAACGTCCTCTTTGTTCTTCTGGGCGCGATGGGAAAACCGATCACTAAAGCCAAAAGCCACCCCAATGGTGGCGCGCCCCTGGTCAACAGACAGCTCTGCAATTTCACGCAGCAGCAGGCTCTTACCCTCACCATTGTTTCCAATCACATAGATCGGCTCACGGGGCTCTCGCTTTGCTGCTAGCAGTTGGGCGATAGCGGCATTATCCAGACCGGAAGCCCAGATGCGGGGCTTCTGGGAGGCCAAGTAGTCAAGGGCTTGTAGACGAGAATGATTCGCCAACAGCTGTTGCCTTGACACACGCACACACAACCCCGGCACGTCACGATAGCCATCACCGAATTCGCGCAGGTAGATATTGTGCAGGCGTTTGTCGCTGCTGTTGGTCCTCTCCGGCAGCGACCAGTCGGCATGATCTTGATCGACTTCCCACGCAAGGACCAGACGAGCCGCAAACTCGGCCAACGCGGTCCAACCATCACGATGATTGGCAGGTAGCAGCGCTCGCATGTCCGCCATCAACACCGCTTCTCGCGAAGAGGTCGGATGGGCGCGAAGCACCCACGCGCTATGGGAAATAGTCGTATTACGGCTGCCCGAGGGAAAATCGATCACTGCGACCAACATCTTCGACTCCACCAACCACTCTCGCACTTTTTGAATCTCGTGTTTGGTAGCGATCCGTTCTGATCCACGAACCATCACCACGCCGTCGAGAAAATGATTGCGGCTCAGCAATACGTCCAGCATCTGCACAGAACTGTCGGCAGCGGATGCTGATCGCAGCTGATGAAAAGCGCCTGAAGCACGATTTGACAGCTTCCGAGGAGCGTCAATCAGGACAAAATCCCCAGACAGGAGCTCGATGGAGCCAAAGGCCTTCTCAGCGAGTTGTTCCGTACCGACATGAAGGAAAGCCATGCGAAGCCGCAACTCAAACTCCCAACCTTTGATGAATCGCACAATGGCAGAGCCCCATCCAGGTGGAATGGCAGGCGCTCCGGAGGGACTCAATGACAGGAACTCACCCGTCAAAGCGAATGCCTCGACTCGTCTGTAAGCTCGACCAGCCAACATGCTGGAGAACCTGGCGACCATGTTCAGGTAGCGTGAACTGGACCCAAGATCAGCGGCCGCACTGGCGAAGAACAGATAATCGAACAGTCTCAACACCTCGCCCGGCGAACGGGGTAGTTCACCGTCAATGGCTTCGAATGCTTCTGTGAAGAAGGATCTGTCGATGATCGATCCAAAAAATTCAGCCTGCGGTGGCAAGTCCAGAATGCCGATTAATTCATCACAGATGCCCCGCCACTGCCGGTCAAATTCCTGATCGTGCTCCGCGATCAACAGATGCCTGAAGTGGATAGGCTTCTCAGCAGAAATCGATAACAGCCCCTGATCGAGAGCCACGATAAAAAGCATCTGCAGCAGGGCCTTATCCACCTGGCGATCGTCGCTTCGCTCGCGTGAGGCGATACGTTTCTTCAACATCTTCCAAAACTGAGCGACGGCAAAATCCTTTTCGTCAAACATCGTGCATTACCATTGCATAGCCTTGTAGATGGAAAGCGGCCTGTGCCGGCAGCGGCCCCACAAGTCCGGATTGGTTGCTGCAGGGACCGCTAGAAGCAGCCTAGCACCCTTACAGCTTTCGCAACCGCCCCGATAGACAATCTGCTTACACACATTCGGGACGACACTACTGATAGGCACAATTGCCGAGCTGCTGCCGCATAGAGGGGCGCCCGTTTAACTACAACATGATGTGTTCGCCAGATGCTTACTCTCTCCCAAAGCCGCCCCAAGAATGTGAGCTACTGACAGCCACCCGTGGGATTGACCAAACGGTTAGTAGTGCTCCCGCCCTCTCATGGAAGCCGGCCATTTCTGCGGCCGGCAAGAGATCGCCCCAAAGCTGTCTATTGCAAGGAGCAACACTCAGCCAGGAGCACACGTTTCGAGTGCTCTCCAGACTCACATCCCTCGGCGGCGGGAATATTCAAAGAGGCGCTGATATCGGGCGTCCAGGTTCAGATCTGGCGCTGCCCGCACGATTGCGTCTAAGCATTGCCCTAATTCACGAGGCGCCCATGCTTGATCATCAATGATGGCACTCAGCAGTCCCAAGGCTTCTATTGGGAAACGGTCATTTAACCCAGATTCCTGCAATTTATGCACGACAAAATGTAGATGTTCGATCGGACGCAACCAGTCTTGGACAGACGTCAGGGCTGCGGGAAACTCAGAGCCCGCTGCAATACTCATTCGAACGAGAGATTCTGCTATCTGCGGCGTGGCGAGATCACGAGATTTGGGCCAGACGTGCTGCCAAAATGGCTGAATGCGATTCCTCCAGTACTCCTCTCGCTGATCAGCGGCCCCTTCAAGGGCCTGCGAAAGCGCTTGTGCAGACTCCTGAAGCCCCATCTGGGGCAACGCTTTGATAGAGGATTGGAACTCTTTCGTCGTATAGCCATCGATAGGCCCTAACGCCGCATAAGTCAGAAAGGCAGCAAACTGCTGGGCATGTTCACCCAATTCGGCATAGTGGTGTGCAGTCTCAAGGAACTGTGATTTAAACGCGATCAGCAGTGGCCGATACAGGCGGGGCGACCACAAAAAGCCCATCCATATGGCACGAGCTTCTACCGGATTGACCGCCCAATTAAGTAACAGCAGCAGGTGGCGTTCGGTCCACGGGCGATCCACGCGGAAGAGCGCGATTAGTCGCGAACCTAGTAATACTCTGCCGTGACGGAACCGGTCTACCCGAATATCACAGAGTTCGGTGAAAAAAGGTTCGATTTCGGATGGCAGTTGATCATTGTCGTTCGGCTCACGCTGGAACCAATAGTTCAACAGGGCCTGCGTAACGTGACCTATCGGATGGTTAATCGCCTCGGTGACAGGGTCGTTGAGCGGTTGGCCGTTTCGCGTCATGCCGGTACCAGCATTCAGCGGCAGATCCAACACGCGGCGGCAGAGACCTAGGAACAGCTCCTCATGTCGATTGATCGACTTGGACACGGTGTCCAGCCAGCGTGTGACGCTATGTACAGTTTCCAGTAGTACTGCATCTGGCATACTCTGTAACAGAGGCGCGGCGTATCGCCAAGATCGCAACACCCGCCCTTTTTCGCTCCAAACTTGCAACGCATCCCGCCATCTTCCCGCCGGCCATACGCCCTCTTGGGCCAAGTCGCTCAACGCGAACAAGCTGTTCATTAAATGCTTTCGGCAGACCTCGACCCAGTTGTCCTCATAAAAGGAGCGGCGATCGGGTAGCGGCTGCTTGAGCCACTGAACGAGTTCGTGCCTTTTGTGAGGCGCAATCTCAACATCTTTCCGTTCCTCGTAGTCCGGGTCACTGGTACCACTCATCCAATGCGAGAACTCGTCACTCTCGTTGGTCGCCAATTTCCAGTGAGGATTAGCACGTGACAGGTCGACCAGGCGCACTGTGGCGGCGGGCCCCAGAGCGAGCCCTGATATATTGAGTTTGGAGAGATGCAGCCACACAGAGTGCTCGACCAATTCTTGCCAACGATCTGCTTCAAGGTCCTCTCTGTACATCTCACGCGGCGGACCACTCAAGATGGCCATCTCCAGCCTATCCTGGATAGGCTTTACCAATCGACCACCTTGGAGTACCAAAAGCCTAAATACCTCTCGCTGCGTATCCACTGCCCACAGCCACCAAGATCCATCGCCCAACAGCCAACCCACCCAATTTTCGGCAGCAATGCAATCGTCCTGGCTGGCGGCGAAGAATGCCAGGCGCTTAAACGTTGGATATGGGAGTTCGAACCACACCTGCGCGATCCGCGTCGCACGGCCGGCATTGACTGTACGGACCGCCAACCACGCATCGCGCAACAACTCAATAAGCGATACCCAGTCGCGAAAGCCACGATTTTGCCAGTGCGGACTGATAGATGGTAGATCCCAATGAGATCGGTCTCTTTGATGGTCAACCTCACCTAACTCGCTCAGCAGATCCAACGCATCACGGAGTAGTTGCTGGAAGTCGTCCAGCAACAACGGCAAAGCTGATCCCCAAGCATCGTCTGTGAGGTCTCGAAACGTAGAGTTCACGTGATCAGCTGCCAGTACCAATTCCCAGTCCACGAGGTGTCGAATGTGGGTGGGCTCATCCGTAACTTTGGACTCCTCGCCTAAGCGGAATGGTTTCTTTAATACTACCTTGGGCGCAAGCACCCCCCGGAGCTCAAGCCGCAGCGTGGCTGTCAATCCATCCCGTTTCAAGCGATCTTTCCAGCGGTAGATATCAAACTCACGCCATGGCGACTTCACCCTCCCACTGAGAACCAACCGCCATAAAGTTCGCATCAACAGTCCAGGTATGGAGTTGGGTGCGTGGCTGCGAATCTCGTCCAACTCAGCCGCCTTACCCTCACGCTCAAGGCGAGCAAACTCATTCAACCGTTCCTCAATCAGCCAAACCCAACGGTCATGCAGTTGCCCACCTCGCTGCGCAATCCAAATAACCAACCGTGGATCATTCAAGTGCCTCACCACCCAACGGGCGAGCTGAAACATCACATCGTCCCATTGGGAACTCGAGATACCACCGGACACCAACATTTGCGCTGGTGCGAGTGGATATGGTGCCGGACGGCGAACTAAGCTGAAGCGCAACTTAACGTCTACCTCATCGCGCGGAGGTACGCCAAAACGATTGAGATCACCGTGCTCATAGCGCTCCTCGGAAAACGCATCTAGTAGCCAGTCCAGCGATGGGGCGGGGTTGAACGTTGCGAACTGTCGAGCTGGCAAGCCGGACTTATCAGACAACGCCCATAGCATTCGACCAACAAAGTCATCCTGTCGCGTACTGGCCGATGGCCGTGCAAGAGCATGACTGACAACGATCCGCTCCTTGCCCATTACGCCATCACGATAGGTTTCCCCCCATGCGTGCAAGGTCTCATGCAGGGCCGAATGGTCATGACTACCGGCACGAACATCGTACAAGATGGGGGTAACACCCTTCGCTTCCCACTCAATGGTCTTGCGATGTTCTTGCCCTGGTTCACAATCACCTAATGCCCAAGCTTGCGGTGTAATTTCTCCCAGCATTCGGTCGGCAGCCAGCGCATCCATCATGTAGCGCAGCACCGGATCATTGATGCTATACCCGACGAAACACACCACGTAGTTGCGGAATAACTCACTCACAAAGCGCGCTGCCCAGCGCTCCGTAAGATATGCCAAACCGAAATCGCCACTGGTTATCACCAAGCGGTTTAATACTGTGTCATCTATTTTTTTCGGCAGTAGGCCGTGCAGGTAAACAAGCCCATTCCAGCGACTGTTCTTTGGAATAGGGAGCATCGGCGCAGCATATGACTGGAACGCTTGCCCCGTTCGCTTGGCTGCGGTGTCGAATACGCGATCGAAGTTGGTGGTTACGAGGCGCAATGCGCCCTCGCGGCTACGTGCCAACCTCAGCAAGGCTGCATGAGTTTCTGTCGCACCTTTGCGACGAAAATTGGGTTTAAGGACTTGCGCCAAAGCTTGTCGGACGGCGAGACGTTGCCCTGGCAGACGCCGCTCCAGCAGATCGAGCGTGGCATCAAACTGGCTTCGGCCGAATGCCTCTTGCTCAATGTCAGAGAGCGTTGTGCCAGTGCGCCGATATATCTGCTCTACCAGCCCCTTGAAGCCTGGTAGCCCTGCTGGATAGGAAATACCGGCGCCACAGAAGAACACTACGCGACCTTCCTCATGAGCCTGCAATAGCTCATCGGGGATGTCCGGCCCATTAGCAACAAATTGCATTCCCTTGCCCTCTCCCAAATTCGCCTAATGGAACCGCGCGCCCCCTTAATGCAGGATTTTTTAACATAAACTCCGGAGTTTTCCCATCCGGATTTACCCACATGCCCAGCACTTTGCGTCAATCAAGACATTGAGAAGATAGAATCAAGCACCACGGAATCAGTGGCATAGCACTCCCAATAGCTGAAGGACGATGGACTCGAACGAAGTCGCACAATGAATTAAAAGATTATGGAACCTTGGATTTTTAGGGGCCGACACTTTCACGATCAAACTATTCTCAGGTACCTGCCGAGCATCCGGATGCAGCAAATTTCCTGCTTGGGAGGATTCTGTTCCAGGTACGCCGTCATCTTCCGGCCGATGCCTCATACATCTGATACGTCGCCGGCCTTCAGCCCCCTCTCCTTACGGCTCGTTGCGCGGACATCCAGAACCGCCCAACTGCACCTGCCGCCTCTTCGCACTCCGGTTGGTCAACTTGCTGAGGGGCCTGGTACCGGCAATGCCCACCCAGACCGGAATGTCGGTGCTCTTGAGCACTTGGGCACCGACCTATGCCGGTAAATCCTCTCACGGTGTATTCATCAAATCTTCCGCAGCGACTCCATCGACGGTCTTCATGGTTGCGGAGCAGGCATAAAAGTCGAAATCGAAATCCTCCAGGTAGCAGGCTGGGCCATGGACTTGGGCCTTGAGCGGGCGCGGGTCCCCTTCTCGCTTGAACAGCATCTTGCCCGTGACCAGGTTGAAGTCCGTGTCGACCACCGCGACGAGATCATGATCCGGCTCGCCGCTGTCACTCGCGCGGTGGAGCTTGATACCAATAAGGCGAAGCCTCCCATCGGCTTGCTGCTTGAACTGATAGCCTCCCCCAGGCGCCCTTTATCGCATCCAGATCGATGAACAGGCTGCCCCGTTCAATACGGGTGGCGGCTTCAATGTAGCCACTTGCGACGGCCAAGGTCTGAGCGATGACCCGCAGAGAACCATTGGTGTCGTGTGTCAGCAAGGCTATTTGAAGGCTCATCAAGGGCTCCGTGTGCCTGATGCTAATAGCCTGCACTTCACCTATTCCCGCAAGCTCGCCGGTGGTGGTTCCACTTACTGAACCGCCGTCGTGGGCCAGGAATGCCTCAAGCGCTTTCATATCAGCGAAGACCTGGCCCTGCTTGAGGGCGGTCACGGTATCTTCGGCTTGCACGAGCGCACTACCGCCCAAAAGGAACGAGCTGATCAGGAAGAAGAACGCGGTTTTGAAACAGTTGCGGGTACACACCATGAAAGGCTCTCGACGTGATGCTGAAGGGTCCATTTCGTGCCTGAGCGTCCAAGCCATGAGTGCTGGGTTGAGTCGCTGATAGCGTTCCATGTAGAGCGGGAGTGGGAAGCCAGGCTTCCCGCTCCAGGTGTTTTACTCCACCGCCTTGATCGTCCACTTCCCGTACCATTTGGACGGGCTGTTCGCGACATACTCGACCGGCACAAACAGTCCATACGTCTCCAGGTAGGCGAAAGTACCGATGCCACTCCCCCACTGGTAGTCCTGGCCGGTGCAGTTGAGTACTTTTGCGTTGCCCGTCAGGCTCGGGTAATAGGTGCTGGCAGGCCGCTGCGATTCAACGTTGCACGTGAAGCCGTAGTCCTTGGGAATCTTAAGTTCTTCGTCAAAGACGAACGGTATCTGCAGGGTGTATCGCAGCTGCGCACCGACCGGCATCGTCGCCCAATCACCCTCGAACTTGAGGTCAGTGGCAGGTGAACGTTCTTTGACAGAGAGCCCACTGGCAAGGGTGTTGGATTGACTTTTGCCCAGGGTAATCAGACCTCGGAAACTGACTTTAACCTCCTGGTTCAGCGAGCCTTGGCCACGCTCGACCAATAGCGTGCTCGCCTCGCTCGACGGGTAGCTTGTATCGCTCCCCAAGCGCCCCAGGCCGTATAGCCCTGGTCGGTTTGCCTCGGTCAAGTCGTTGAACACCAGTTGCAGGTGCTGGATGCCCTTCTCCGGCCTGGGCATATTCAATGCCTCGACGGCCTTCACGATAGAGGGGGCGATCACCGGTGCCGGCAATTTGAAGGGTGATTGCTCACGCCCCTCATAATGCGCGTACTGCTCCAGTGACTGCGGTTTGCCGCACGCTAACTGAAGCAGTTGGCGTTCATCGGCGTCCAGACTGCCCTGGCCCTTGGGGACGGGTTTTGCCTGTATCTGTCCACCCATGACGTGGCCTTTCGGGGCGAGGTGGAAGGTACTCAAGAGGGCGAGCTGTTGCAGTGAACAGTTGGCTGTCCAACGCTGGCGTGACTGGCGATACAAGGCTTCTTTGTCCGGCGTCAGCATCTCGCTGACCGGGACTCGGGCGCTCCAGAACGTGACCTCATCGCCCTTTACCTTCAGGCTGGCGCGATCGATCAGTTGCCAATCCTGATGGTCAGGTGTTGAGAAGGCGCGCCAGTCGGGCGGTGCTGTCTGAGCACAGACCTGTTTGAGTTGCGTGCTCTGCAGGTACTGCTTTTTTTGTTCTGCAGGAAGCTGTCCCAACTCCTCGGGTGGCGCGCTTGGACCATCAGAGAATGGCACCATACCCCCGGTAGTACGAAAGTACATCTCGACAGTTGGCTGGCTGCAACTCGCCTGGAAACTCGCCAGATAGCGGTGCTCCCGACCCGGCGGGGTGCGCACGATATAAGTGACTCGATCCCCTTCACGCACGATTGAGCTCGGCTCTGGGGTCCCGTTCAGAAGGGCGTTGAACACCTCTAGCCCTGACGGGGTTACCGGCGGTGAGGACGATGCGCCCCCTAGGGCTTGGCATCCTGAAAGCGCCAGGGTGAGGGTGAGCAAAGGAAAACAGTCAAAGCGGTGGAACAAGGCATCCATGCGGGCGTACTTGATTGACAGAAAGATGGCACTTTAACATGAATGCATTTCTGTCACTGAGCCGCAGCGGGAGCGCCATACAAAACGTGCGCATACCGAAGAACTACGCCGCAGCAACGTACTTGCGAAGCAGCTAATCCAGAGCAGCCTTCCAGAGTGGCATCTACGAAACGCTATGAACACGCCCTCTCGATGCTCAACTAGGTTAATGACGACATGTTCATGCCCTTAGCGCCTGAGGTCTCGGAAATAGGGTTGGCTTCTGTCTATTCGCTCCGAGGCTTTCGGGAACCCCTGAGCCCCTGGCTTCGGGGGATCAAGGAACCAGTAGCAGTGAAGCTTGGCACGTGTAATCGCCACATACGCGAGCCTCATCACCTCCTCGCCCTGGGCAAAGTCATAGGCCCTTGCTTCGCCATTCATAACCAGCTTGGCCATAGCATAGGCCTGATTTCGCCAGTCGGACGAGGAAAGCTGCTCGCAATCTCCGACTAGGAATACGGCATCGGCCTCAAGACCTTTCGAGCCGTGGTACGTCATGAGCCGAATTGGATCTCGATCCTCTTTCCGCTTCTCCCTCTTCGCACGCTGCATCACGCCTGCGAGCTTTGTAGTCACCTCACGCAATGTGCTTCTGGATCGGGACAGCACCATAACTTCATGCCCTGCCTCATAATGTCGCTCGACCAGCTCCACCAGGCGCCGATCATCACGTCGCAAAAGCTGAACCGGGATGCTCAAGTCCTTGACGTCGGGATGAGCAGCTACACCATGTTTTTCTTCAATGGAGCGGGTGTGCTGCACGATACTTTCGGCAGCATCAATAACCATCTGCTGAGAACGGAAATTCTGCTGCAGCATGATCCGTAGATTTTTGGGCGACGGGAAATACTGTTCGAACTGTTGGAAGAACTTAGGTGAACTGCCGCGCCATCCGTAGATGCTTTGCCAGTCGTCGCCCACTGCCATCAACGAGGGGAAGATCAAGCCCTGTGGAGAGCGATACTCAAACCTTCGTCGCCGAAGCTCAGCGAGTAGACCGCGTAGCCAACTGATAGTGTTCGCACCACAATCCTGGAATTCATCCACGAGGGTGACCATTTGAGCTCTCAATACGCTATCAGGAAGCTTGCTGAGGTTTTCCTCGCCATGCTCGCTGTACATAGAGAACATCTTGTTGAAGGTGAAAACACGCGGTGTCTGATCAGCGAGGAAGCTCTCAAATGCTGGCCAGAACAGACCAAGCGCCTCGAAGAATTTTGCTTCGATATCGTTCTTCCTGAACTCCATCGCCTTCACTGCCTCAGGCACCCCAAGACCGAGGTTTTCAAGGAAAGATGCAGCGCTGTGGAACGCCTGCATGATTGGAGCTGGCCTGATATCTCCGCCGACCTGATAGCTAAATTTGGGGACAGCAGAAACCTCTCCTCTCAGCGTCTCGAGCGAGCACAAGGCCTCTTCGTAGTTCGTGAAATACAGGACGCGCTTCGAACAGAAAAGTCTGAAGAAAATCCTCCTCATGTTCAGCGCCAGAGAGAGTTCCGTCTTGCCCATTTCGACCATTATGGTGTCAGTTTCACTTCGGTCGAGTCCGAGCACCACCAGAGCGTTCAAGTCCGCTGCGTATCCGTGAGCATGGAACGTGTGCCCCTTTAGCCTTATGGGTTCGAGTTCAGTCGTTACCCCAGGCATTGGCCAATACCCAGCCTTACGCCAAAGTGACTCCACCGCCTTACAGGCCTCTTGATCACGAGCTGAGCAGAGCTTGATCACAGCTATGCGTGCGGCATGCTCTGGATCCTGCGGATTAAGGGGCTCTCCGATGCTTACAGAATGTTTAACAAGCTCGATGATCAATTCGCGGAAACGTTGGTTGTTCTCAAACAGGTTCTGGTAGCACCGGTTCATGAGGTCTAGCTGTCGCACATTCAACCTAACGTCCAAGACGTTTTCCGGCTCTTCGTCTTCAGCGGTGTTGTCCTTGCTGAGAAACTCGAATGCCTTCGCATTCTGAAATAGCGGCGACCATCTGAAAAAATCAAGAATGCGAGAGTGGAACGTCCGTACAAAGCTTTTACCCTTCTCCTCGTCCATGGGGATTTTCCACAACGTGAACACCTTGACCACCTTTTCGATGAAGTCGAAGCGTGAGTCTCGAGTGAATGTCACGACCGTGATGTTCTCCTCAGGCACATTCAGGTAATGCCGAAGAACGAGCAGGCGCAGCACCATCGTTGTGGACTTGCCACTACCAGCACCGGCGACGATGTAGGTGGAAGGACTTCGTGAAAGAATCATCCTCCATTGGGGATCTGTCGGCTGCTGATAGGAAGGAAGCTTCGCTTCGATATCAGAGCGAATCCTACGCTCGAGTTCTGCGGTGATGGGGAAATCGAAGTGCTCGAAGAGGTTGGCGTCTACTCCGGGAGCTACGTCTGTCAGCCCCGCTCCGGGGTTCAGCTCCAGTACCAACTTTCCTTCCTCGAAGCCTGCCTCATGACCGGCCTGATAGCCTTGCTCACGACCTATTCTTCGTCCATCGCGGAGACCTTCTGTGCGACCATCTTTGACCCCCTCCTCATGGCCTGCATCCCAACCTTTTGTATAACCGGCGGCATGACCATAAGTCTTACCAGCGTCCCAGGAAGTGTCATCGTGCGCATCTGCCTTCTTTAGCAACCACTGGGCGAAAGCCTGTGCTCGTTTGGCCACATGCCCTTCAGCACTCTTAGATTGCTTAGATGTTGGCGTGTTCTCCGATTCATTCTCGGTGGGTGACTTGCTATCCGACTCGTGTAGAGAACCCACTTGGTACCAGCCTTTTGCGATATCCGTTCGATCCGGTAGGCGCACACCCACCGCCACGCGCCCGGCCTTTTCAGGATGAAATGAGACTTACTGACTCATCACCTTCGGCAGGGCTTCTGCCTGAGAAAACCTCGGCAGCTACGGAGAATGATATCACCGAGCCATCATAAAGTGCCAAGCTTGAGCCCATGAAAGTCCCAGACCAAACGCATTCCGTGCCCAACATAATGCCCAAGCCGTAGCTATGACTGGCTGGCTGCCGCCGTAATCTCGCTTCGGCTGGAAGGGGTACCTCAGTCATTTTCCGGGGCGGGCTCATCAAACAGATGCTCCACACCTTCTTGACCTGTTCCGGAGGCCATGCCATCGGTACTGACAGCAATCTAGTTAAACTACCAACGCCTCGTATGGACACTCGGACTGAATGCCCCCATGAAAAAAAACACCTCACTGTCGCTCCTGCTTCTGACCTGTCTGTCGTTGCCAAGCTGGGCTGGCTGGTATGAGATCCGCAACTACACCGGCACCCTGGGCAGTCATTCGGTGCATATGTCGCTGCAGACATATGTGTGGTTGCAGCAAGGTAAGCCCGGGAAGGTCGATGGCAGTTATTACTATGATGAGCACCGCATCCCGATTGCTCTGCATGGTGAGCAACAGGCTGAAAACCAGCTGGCACTCTGCGAAGAGCCTGGCAAAAAGTGTCCCATTACACTGATGGTGACTGACCAAGGCGCGAGCGGTACCTGGAGTAACGGCAAGCGGACCTTGCCGATCAACCTGCAACAGGTAGGACGCCTGGATAACACCGACGAGAGCAAACAGTTGCTGGAAGGCAGCGTCGAAATCCCGATGTGGTCCCATACCAAGGATCGAATGTTCCTGGGCGTCTACGGTATTCAGGCCCCAGCAGAAACGTACCAAGTGCCCTTCATCACGATGAAGACGATCAAGGAGGTCGAGATCAAGACTGGCAGGCTGGTACGGACTCTGGAAGTCGATGACATGGCCGGTTTGTTAATGACGCCGATCTATATGAACGTCGAGGCTTCGGCACAGGGCAAAGGCCTAAACCTGCTCATTCAGCATAGCGGCGGCCAGATGGGTTATGACGAGAGCCGGGTTATCGCGGATTAGCCAAACATCTACGGAGTCCAGAGGGCCCGGGAACGCCAGATGAGCGATGAATAGATCGATCATGATGTGTTCTAACGCAATGGTTTCGACAGGAGGTGTGTGGCTTCAATTGGAACGCGCCTTTGTAACGGCTACATTTGAATTTTCTGCATTTCAACCCCCATTGCTGCCAACGCCCTCCATGGCTCGAAAGCAGCGCCCCATCAACGGCCCCTTACACTAGTAGGATCGAACACGGGGTCAGTGGCGCTCAAGCCTCTCACAGACGTCGGCAATTTCAACGACCGGCAAGAGTTCTCTCTTTCCCTTGAGTGAAATTTCCTAGAAAATCCTGACCGCTTGTTTGCGCCTGATCTCGCGGCTAGGCTTCGACTCCTCACTGCTCATCAGTGATCGGGTTTAGTCGCCCGCGAAACTACGGCGCACTGCGTCCCCTTTGAGACAGGCGTTTTTTTATCGCCTGCACAATATGGTGGCCGTGCGCAGGGCACCCTCGGGTGCGCCGGTTCCCTAGTTTCCGGTCGACTAACCTGCGTACGGCCGCCACCCATCGTTTAGTCGCGATCTGCGGCGGCTCCATTCAAACTAGGGAGTTACGCCATATGTTCAAGCCCACCCCCAATCCGCCCGCAACCTCCAACATCGAAAGCATTGACCCTCGTATCGCCGACCGTGCCTTGTCTCACTACAACCTCGGTCCGAAGGCAGGCGCTAAACCAGCACCTGTCACCATGCTGCATGATCGTCTGAATGAACCCGGGAACCAGGAAGACGCCCTGGCCAACGTCTACTCAATTCTGCAATCCGCCGCGGCCACGGCCTATGAGCACGCTGATAACCAGACCGGTTCGAACCGCAACGTGGCGATGGGTGTGGTGCATCTGATTGAGTTGGCACAGCTGAGGATGGACTCGGTGCTGGATAGGCAAGCGGTCAGCATCGGCGGCTGACCACGCTCTGCGGGTGAGCGGAAAGCCTGGCTTCTCGCTCATTCGGGTCTGAAGTTCAACAGCCGTGTCAGCCCCCCCCTCAGTCGATTGCCTGCCCCTGCTCGGACCGAGACCAAAACCACTCCATGCAGTGTCCGAGCCTGTTGAACCACAACAAACAGGGCTATCGTCTGACGGAAGTGCTTCAGTCCATTCGCGAAGCCGTCATCCAGGAAGCGTGGGATGATGAGCCTTTGTTCTTTGACTTCGGCCACAAATGCTTTCCTTCCACAGGTGAGCGATCAGATCGAATCCTGTTGGATCTGCGCCTGGTCGTAGACCGAAAGGAAGAAGAGCGGCAGGTGCTGACGCTCATGCTCAGGCATGAAGCCGAGGCGCTTGAAAAGCGGATTCCTGGAGAGCTCTTTGCTCTTGGTGAAGTTGTCATGACCCTTGGTGTGGAGGCGCTCGTTCAACAAGGTTTGTTGGACATAGCGCCCTATCTGGACCGTCACCTCTGTGGAGATTGGGGAAATCTACCCGGGACGGACAGACAGAAAAACGAACTGGCGGTGCTGACCGGCGCCAGCTTGTTCTCGCAATACGACGTTGACGTTGGAGCGGCGAAAAAGCTCTGGATCATCACCTCGGCGGACAGGCGATTCACCTCCCTCCTCCTGCCCATTGAACCCACCCTGCCCCAGTTCGACTGAGGCTAACTGACCGTCTACCCGCCTTTTCAGGCGAGTAGGCGGTTTTTTTGTATTCTGGGTTGGGCGAGATCCGCGCTGGATGCTTGGTGCTGCTATTGCGACATTCCGGTGTCGGCAAGTTCGCACCGCGATCGATGCGTTGCCCCTAAACTCACCAAGCCGCCTACGCGACAATGAATCGTGTGATCGATCAGTCAGATGATCATCACAGGCACAATCGGCCAAAAGTGGTCCCGCGAGCTATGCAAGCATGTGAAGCATGTCCATGAACATCGGACCTGAGAGATCACGTATCTCTCCGTCGTCAGCAACCAAGCAACCTACAGCGCCAGCGAATGACTCTTGGTCATGCGCTGGGATGTCCAAGCTGCAAATGATCCTGTAGCGGAACAGCCAGCCGCAGGCGACGCGACCGCACAGTTCTACCGTTTGATGATAGCCATCAACGGACAGGGGCCGGGCACCGTGGGCCTGCGCAAGGTTATATGCTGTACTGCCGGTAGATTCGCGCTGGGAAGATTCGTTGTTCATACGCACTGGAAATGGCTGGAATAGCAGACAATTATCTACTCGTTTGGTTTGAATGTCTGGGCATCCGCTCTGGGTCCAGGCTGTGTAAAAACGCTTCGTCAAAATTGAAGTTTGCGCGTCTATGCGAAATCTGAAAATTATCGGCTGCTCAGCTGATCTGGATTTTGCGTAGAAACGCGATTTTCAGTCCAGCACTGGGCTCCAATCGCGCTGAAAAACGTTTTTACACAGCCTCGGTCGATTACGGCCCTCGCGACAGGCAGAGATCGGCCAGAAGCAGCCTCTGACCTTTGGCCCGCTTCGAATCGATTGTTTTCAAATGGCCAGCGGGGCGGTTAGAGTGTCGTCCCCCGGAATTGGATCCTGGGATTTCTGCCATGGAGTTGTTCAGTGAAGTACCTCAGTAAAGTTGTAGCCGGTGGTG
>NZ_JBWKTH010000038.1:0-51030 GCF_059420225.1 Pseudomonas sp. GW821-FHT04D07
AGCTGGCTTGCCAGCGATGAGGCCCTGGAGCCTTGCGCCGTCCATTCGGACGCCATCGCCGGCAAGCCGGCTCCCACTATTTTCGGTTCGCTCCAACAATATCGCCATGCGCCCCCCTTGTAGGAGCTGGCTTGCCAGCGATGAGGCCCTGGAGCCTTGCGCCGTCCATTCGGACGCCATCGCCAGCAAGCCAGCCCCCACAAATTTTGCGGTGTTCAGGCCAGTGTGTAGCCGACTGCGAAACCCTCGCAGATCCGCGAAATCCGAAGTTTTCACCTGGCCATAACAGGTCGCGGACATGCCGGGGATTAACCTCTCCCTCGCCTCCCGTTGTTTTGGAGGTGGGCCAGTTTGAAGGGTCGAGACAGTAAGTCGTAGTGAATCGTGTGCCGGTCGACGTCATGACCGGGCACGTCTGCTGATCCCAATTTAAGGAGAGTCCGATGTCCATCGGCGCAATTCCGGCTGCAAACCCTGTTTCTGTGCGTATTGCCGGTCAGTCCCAGGCGACCCCGACACCTGCGGAGAAAACTTCCACGACCACCGCCACGACCACCGCCAACGTGGCCACCGATGCCTTGAAAGAGGCGAACGAAACCGCAGCACAAACCGCCCAGGAAGCCAGCCATGGCGACCGCGTAGCGCAAAAGCTGGTGCAAAAGCACCTGCATCACAACGCCACGGCCACGGCCGCGCCGAAAGCCGTTTCCAACGGTAGCGGTCAGCCGATCGGCGAAATCATCAGCACCAAGGCGTAAGCTGCGGTCACACGGCTCCATCAGTCAGCCCGGTCGGTACCGGGCTGACCGACGCCGGGCGTTACCGTTTCAGATATGCAACGCGGCCAGCCCGCCGAGCACCACGCTGACACCCGCGGCGGTGTAGGCCAGGCGCTTGAGCCATTCTTTACGGGTCAGCAGGGTGATTGCCGCCAGCGAAATGGCAATCTGGATCGCCGTCATTGCCTGAGCCCAGCGATGATGCTGGTGCAGGACCTGCTCGGATTTGTCATCCCATTCGCGACTCTTGGCTTCCAGGTCCTCGGCTTTCTGCCGTACGACTTCCTTTTCCTTCTTGTAGCGCTCGACCTCGGCCGTGTAATGCGCGGCATCCAGGCCCGGAATATGGCTGGCCATCTCGGAAAGGTTCTGCCGGCTGGACTTGGCCTGGTAGTAGTTCCACTGGTTGGCGGCCTCGGTCTTGAGGATCGCGGCGTTGTTCTTGTCCATCGCCGCTTCGCTTTCGGTGGAGCCGGCCTGATAGCTGAGCATGGCGCCAATGGTGGCCATGATCGCGGTCATTACCGCGATCCGGCTGGCAAAGCCGTCACCGCGGGCATGGGCGTGTTCGGTGGTGTGTTCGACGTGTTTTTCGTGAGGGCTTGGGACTTCGAAGTTTTCAGTCATCAGAGACGGATCTTTGGGTGAAAAAGGGCTGAGGCAAGTGTAAAGCGAGCGCTGGCAGAAGGCTCTCTCTCAATGATGAATATTCGAATACGCCTAGGCCGGGGAGACGTTCGCCGAAGTCTGCTCCTCTTGCATATGAAGGGTCTTCAAAGGGATCTCCAGGGTGAACAGCGCGCCCTTGCCCGGCCCGTCGCTGTGCACATAGAGGCGGCCGTCCATCTCGATCGCCGCCAGGGCACAGCTGTGCAGGCCGAAGCCGTGGCCGTCCTTGCGGGTGGTGAAGCCGTGGGTGAAGATCCGTCCGATGTTTTCCACCGCAATGCCTTCGCCTTCATCCTTGACGCTGATGCGCAAGGTCTTGCCGTCGACCACCCGCACGCCCAGAGTGATGTCCCGTTCGCGGTTGGTCAGGTCGGACACCGCGTACTTGGCGTTGCTGATCAGGTTGATCAGGATCAGCAGCAGGCGGTGCTTGTCGCCGAGGATGATCGGCACCGGCTGGTAGTCCTTGAGCACCGTGACCTTGTGCCGGTGCAGGGCCCCCGAGTTCATGCGCAGGGCATCTTCGAACAGGTCGGTGATGTTCACCGGCTCCAGCAACTTGGCCGCGCCAGCATAGGATTGCTGGGTGGCGACGATTTCCTTGATGTGGTCGACGCTTTTGCTCAGCTGTGCCAGTTCCTGGACGATTTCCGTCTGTTCGGTGGCGATGGCCGCCGCCAGTTGGTTGAGGTAGGCGGGCAGCAGCTTGCCTTTTTCGTCGTGGCTGACAAAGTTCCCGAAGTCGTCGGTGTGTTCGTTGATCAACTGCACCGCCTTGGTCAGACCCTGGGCCTTGCTGGAGCGGATCTTGCGGGTTACCAGATCAGCGGAGATGTTCACGCTGTTGAGCACGTTGCCGACGTTATGCAAGACGTTGGTCGCAATTTCCGCCATGCCGGCCGTGCGGGCGGTGTCCATCAACTCGCTCTGCGCTTCCTTGAGCTCGCGGGTACGCTCTTCGACCCGCTGTTCGAGGCGTTCGTTGGACAACTGCAAGGCGCTGTTCATCTGGTTGATCAGCGCATAGCTGCGCAGTTGGCGAATGATCAGGTAGAACATCAGCATGGCCATGAGGGCGGCGCAGACACTGAGATAAATCAGGTACTGGCGGTCCTGCAGCTCCGCGCGCCGCTGGATTTCATTCAACAGTTCGTTGATGCCGTCCAGGCTCGGGGCGACCGGGATGAAGCCAATGCGGTCGAGCAGGTCATTGACCAGCGGTTGTTCGCGCACCACCACATTGGCCTGGTCGATCAACTTGTCGATGGCCGGGCCCAACGCCGCTGGCAGGCTGCCTTTTTGCGCCGTCAGGTGCTGGATCTGCCGTTCGATCTTGTCGGCTTTGCCGTTGGACACGTGTTGCGCATATTCCAGCGCGCTCAAGGTCAGTTTCGAGGCGCTGTAGAGCACGCTCAGGGTTTCCACCGGATGCTCGACGCTGAAGGGTTCCAGGTCGGTCTGGATGCCGTCTTCGATCGACGACAGGGTTTCCAGGTCATCGCGCAAGGCGGTGTTGTGGGCCTGGAACTGTTCGATCAGCTTGTTCTTTTCCGCCGTGGCGTCCAGGTAGGCCTTCTTGCGCGCCTGCCAGATGCCGGAGTTGTCCAGGGAACTGTTCTGCGCGACCAGTTGGTCCCAGCGCCGGCTGGAGTCAGCGATGGGGATGCTGAGCAGGTTGTAATTGTATTCGTCGCTGATCCGGGTCTTGAGCAGCTTGGCGTCCAGCCGGGAGTCCAGTTGCTTGAGCTGGCGGATCAGGTCGCGGGACTCGAAGTAGGTGGAGGTTTCCCGGGAAAAGGCCTTGAGCAGCAGGAATGCCAGGAGGCTGACGAGAATGACAAACAGGGTGACCAGCGCCGCACTTCTGTATCGGCTCCATCGCATCATGGCGTACTTCCTGGTTACGGTTGACGGGGCGGCTTGGGGCTCTTTTCGCAAAGTGTAGTGCCGCTGCGTCTCCATGTGCTGGAAAAGTATCATTTCTTTGCATGGGCGGTGTTCCCAGGGTGGGCCTCCAAGGGTTTTATCAACTGCAGTTGCTGGCGGTACTCGTCGGTGATCTGCCGGGCCTCGCTGTTGCCGGTGATCACCCGTGTTGGCATTGGGTATTGCCGAACAACCACGGCAGGCAGGCGTCGACCATCCAGTCTTCAGACGAACGGCTATCCGAACTGTCATTTCTGACAGTAGGCGACCTGAGGGTTTGCGTCTAAGGCACACACTCAAACAGGGAGTGATCAAGGCCAGTGTCCAACTCTGAGGGTGGGGGGGAGGCGGGTAGTACTGTTGGTTTTAAGAAGAGGAACTCCATCAGCGTTTCGACCGTTATTAATTTTTCATACACTACTGAAAATTTTGATTTTGCACCAGGCGATGAGCTCCCTCCGCCAACCCCGCTAGCCCCAAAGTGCTATCCGAATAAAGCATTGGATAGAATCAAGAATAAATTGGGAGCTTGCTGAAACTGAGTGTAATACGGCCCACCGTTGCTCGGTGAGATCAGGGCTGTCCGTTAGGGCGTGTCATGTTTCATGAATATTTCGTCATCTTTCCAGTGGGCGAAAGCGATGGCCAGCACTAGATAGAATTCAATTGGCTAAGTGTCAGGGTATTTATAAAATATTAGTTAATGAATGCTGCCATTTCCTTAATCCATAGATAATGGTCGATTGAGAGCCTGCGCAGGTGCAGTCTGCCCAGCGCGGCGGGTTATTCCCTATTTCTCATATCGAGTCAGTTGCCATGAGTATCTATACGAAGTGTTTGACCGTTGCGGTCTTCCTTTTCAGTGCCCAAGCCTTTGCCTTGGACAGAAAAGACATTGCCGAAGTGATCCGCGTGGACTCCGATCCTTATGCCTGCGGCATCGTCGACGCGAAGATGACCTACAAGACCCCGAGCGGCGAGATCAAGGAGTACAAGTACAAAACCTGGGGCAGTGGTTGTTCTGGGGATTGAGTGAACGAGTGGGTTGATCAGCAGCCTGGATTATTGAAAACACCACATCACCTAATGTGGGAGCGGAGCTTGCCCGCGAAGCTTTTAGCGGCCTCAAGGGTCTCTTCGCGAGCAAGCTCTGCTCCTACAAGGACCGTGTTCGACCCTGATTGAACGACATCAGGGTTTTCCCGGCCCCATGGTTTCTTACCAAAGCGGGATCACATAACTGACGTAGAAGCGGTTTTCGTCCTGGATCGTCTGGCCGGTGATATCCGGACTCGCATGGGCATTCTGCCAGCGCACGCCGAGGCCTTTCAGCTCGCCGGTGGGGACGTTGTAGGCCAGCGAGATATCGCGTTCCCATTCATTGGCGTCGGGGTTGGCTGGCGTGCGAATCTGGTCGCCATGGACGTAGGTGGTGGCAAACACCAGGCCGTCCACACCCAATTGGGCGAAGTCATATTTGTACTGGGCCAGCCAGCTGCGCTCGCCGGCGTGCTGGAATTTGTTCAATTGCATGTTGGTCAGTGCCGGGGTGTCGGCGCCCGAACCCGGGCCCTGGAGTTCGGCGCCGCTGTTCAGGCCGGAGTCCAGGTATGGGAAGTCGCTGTTGCCGCTGTTTTTCTGCACGCCAAGGCCGACGGTGTGGCCGGCCAGGCTGTAGCTTTCCATCAGACTGATGGTCGACTGGTTGATCCGTCCCTTGGTCAGGCCATTGCCATAGTAGCCGGCGGCCGCGTACTGACTGTCGCCATCGGCGTTGCCACCGGTGCCCAGGCTGCGGTAGGCGCGCAAGTCGCTGTCGATGGCGCCGACGGGCAGGGCGTCATGCCGCTTGGCTCCGAGGAAAGCCTGTTGGTAGTAATCCGACAGGTTCGAGTACCAGGCGCTCAGGGTGGTGCCCGGGATACCCGCGTAGTCGGCACCGCCGTAGAGGAAACGATCGCTTTTCTTGCTGCCGCCGGCGGTGATCATGCCGGTGTCGCCGGTTTCGTTGCGTATCTTGGTCTGGGTGATATCACCGACGGTGAAGGTGAAGTTGTCCAGGTCCTTGGACACCAGTTGCGCGCCGGTGTTGGTCTGGCGGTACAGGCGGCCGTCGGTGTTGGCCAGCATCGGGTTGTTCTGGTACAGGGTACCGACGCGCAGTTCATCCTTGAGGAAGCGCGCCTTGACGGTCGGGCTGAGCACGCCGAACTGGTCGACGGACTTGCCGTTGTCCAGCGGGAACATACTGCCGGGGTAGCGACCCTGATGGGTCTTGTCGTCCAGGTCGCCGCCGGAATCGAGCTTCAGGCCGTAGAACGCCTGCAGGTCCAGACCCAGGCCGATGGTGCCTTCGGTGTAGCCGGACTTGAAGTCGAACTGGAAGCCCTGGCCCCAATCGTGATAGCTCTTGGCCTTGGCCGTGCTGCCACTGACGCCTTGACCATCCTGGTTCAGGTAGCGGTTAAGGAGGGTCACGTCGGCGTGACTGTCATCGATGAAGTCCGCATGGGCGTAGATCGTGACACTCGCCAGGGCGGCGCCCACTAAGGGGCTCAACAGCTTGTTCATTGGGTTCGGATCCTAGTCACAGAATTGAAATAAGAGCAGCAAACTCTTGAAACAATTAAAGGGTCGGTATGTGACAGTTCCGAGTCAAAAGCCCTCTGCAGGACATGAACTTTAGTTTAATAAGCACCTGATTTCGGTCAGGTTTTTTTCCTGCTGGAAGGCTCAAGACAGCGCCTTTCAAGGCCGTCGCCGGTGTCGCTCATCAGGCTTTTTGCACTTCGGGCAGGAACCCGTTCAGCAGCAGCGCGCAGATGCCGCCGGTGGCCACTCCGGACTCCAGGACGTTACGCAGCGCCGTCGGCATATGGGCGAGGAATTCCGGTACCTGGGAGATGCCAAGGCCGAGGGCCAGGGACACGGCGATGATCAGCAGTGCACGGCGGTCGAGGTGGATGCTGGCGAGGATATTGATCCCCGAGGCCGCCACCGCGCCGAACATCACCATGGCCGCGCCGCCGAGCACCGGCTCGGGCACCGCCTGGATCGCGCCGGCCACCGAGGGGAACAGACCGAGCAGCACCAGCATCAGGGCGATCCACTTGCCGATATGCCGGCTGGCGATGCCGGTCAGCTGAATCACCCCGTTGTTCTGGGCGAAGATCGAGCTGGGAAAAGTGTTGAACAGCCCGGCCAGCAACGAGTTGGCGCCGTTGACCAGCACGCCGCCCTTGATCCTCTGCATCCACAACGGACCTTCCACCGGTTGACGCGAGACCTTGCTGGTGGCGGTGACGTCACCGATGGCTTCCAGGGAGGTCACCAGGTAGATCACCAGCATCGGAATGAACAACGCCCAGGAGAACCCAAGACCGAAGTGCAGCGGCGTGGGGACCTGGAACAACGCGGCCTCGTGCATGCCGGTGAAGTTCAGGCGGCCCAGGTAACCGGCGAGGACATAGCCGACCGCCAGGGCGATGACGATGGCGCAGCTGCGTATCCACACCAGCGGGATACGGTTGAGGAGCACGATGATCGCCAGCACCGCGCCGGACAGCAGCAGGTTCTCGCCATTGGCGAAGGTGCCGTTGGCCATGGCGCTGAAGCCGCCACCCATGCTGATCAGGCCGACCTTGATCAGGGTCAGGCCGATCATCAGCACGACGATGCCGGTCACCAGCGGGGTGATCATGCGTTTGACGAAGGGCAGGATCCGCGAGATGCCCATTTCGACGAAGGAGCCGGCGATGACCACGCCGAAGATCGCCGCCATCACTGCTTCCACCGGCGTGCCCTGCTTGACCATCAACGCGCCGCCGGCAATCAGCGGGCCGACGAAGTTGAAGCTGGTGCCCTGGACGATCAACAGCCCGGCGCCGAAGGGACCGAAGCGACGGCACTGGACGAAGGTGGCGATGCCGGAGATCACCAGGGACATCGAGACGATCAGGTTGGTGTCCCGGGCCGAGACGCCCAGGGCCTGGCAGATCAGCAGGCCGGGGGTGACGATGGGGACGATGATCGCCAGCAGGTGCTGCAGCGCCGCGAGGAGGCCGAGCGGCAGGCTGGGGCGGTCCTCGAGGCCGAGGATCAGTTCGCTGGCCTGGGGCTCGGCGGCGGGCGGAGTCTGGAGAGCGGTCATGGCGGGGCTCTGGAAAAAATGAGGTCGCGATTCTACTGCAACACCATTCGGTTGCGTGAAGCTCAATCGGTAGCTGCCGACCTTGAGATCGCCATCGCCGGCAAGCCGGCTCCCACAGGTTTTGTGTCAACCCCGAAGTGTGCGCACGACCGCAGACATTGTGGGAGCTGGCTTGCCGGCGATGAACGATAACGCGGTTTACCTGATGCGTTGCATTGCCCCTGTCACCTGCAAGCCGGCTTATTCGAGAAGATCGAAACCGCTGCTGCCCAGGCGCTCGCCATTGACCAGCAAATGCACGGCGTGATGACCGCTGTAGTGCCTGCGGGTGGTCAGTTCGCGGATGTGTTGGCGGCGGCTCAGGGTTTCACTGGCGCCGGCGGCCAGGTTCAGGGTCTTGAGCTTGAAGACCTTGCTCGAGGTGGCGCCCGAGGCCTTCACGTAGTCGATAGCGTAGTCGATCACCAGCTTCTGGCTGGCGGCTGCGCTAGAGGCCAGGGTGAAGGACAGGGTGACGCTGTCGCCGAGGCGGATCACCGCGGGCTCGACCATCAACTCCAGCACTTCGACCTGGGCCTTGGCGCCGGCACCCATCAGCGTGAGGGCGCGCGGATTGCCCTGTTTGATCAGGCTGCGCAGGGCATGACGGGCGATCCAGGCGGTGCGCGGATCCTCCAGTGACCAGCCTTCGATCAGTTCCAGCACCCAGTCGGGATGCTCCTTGGTGATGTCGTTGAGGTGGTTGGCCACCGATTTGCGTACATACAGACTGTCGTCAGCCTTGAGGGTGTCGAGTATGCCGGCGGCGAGGCTCGGGTCGGCCTGGATCCGCGCCAGCCGGAAGGACCACGGCAGACGCGGTCGCGAGCCTTCGCTGGCGAGGCGGCGGACATGTTCGTCGGGGTCCAGGGACCAGGTTTTCATCACCGCGAGGGTGCGTTCGAAATCGTTGAGCAGGAAATGCCGTATGGCGAACTCCGAAGAGCCGAAGGCGGTGAAGTACTTCAGCGCGTCCATCGACCGTTCGAAGTCCTTGGCCCCGTAGCTCGCCACATAGTGCGGCAGACACATGCTGACAAAACCGCTGTTCAGGCGCGGGGCGAGCTGGCGCAGTAGCTGGAGGGACTGCTTGTAGCTCAGCGGCAGCACCGCGTGCAGGCTTTCGCTGACCCGGGCCAGGCGCTGCATGATCGACAGTTCGCCGAGGCCCTGGTGGGTACGGCTGATAAAACCGGCGTTGTCGAAATCGGGGTACACCGCGCGCATTTCGTTGGCGATATGCAGCAGGCGTTCGCTGTTGAAGATTTCCTTCAGCGCCGGGGCGGCTTGTTCGGTACTCATGGCGGGACCTTGTCGGGGTTGGGTCTAGACGAAAACGTTCGGCGCAGGCGGTGTGGGGACAGTGCCTAGAACGTTGGCGGAGTGATGACCCAGATGACCACGGCATCGACTTCGCCGGGGTTGCCGTAGCGGTGCGGTTCCTGGCTGGAGAAGCTGAAGCTGTCGCCCTCGGCCAGTTGGAAGTGGCGATCGCCGACCCACAGCTCGAAGATCCCGGACAGCAGGTAGCCGGCTTCCTCGCCCTCGTGGCTGTAGCTTTGCTGGCTGTAGGTGCCCGGCGGGAAGCGTGAGTGGAGGATTTCCAGTTGGCGGTTGGGTTGTGGGGTCAGCAGTTGGTCGACGATGCCGTCTTCGTAGTGCACGCTCAGGCGGCTGTTCTTGCGCACCACATAGCCGTTGTCTGCGGGCGCGGTGATGGCCTCGCTGGCGAAGAACCACTGGATGGTCACGCCCAGGCTGCGGGCGATATTGAACAGGGCCGGGATCGACGGGTAGGCGAGGTTGCGCTCCAGCTGGCTGATATAGCCGGCGGTGAGTTCGGCCTGGGTCGCCAGTTCGGTCAGGGTCATGCCACGCCGTTTGCGCAGGCCGCGAATGCGCGTACCGAGAAACTGCGGGCCCGCGGCGGCGCTGTCACCGGCGGGCGTTGGGGCGTTGCTCATGGCCTGCTCCAATCCTTGAAAGGGCTGCAGTATAAGGCACTGGGCGAGTGCTGCGGATGTGGCGAGCGGGCAAGACCTGATACCGATCATTGAAGGCCAAACACCGTAACTGTGGGAGCGGAGCTTGCCCGCGAAGCTTTTGGCGGCCTCAAGGGCCCCTTCGCGAGCAAGCTCTGCTCCCACAGGGAGCGTGTTCGATCTTAAGTAATCTGCCCGCTCGTCACGGCGCTCAGATCTCCCAGGCGACCTTCAATCCCTCGTAGATCGCTTCCTCCACCGTGCGCGGCGCCAGGCAGTCGCCGATCCGGCGGAACTCCACCAGCCCCTGCAACTCGTCGCCCAGGGTGTCGACCGGTTGATGCCCCTGGCACAGCACCAGGGTGTCGACCTCTTCGAACAGCATCGGCTCGCCACTGGCGGTATGTTGCAGGTACACGGTGCTGTCGTCACAGCCATAGAGCCGGGCATACGGCGTGATGGGAAGGCCCAGGCGGTGCAGCTCGCCGGCCAGTTGATCGCGCACATACAGCGGCAGGCTCTCGCCGCAATGGGTGCCGTTGACGGCCAGTCGGACCTGATGCCCGGCCCGGACCAGACGCTCGGCAATCCCCGGCCCGATCCAGTCGCAACGCCAGTCGACCACCACCACCGAACGGCCGATCTTCACCTCGTCACGCAGCACCTGCCAGGCATCCACCACCTGCAACTCACCACCGCGCTCGAAGGCCGGCCAGTAAGGTTCGGCACCGGTGGCGACAATCACCAGGTCCGGCTTCTCGCGTTCGACCAGGGCCCGGTCGACCCGGGTATTGCGCACCACCCGTACACCCGCCAGTTCCATTTCCCGTTGCAGATTGGTGCTGGCGCCGCCGAACTCACTACGGCGGGGCAGCAACTGCGCCAGCAGCACCTGGCCGCCCAACTGCGAACTGGCTTCGTACAAGGTCACCTCATGCCCGCGCCGCGCCGCCACGGCCGCCGCCTTCATCCCCGCCGGACCACCGCCGGCAATCATCACGCGCTTGCGCCGTGCCGTGGCGATCAACTGCCCGTACTGCAATTCACGCCCAGTTTCCGGATGCTGGATGCAACTGATCGGCAGACCTTTGTGGAAGTGCCCGATACAGGCCTGGTTGCAGGCGATGCAGGCGCGAATATCTTCGCTGTGGCCGCTGTTGGTCTTGTTCGGCATCAGCGGGTCGCAGATCAGCGCCCGGGTCATGCCGCAGACGTCGGCCTGGCCACGGGAGAGGATCAATTCGGCCTCCTGCGGCTGGTTGATCCGACCGGTGACAAACAGTGGAATCGACAGCCTGGCCTTGAACGTGCCGGCTTCCTGCGCCAGATAGGCGGCTTCGATGGCCATCGGCGGGACAATGTGCACCGCGCCGCCAAGGGACGCCGAGGTGCCGGCGACGATATGCACATAGTCCAGCTCGCCCTGCAGTTGCACCACGGCGGCCAGGGATTCGTCCTCGGTCAGGCCTTCGGCATCGCGCTCGTCGGCGGAAATCCGTAGGCCGATGATGAACTGCTCGTCAGTGGCCGCGCGCACGGCGGCGATCACTTCGCGGAGGAAACGCAGGCGCTGCGCCAACTCGCCGTTGTAGCCATCGGTGCGCCGGTTGAGCCGTGGGTTGATGAACTGCGCTGGCAGGTAACCGTGGCTGGCGACCACTTCCACACCGTCGATCCCGGCCTGGTGCAAGCGCCGCGCCGCCGCCGCGTAGCCGCCGACAATCTCGTCGATCATCGCCTGGTCCAGCGCCCGCGGCATGACCCGGAAACGTTCGTTGGGCACGCAGGACGCCGAGTAGGCGACCGCCAGCAGGCCGTCACTGGATTCCATGATTTCCCGGCCCGGATGGAAGATTTGCGACAGCACCAGGGTGCCGTGGGCATGACAGGTCTCGGCCAGCCGCCGATAGCCGTCGATACAGGCATCGTCGGTGGCCATCAGCACATGGGCGGTGTAGCGCGCACTGTCGTGCACTCCCGCCACCTGCAACACGATCAGGCCGACACCGCCCTCGGCCCGCGCCCGGTGATAGGCGATCAATTGCTCGTTGACCCGGTTGTCGGTGGGCATGGAGGTGTCGTGCCCGCTGGACATGATGCGGTTTTTCAGGCGCTTGCCACGGATCTGCAGGGGTTCGAACAGATGACGAAAGGCGTGTGGCGACGTCGACATGGCAAGGCTCCAGGCGGCCCGGGTTCAAGGACGGGCGGTTGTTATTATTGTTCCATGAAAATTTACCTGTAGTAAAAAATCAACTTGTTTTTTTACTTTGCCTTGAGTTAGCTTCAAATCACGCCTGATGGCCGGGCGTACCTCACACAACAAGAAAATGGATCGCCGCGGGCTTGGGTCCCGGGCGATATCGCACGAGGACTCATCGATGAAATCGAACACCCGCAAGTACGGTTTTTATCCCTTGCTTCTGACGCTGGCCATGGGCAGCGTCCAGGCGGCCCAGGACATGGTGGTGGTCGGCTATGGCGGCGCCGGGCAGAAAGCCCAGGACACGGCGTTCTTCCAGCCTTTCAGCGCCAAGGACGGTAGCAAACTGATCCAGAGCGAATACAACGGTGAAATGGCCAAGATCAAGGTCATGGTCGACACCGGCAGCGTGGACTGGGATGTGGTGCAGATCGAAGGACCGGATTTGATGCGCGGGTGTGACGAAGGCATGTATGAGCGCCTCGACTGGAAGCAGATCGGCCATGCCGACCAGTTGATCCCCGACGCCGCCCAGGAATGCGGCTCGGCGGCGCTGGTGTGGAGTGTCGCCATCGCCTACGACAGCGACAAGCTGGCGCGGGCACCGACCTCCTGGGCTGATTTCTGGGACGTGAAGAGCTTTCCCGGCAAGCGCGGGTTGCGCAAGCGCGCGGTGTACAACCTGGAGTTCGCGCTGATGGCCGATGGGGTCAAGGCCGAGGACGTGTATGCGGTATTGAGCACGCCCAAAGGGATCGACCGGGCCTTTGCCAAGCTCGATCAGCTCAAGCCGTACATCCAGTGGTGGGAGGCGGGCGCCCAACCGGCGCAGTGGCTGATGGCCGGCGACGTGGTCATGACTTCGACCTACAGCGGTCGCGTTGCCGCCGCCGCCCAGCAGGGCAGTCATCTGGCCCTGGTCTGGCCGCAGAGCCTGTATGGCATGGATTACTGGGCGATCATCAAGGGCTCGAAACACATCGACCAGGCCAAGCGCTTCATTGCCTTTGCCAACCAGGCCGATGCGCAGGTCAACTACGTGCGGCAGATTCCCTACGGTCCGACCAATACCCAGGCCGCCGCGCGGCTGGATCCGAGCCTGGCGAAGTGGGTGCCGACGGCGCCGCAGAACCTCAAGGGCGCATTGTCGATGAACGTGGCGTTCTGGATCGACCATGGCGAGGAGCTTGAAGAACGTTTCAATGCCTGGGCAAGCAAGTAAAGTAGCGGCAGCCGGGCAATGTCTATCGGTTAAGGACAGTGACCGTGGGAGTGCTGCTTGTCGGATTGCCGCACCGCCGCGAAGCTTTTAGCGGCCTCAAGGGCCTCTTCGCGAGCAAGCTCTGCTCCCACCAAGACGGTGTTCGGCCTTAATTGATCGGCATTGAGGGCCGTCGGGCGCCTTTGGGCGTGCCGGCGGCCTGATTCGATCCATCCTGCCTGAGGGAGTCATCCGCTTGAACGATTTTTTGCACACGGCTGCCGCGCCGGCGGTTATCGAGCGTCAATTGCGCGAGCAACTGGCGGCCTGTTATCGGTTGATTGCGCACTTTCGCATGACCGACCTGATCTTCACCCATATCTCCCTGCGCTTGCCGGGGCCTGACCATCATTTCCTGATCAACCCTTATGGGCTGATGTTCGAGGAGATCACTGCGTCGAGCCTGGTGAAGATCGGCCTGGACGGGCGGGCGGTGGAGGACTCGCCGTATCCGGTGAATCCGGCCGGGTTTGTGATTCACAGTGCGATTCATGCTGCACGCACGGATGCGCAATGCGTACTGCACACCCATACCCGCGCGGGTTGCGCGGTGGCGGCGCTCAAGTGCGGGCTGTTGCCGGTGAACCAGATTTCCATGGAGTTCTTCGGGCGCACGGCTTATCACGACTATGAAGGCGTGGCGCTGGATATGGACGAGCAGGCGCGGCTGGTCGACGACCTGGGTGACAAGTCGGTGATGCTGCTGCGCAACCATGGTTTGCTGACGGTCGGCGAGAGCGTGGCCCAGGCGTTTTTCCGCATGTATTACCTGGAAAAGGCCTGCGAGATTCAGATTGCGGCCCAGGCGTGTGGGGAGTTGGTGTTGCCGTCGGACGCGGTGTGCGCCCATACCGAGCGCCAGTTCAACGACCCGGGGCGGCCGGTGGCGGAGGGGCAGTTGACTGACCCGGATGCCATGCAGCTGGCGTGGGTGGCGATGTTGCGGTTGTTGGATCGGGTGGCCCCGGATTATCGGGACTGACGTTTTATGTGGGAGGACGCTGGCCCCGCTTTTGTGGGAGCGGAGCTTGCCCGCGAAGAACGATAACGCGGTGTCTCTGATACTCCGCAGCGTTCTCACGATTCGCGGGCAAGCTCCGCTCCCACAGTGTTGTCAGGGCCAGCTCTATACATTTCCTCGAATAGGGCTGGATCAGCGGAGTTTAGAGATGCAACGCATGCCCCAACGCCCGTAGCGCCGCTTCCTGCACCGCTTCACCCAAGGTCGGGTGGGCATGGATGGTCCCGGCGATATCCTCCAGGCAGGCGCCCATTTCCAGGGACTGCCCGAACGCCGCCGCCAGTTCCGAAACCCCAGCCCCCACCGCCTGCCAGCCGACAATCAGATGATTGTCACGCCGCGCCACCACCCGCACGAAACCGCTTTTCGATTCCAGGGTCATGGCCCGTCCATTAGCGGCAAACGGGAAGCTCGACACCAGGCAATCCAGCCCGGCGGCCTTGGCCTCGTCCGGCGTTTTACCAACCACCACCAACTCCGGATCGGTAAAGCACACCGCGGCAATTGCCGTCGGATTGAACTCGCGATGCTGACCGGCAATCAGCTCGGCAACCATCTCGCCCTGGGCCATGGCCCGGTGCGCCAGCATCGGTTCGCCAGTCAGGTCGCCAATCGCCCAGACATTGCGCATGCTGGTCTGGCAGCGGTTGTCGATCTTGATCGCCGCGCCGTTCATCTCCAGCGCCAGGGCTTCAAGGTTCCAGCCCTGGGTCCGCGGCTTGCGTCCCACGGCCACCAGCACCTGGTCGGTCACCAGTTGCAGGGTTTCACCCTGGGGATCGCGCACCGACAGGCTGCTCGACGCCGCATCGAAACCTTCGACGCTATGCCCCAGATGTACGGTAATACCCAGGGCCTTGATCGACTCGGCCACCGGCTGGGTCAGTTCACGGTCATAGGTCGGCAGGATCCGCTCGCGGGCCTCGACCACCGTGACTTCGGCCCCCAGCTTGCGGTAGGCAATCCCCAGTTCCAGGCCGATATAACCGGCGCCGACCACGGTCAGGCGCTTGGGAATCGAAGTCGGCGCCAGCGCTTCGGTGGACGAAATAATCGCCCCGCCCATCGGCAGCATTGGCAGGTTCACCGTCTGCGAGCCGCTGGCCAGCAGCAGGTGCTCGCACTGGATACGCAGGCCATCGACCTCGACATGCTTGCCGTCGATCACCTTGGCCCAGCCATGGATCACCTTGACGCCATTCTTCTTCAGCAGCGCCGCGACGCCGCTGGTCAATCGGTCGACAATCGCGTCCTTCCACTCGACGCTCTTGCCGATCTCCAGGGTGGGTGCCGACACCTTGATCCCCAGTGGCGAGGTGTTGCCACTGTAGCTTTGGGTGGTATGGAACTGCTCGGCGACATGGATCAGCGCCTTGGACGGAATGCAGCCGACATTCAGGCAGGTGCCGCCCAGCGCCTGGCCTTCCACCAGCACGGTGGGAATGCCCAGCTGGCCGGCACGAATTGCCGCGACGTAACCGCCGGGGCCGCCGCCGATGATCAACAGGGTGGTGTTTTGGGTCTGTTGCATGATCACTCCACAAACAGGCAGGCGGGTTGTTCGAGCAAGCCGCGAATGGCCTGGATGAATTGGGCCGCGTCCATGCCGTCGACCACACGGTGATCGAAGGAGCTGGACAGGTTCATCATCTTGCGGATGACGATCTGGCCCTTGATGACCATGGGCCGCTCGACAATGCGATTGACCCCGACAATGGCCACTTCCGGCAGGTTCAGCACCGGCGTGCTGACAATTCCGCCCAACGCCCCGAGGCTGGTCAGGGTGATGGTCGAGCCGGACATCTCCTCGCGACTGGCCTTGCCACTACGGGCGGCCTGGGCCAGGCGGTTGATCTCGTCCGCGGTGCCCCACAGGTTGAGGCTCTCGGCGTGGCGCACCACCGGCACCATCAGGCCGCCGTCGGTCTGCGCGGCAACGCCGACATGCACCGCGCCATGGCGGGTGATGACCTGGGCCTCGTCGTCGTAACGCACGTTGATCTGCGGAAAATCCCGCAGGGCCACGACCATCGCCCGCACCAGGAACGGCAGCAGGGTCAGCTTGCCGCGGCTGTCGCCGTACTTGTGGTTGAGGTGGACGCGCAGCTCTTCCAGGGCAGTGACATCCACTTCCTCGACATAGCTGAAGTGCGCGGCGCGGCGCTTGGCGTCCTGCATGCGCTGGGCGATCTTGCGGCGCAGGCCGATCACCGGGATCTGCTGTTCGTCGGTGCGCTTGGCATAGCTGGCGACGGCCGGGGCCGGCTGCTCGCCCTGGGCCAGGTAAGCGTCGAGGTCGTCGTGCAGGATGCGCCCGGCCGGGCCGCTGCCGTGGACAAAACGCAGTTCGATACCGGCATCCCAGGCGCGTTTGCGCACGGCGGGAGAGGCCAACGGACGCTCGTCGGCGGCACGGGCCACGGGGGCCGGGCGTGGGGTGGCGGCGCTGGTCGGGGCCGGTTTGGCGACGGGCTTGCTCGTTGCTTCAGGTTCGGCAAGCGGCTTTTCCGCGACGGCCACGGGCGCTGCTTTCGGTGCCGGTGTTTCAGTGCCTTCGCGCAGGTTGCCGGCGCCTTCCACTTCAATGCTGATCAGCACACTGCCGACCGCCATGACTTCACCGGGCACACCGCCCAGGGAAATTACCTTGCCGTGGACCGGCGAGGGAATATCGACCATGGCCTTGTCGGTCATGACGTCCGCCAGCACCTGGTCTTCGACCACCAGGTCGCCGACCTGCACGTGCCACTGCGACAGTTCGACTTCTGCGATGCCTTCGCCAATGTCCGGCATCTTGATGATATGAGTACCCATTCAGACCTCCATGACCCGTTTCAAGGCCGCACCGACGCGCACCGGACCGGGGAAATAAGCCCATTCCTGTGCGTGGGGGTAGGGCGTGTCCCAGCCGGTGACGCGCTCGATCGGCGCTTCCAGGTAATGGAAGCAATGTTCCTGGACCAGGGCGATCAGCTCGGCACCGAAGCCGCAGGTGCGAGTGGCTTCGTGGACGACGACACAACGACGGGTTTTCTTCACGGAATTGACGATGGTTTCCAAATCCAGCGGCCAGAGGCTGCGCAGGTCGATGACTTCGGCGTCGACCCCGGTTTCCTCGGCGGCGGCCTGGGCGACATAGACGGTGGTGCCGTAGGTGAGGATGGTCACCTCGCTGCCCGGGCGGACAATGGCGGCGCAGTCCAGCGGCACGGTGTAATAGCCCTCGGGCACGGCGCTGGCCGGGTGCTTGGACCAGGGCGTTACCGGACGCTCGTGGTGGCCGTCGAACGGGCCGTTGTACAGGCGCTTGGGCTCAAGGAAGATCACCGGGTCATCGTTTTCGATGGCGGCGATCAGCAGGCCCTTGGCGTCGTAGGGATTGGACGGCATCACCGTGCGCAGGCCGCAGACCTGGGTGAACATCGCCTCCGGGCTCTGGCTGTGGGTCTGGCCGCCGTAGATGCCGCCGCCGCAGGGCATACGCAGGGTCATTGGCACGGTGAACTCACCGGCGGAGCGGTAGCGTATCCGCGCCGCTTCCGAGACGATCTGGTCGGAGGCGGGGTAGAAGTAGTCGGCGAACTGGATTTCCGCCACCGGGCGCAGGCCGTAGGCGCCCATGCCGACGGCGACGCCGACAATGCCGCTTTCCGAGATCGGTGCGTCAAACACCCGCGAAGTGCCGTACTTGCTCTGCAGGCCTTCGGTGCAGCGAAACACGCCGCCGAAGTAACCGACGTCCTGGCCGAACACCACTACGTTGTCGTCGCGCTCAAGCATCACATCCATGGCCGAGCGCAGGGCCTGGATCATGGTCATGGTGCTGGTGGCCACGGCGTTCTCCGTTTGCAGTTTGCTGTGATCGTTCATGGCTTATAACCCCAATTCCTGACGCTGCCGCCGCAAGTGCTCGGGCATGTCCTTGTAGACGTCCTCGAAGATGGTCGCGGCGCTGGGCATCTGCCCGCCGGCCAGGGTGCCGAACTGTTCGGCTTCCTTTTGCGCGGCGATGATCTCGGCTTCCAGTTCGGCGCTGACCGCGGCGTGTTCTTCTTCGGACCACTGGCCGATGGCGATCAGGTGCTGCTTGAGGCGCATGATCGGGTCGCCCAGGGGGAAGTGGCTCCAGTCGTCGGCGGGACGGTACTTGGACGGGTCGTCGGAGGTGGAATGCGGGCCGGCGCGGTAGGTAACCCACTCGATCAGGGTCGGCCCGAGGTTGCGTCGGGCCCGTTCGGCGGCCCAGGTGGAGGCCGCGTAGACCGCGATAAAGTCATTGCCGTCGACCCGCAGCGAGGCGATGCCGCAGCCCACGCCACGTCCGGCGAAGGTGGTGGCTTCACCGCCGGCGATGGCCTGGAAGGTGGAGATTGCCCACTGGTTGTTGACCACGTTGAGGATCACCGGGGCGCGGTAAACGTGGGCGAAGGTCAGGGCGGTGTGGAAGTCCGACTCGGCGGTGGCGCCGTCGCCGATCCAGCCGGACGCGATCTTGGTATCGCCCTTGATCGCCGAAGCCATGCCCCAGCCGACGGCCTGGACGAACTGGGTGGCCAGGTTGCCGGAAATGGTGAAGAAGCCATGGTCACGCACTGAGTACATGATCGGCAGTTGCCGGCCCTTGAGCGGATCGCGCTCGTTGGACAGCAGTTGGCAGATCATGTCCACCAGCGGCACTTCCCGGGCCATCAGGATGCTCTGCTGGCGGTAGGTGGGGAAGCACATGTCATCGAGGTTCAGGGCCAGGGCCTGGGCGCTGCCAATGGCTTCCTCGCCAAGGCTCTGCATGTAGAACGACATTTTTTTCTGGCGCTGGGCAACCACCATGCGCGTGTCGAAGATACGGGTCTTGAGCATGGCGCGCATGCCCTGGCGCAGGATCGCCAGCGGCACGCCTTCGGCCCAGGGGCCAAGGGCCTGGCCCTGGTCGTCGAGCACGCGGATCAGGCCTTTGGCCAAATCGGCGGTGTCGGCGGGTTCGACGTCGATCGGGGGCTTGCGGACCTGGCCGGCATCGGTCAGGCGCAGGTAACTGAAGTCTGTCTTGCAACCCGGACGGCCTGAAGGTTCAGGAACGTGCAGGCGCAGCGGTGCGTACGCTGAGGTCATGGCTTTCTACGCTCTATCTTGTGAATTTCTTGTAGTGGGCGCGCGAGCTGGCAATTATTCCCTGGGTAAGGGAAATCTTGTCCTACAACAATCATAGGCCGGACGAAGAAGAATATTTCTCTCTGTTTCGTTGCGCTTAAGATGATTTGCAGATAAAAAATCTGCATAACCATAAAAAGCAGGTGTTTTTATCTCATGCGCAAACTGGATCGCACCGACATCGGGATTCTCAACAGCCTTCAGGAGAATGCCCGCATTACCAACGCCGACCTCGCCCGTTCGGTCAATCTGTCGCCGACGCCGTGCTTCAACCGGGTCAAGGCCATGGAGGAACTGGGGCTGATTCGTGAGCAGGTGACCTTGCTCGATCCGGAATTGCTCGGCCTGCACGTCAACGTGTTTATCCATGTCAGCCTGGAAAAACAGGTGGAAGAGGCGTTGCAGCATTTCGAGGCGGCGATTGCCGATCGGCCGGAGGTGATGGAGTGCTACCTGATGGCCGGTGATCCGGACTATCTGATCCGCGTGCTGGTGCCGACGATCCAGGCGCTGGAGCGCTTTATGATGGATTTTCTGACCAAAGTGCCGGGCGTGGCGAACATCCGCTCGAGTTTTGCCCTCAAGCAGGTGCGCTACAAGACGGCGCTGCCGTTGCCGGCGGGCGGTCTGATCCTGGGGAGTTGAAATAACGCGCGCGGTTGAGCAAGCAGCGAGGAGAGGGGGGAGCTTTCGTCAGCCGCGACCCTGAAAACGGCGGGCTGACGAGGGAGCAGGCTTACTTTGGTTCTTTATCACCGGCCGAGAGTCCGGCCTGGATGCGCTGGTAAATCTCTTCACGGTGCACGGCAACGTCCTTGGGAGCGTTGATGCCCACCCGGACTTGCTGGCCGCTAACGCCCAGAATCGTGATCGTGATGTTGTCACCGATGTTGATGCTTTCACCGACTTTGCGGGTGAGTATCAGCATGTCTTTCTCCTTGAATGTTACTAAGGTGCCTTTCTCAGGCATTCCTGGCTTAGGTCTTACACACAGAATACCGCTAAGTGCATCCGAACGGGTGGTTCATTACAGACGTCATTTCATTCTATTTAATTCCCCAGAGTCGGAAAATCGTCGGTAATTCAGCCTGATAAGACCGCCACAGCCAGTGGAACGAGGTTAAGACAGGCTGCAAGGTGATAAAATCACATTAACTGATCATTACGGGAGACGCGTTGTGCGCAGAATAGCAGTGATGGTGGCACTCGTGGTGCTGGCAGGGTGTGGTGATGGGTCGGGAAACAAGGTCGAACCGGCGAAAGTGACCGTGGCACCGGTCGCGGTTGCGCCTGTGGGCGGCTGGGATCTGCTGATCAAGGATGACAAGAGCAAGGCCCTCACCGACTGGACCGCCTGGCTGATCGAGCACGGTTATCCGTTCAAGATCCTCGATAACGGCAAGGTCATTGCCGGACCGTTCGCGACCAAGGAGATTGCCGAGCAGAAAAAGGCGCAGTTGGCCGACAAGCAGAACATGGACTCCGAGGTGGTGGAGCACCAGGCGCCTGCCGATAGCCCAGCGCAAACGACCGCTGCGCCGGCGCCGGGCTATTGAACCCTGGCCGCTTGCGGACACCCCGATACTCGCGCTGAAACACGCCTCTGTAGGAGCTAGCTTGCTGGCGATAGCGGTTGTTCAGGCGACGGAGATGTCGACTGTCAGACCGCAATCGCCAGCAAGCTAGCTCCTACAAGGTTGTGTTTCAGCGCAGGGGATAGACGTGCCTGAAGGCTCAGCCGCAGGCCTTGAGGTTCACCGGCCCGACAAAGCCGTTGCCGTGACCCATGACGCAGGCCACGCTCTGGTTGCGCTGGCGCTCCCAGGCTTGGACCGGGTAGGTCTTGTTCCAGGCTTCATACAACTGGCGATCCTGTCTCGACAGGCGCAGGCCGTACTGCTTGCTCATGTAGAAATAGGTCCGCGCGATCATTCCGCGAATCGACGGGCGTGGCATGACCTTCTTGGCCTTGAAGTCGACCTGGGTCAGGCAGGAACCGTATTGGCCTTTCTGCACCGGCAACCAACCAAAGCTGAAGTTGCTGCGGTCGCCGTTGACCTCGCCGATGCTCGGCACCAGGTTGTGCAGGTCGGCCTCGGCCTTTTTGTAGGTCGCATCGTTCTGGCTGCAGTTCTTGCGTCCGCCCTGTTGCCAGCACTGGCGCTGATGACCGATCTGCCAGGCCGGGACAATGTGTTCCCACTCGATGCGTGCGGCGCGCTGGGCATTTTTGCGCGGTACATACCCGCAGGCCTCCAGGTCGACCCGGTTACCGTTGTACTTGCAGCCGCAATAGAACTCCGTGGACTGCCGGGCGTAGAGCTTCCAGGCGACTTTCTTGGCTTCGGCGAAGGTGCGGGGCGCATCGGCCTGGGCCGGCAAAACACAGAAAAAACACAGCAAGGCGATAAAGCGGACAATCATTGGTTCAGTCTTCCTTCGGTACAACCCAGAAAATTTGCACGCCACCGTCGTCGCGGTAGGCCAGGGTGACGTTGTCGTTCTCGGCGATTTCCTCGAGCAGTTGCTCCCACTCGTCCAACGGTTCGTCCGGCAGGCGAAAGAGCAGGGCGGCCTTGGCTTTCTGGGCGTTCGGCGAGTTGATGATTTTCTGGACGCGCAGGCCCATGCGTTCGTAAGTGCTGGGAGCAGCGGAGGCGGAGGTTGAGTTGGCCACGGAACAATCCTTAATTAGCTGTACGTGCATACAGTATTTAACTGTAAGTCATTTCGCAACTGTCAGGGAATGGTGAGGTGCGTCTGACAACGCTTTTTGCGATTTGGTGTGTGCCAATCGAAAAAATAATCAGATTTTACAGCGGGATGCGTAGCCCGTCGGCCAGCCTCGGGGCTAAGGAAGCGGGGAGTCCTGGTTCGACCCGGTGGGGATTTTCGTGATTGTCAGACCGGCGACTATGCTGTGACAGACCGTTGACAAATCGACGGAAGGTTCGCATAGTTGGATGACGCAAACGTTTGCGCGAACTGTTTCCAGGGCTGTGCACACGCATTTCCCGTCACGCTCCTGGCGTTGCTCACAACAATCATAAGATCCGGAGTAAACCCCATGAAGTTGCCATTCGCTGGACGCCTTCTTGCTGTCGCCGTACTTGCCGCCGCCTCCGCCACCCTGCCGCTGTCCCAGGCCTTCGCCGCCGACGCCGCCGCCAAACCCAAGGTCGGCCTGGTGATGAAATCCCTCGCCAACGAATTCTTCCGCACCATGGAAGACGGCGCCAAGGACTACCAGAAAGGCCACAGCGCCGATTTCGAGCTGATCTCCAACGGCATCAAGAACGAAACCGATACCACCGCGCAGATCGACATCGTCAACCAGATGATCGTCTCCAAGGTCAACGCCATCGTGATCGCCCCGGCCGACTCCAAGGCCATGGTCTCGGTGATCAAGAAAGCCAAGGATGCCGGGATCGTCGTGATCAACATCGACAACCAGCTCGACGTCGGCGTGCTGAAAAGCAAAGGCATCGAAGTGCCCTTTGTCGGTCCTGACAACCGCAAGGGCGCGCGCCTGGTCGGCGAGTACCTGGCCAAGCAGCTGAAAGCCGGTGACGAGGTCGGCATCATCGAAGGGGTGTCCACCACCACCAACGCCCAGATGCGCACCGCCGGTTTCACCGATGCGATGAAGGCCGGGGACATGAAGATTGTCTCCGTGCAGTCCGGCGACTGGGAAATCGACAAGGGCAATGCGGTTGCCTCGGCGATGCTCAACGAATACCCGAACCTCAAGGCGCTGCTCGCCGGCAACGACAGCATGGCCCTGGGCGCCGTCTCCGCCGTGCGTTCGGCGGGCAAGGCCGGCAAGGTACAAGTGGTCGGCTATGACAATATCAATGCCATCAAGCCGATGCTCCAGGACGGTCGTGTGCTCGCCACCGCCGACCAGTTCGCCGCCAAGCAGGCGGTGTTCGGCATCGAAACCGCGCTGAAAGTCATCAAGGGCGAAAAAGTCGACAGCAAGGACGGCGTGATCGAAACCCCGGTCGAGCTGGTCCTCAAGAAGTAAACCTCTCGCCGTTCAATGGTGCCCGCTCGTCCTGAGCGGGCGCATGGAGACTTTCCTATGTCATCTTCCGCTCCGAACGCTGTCCTGTCGGTCAGCGGTATCGGCAAGACCTACGCGCAACCTGTCCTCAGCAACATCGACCTGACGTTGCTGCGCGGCGAAGTGTTGGCGCTGACCGGTGAAAACGGTGCCGGCAAAAGCACGCTGTCAAAGATCATCGGCGGGCTGGTCACGCCGACCACCGGGCAGATGCTGTTCAATGGCCGCGCTTATACCCCGGGCAGTCGGACCCAGGCTGAAGAGCTGGGCATCCGCATGGTCATGCAGGAACTCAATCTGTTGCCGACATTGTCCGTGGCGGAAAACCTGTTTCTCGATAACCTGCCCAGCCACGGTGGCTGGATCAGTCGCAAACAGTTGCGCAGTGCCGCCATCGAAGCCATGGCCCAGGTCGGCCTCGATGCCATCGACCCGGACACCCTGGTCGGCGAACTGGGTATCGGTCACCAGCAGATGGTGGAAATCGCTCGCAACCTGATCGGCGATTGCCATGTACTGATTCTCGACGAGCCGACCGCGATGCTTACCGCCCGCGAAGTCGAAATGCTCTTCGACCAGATTGCCCGCCTGCAAGCCCGTGGCGTGGCGATCATCTATATCTCCCACCGGCTTGAAGAACTGGCCCGGGTCGCCCAGCGTATTGCGGTGTTGCGCGACGGCAACCTGGTCTGCGTCGAGCCGATGGCCAATTACAACAGCGAGCAACTGGTCAACCTGATGGTCGGCCGCGAGCTGGGCGAACATATCGACATGGGCGTGCGCACGATCGGCGCGCCGGCCCTGACCGTCAACGGCCTGAGCCGTGGGGACAAGGTGCTCGACGTCTCGTTCGAAGTGCGCGCCGGTGAAATCTTCGGCATTTCCGGCCTGATCGGCGCCGGTCGCACCGAGCTGCTGCGGCTGATCTACGGCGCCGATATCGCCGACAGCGGTACGGTGGGCCTTGGTCCGTCGGCGCGCGTCGCGGACATTCGTTCGCCGGTCGATGCGGTGCGCCATGGCATCGCCCTGATCACCGAGGACCGCAAGGGCGAGGGGCTGCTGCTGACGCAATCGATCAGCGCCAATATCGCCCTGGGCAATATGCCGGCGATTTCCAGCGCCGGCCTGGTCAACGGGCGTGACGAGTCGGCGCTGGCACAGCGTCAGATCGATGCCATGCGCATTCGCAGTTCGAGTCCCGATCAACTGGTGTCCGAGCTGTCCGGTGGCAACCAGCAGAAGGTGGTGATCGGTCGTTGGCTGGAGCGCGACTGCGCGGTGTTGCTGTTCGATGAGCCAACCCGAGGGATCGACGTCGGCGCCAAATTCGATATCTATGCCTTGTTGGGCGAACTGACCCGCCAGGGCAAGGCACTGGTGGTGGTGTCCAGCGACCTGCGCGAGCTGATGCTGATCTGCGACCGCATCGGCGTGCTCTCGGCCGGCCGCCTGATCGAGACCTTCGAGCGTGATAGCTGGACCCAGGATGAGTTGCTTGCCGCCGCGTTCGCCGGCTACCAAAAACGTGATGCGCTGCTCCACGAAGCGGCGCCCAGGAATACCTTATGAAAACTGCACCTGCTGCCGGCAAGACCTCGCGTCACTTCTATGGCCTGGGCACCTACCTGGGCCTGGCGGGCGCCTTGCTCGCCATGATCATCCTGTTTTCCAGCCTGAGCAGTCATTTCCTCTCCTATGACACCTTCAGCACCCTGGCCAACCAGATTCCCGACCTGATGGTGCTGGCGGTGGGCATGACCTTCGTGTTGATCATCGGCGGCATCGACCTGTCGGTGGGTTCGGTCTTGGCCCTGGCGGCTTCGGCAGTCAGCGTGGCGATGCTCGGTTGGGGCTGGGGGGTGTTGCCGGCCTCGGTGCTGGGCATGGGCTGCGCGGCGTTGGCCGGCACCGTGACCGGCTCGATCACCGTGGCCTGGCGCATTCCGTCGTTTATCGTGTCTCTCGGCGTGCTGGAAATGGCCCGGGGCCTGGCCTACCAAATGACCGGCTCGCGCACCGCCTATATCGGCGACTCGTTCGCCTGGCTGTCGAACCCGGTGGCTTTTGGCATTTCGCCGTCGTTCATCATCGCCTTGCTGGTGATCATCGTCGCCCAGTTGGTGCTGACGCGGACCGTGTTCGGCCGTTACCTGATCGGCATCGGCACCAACGAGGAAGCCGTGCGCCTGGCGGGGATCAATCCCAAACCGTACAAGATCCTGGTGTTCAGCCTGATGGGCCTGCTCGCCGGTGTCGCCGCGCTGTTCCAGATTTCGCGCCTGGAAGCGGCGGACCCGAATGCCGGTTCCGGCCTGGAGCTGCAAGTGATCGCCGCCGTAGTGATCGGCGGTACCAGCTTGATGGGCGGTCGCGGTTCGGTGGTCAGCACCTTCTTCGGTGTGCTGATCATCTCGGTGCTGGCGGCGGGGCTGGCGCAGATCGGCGCCACCGAGCCGACCAAACGTATCATCACTGGCGCGGTGATCGTGATCGCGGTGGTACTCGATACCTACCGCAGTCAACGCGCTCGTCGGCGGGGCTGAGGCATGGCAACCATCAAGGATGTGGCGGCGTTGGCCGAGATTTCGTACACCACGGTGTCCCATGTGCTGAACAAGACGCGGCCGGTCAGCGAAAAGGTGCGGCTCAAGGTCGAGGCGGCCATCGCCCAGCTCGACTATGTGCCCAGCGCCGTGGCGCGCTCGTTGAAAGCCAAGACCACCGCGACCATCGGCCTGCTGGTGCCCAACAGCCTCAACCCGTACTTCGCCGAGTTGGCGCGGGGCATCGAGGATTACTGCGAGCGCAACAACTACTGTGTGATCCTCTGCAACTCCGACGACGACCCGGACAAGCAGCGCAGCTACCTGCGGGTGCTGCTGGAGAAGCGGGTCGACGGCCTCATCGTTGCGTCCACTGGCGGCGACGACAGCTTTGCCGACGGTTTGGCGGCGGTGCGCACGCCCATGGTGATTGTCGACCGGGGCATTGCCGGGATCGAAACCGATCTGGTGCGCATTGACCACGAAGAGGGCGCTTACCTGGCCACCCGGCACTTGCTGGAGTTGGGGCATCGGGCGATCGCCTTTATCGGCGGTCCGGCCGATACCAGTGTGGCGCAGATGCGTCTGGCCGGTTATCGGCGGGCGCTGGAGCAGGCGGCGGTGCAGGTGCCCGAGCGCTGGGTGGTGGAAAGCGATTTCACCAGCACCGGCGGTTATCAGGCGGCGGCCTTGCTCCTGGCGCAGGACCCGCCCAGCGCGATCTTCGCCGGTAACGACATGCTCGGCATCGGCGTATTGCGCGCGGCGGCGGAACGCAATGTCCGCGTGCCCAGCGAGCTGTCGGTGATCGGCTTCGACGATATCCAGATGAGCCGCTATGTCTACCCGGCGTTGACCACGGTCGGCCAGTCGATTCTGCAACTGGGGGAAACCGCGGCTGAAATGCTCTTGAACAGAATCGCCACGCCACTGCTGGCGGTTGACCGGCGGATCGTGACACCAAGTATTGTCCTGCGCGAATCGACGGCCCGGGTGCCGGGCGTGTTTGCGCAATACCGCTGAATCGAATTGATGGGTACTGATGTATGCAAGCAAAAGTAGTGGTGGTGGGCAGCCTCAACATGGACCTGGTCACCCGCGCCGAACGCCTGCCGCGAGCGGGTGAGACCCTGGTGGGTCAGTCGTTCGCCACGGTCTCTGGCGGCAAGGGCGCGAACCAGGCCGTGGCGGCCGCGCGCCTGGGTGCCACGGTGTCGATGATCGGCTGCGTGGGTGACGATGCCTACGGTGCGCAACTGCGCGATGCGCTGCTGGTCGAGGGCATCGATTGTCAGGCGGTCACGGTGGCGCCGGGTGTGTCCAGTGGTGTCGCGCTGATCGTCGTCGATGCCAGCAGCCAGAACGCCATTGTCATCGTTGCTGGCGGCAACGGTTGTCTTTCCCCCGAGGTGCTCAAGGGCTTCGATGCGCTGCTCCAGGAGGCGGATGTGATCATCTGCCAATTGGAGGTGCCGATGGAAACCGTCGGCTACGCCCTCAAGCGTGGGCGCGAGCTGGGCAAGATCGTGATCCTCAACCCGGCGCCGGCCAGCGCGCCGCTGCCGGCCGACTGGTACGCCTCGATCGACTACCTGATTCCCAATGAAAGCGAAGCCTCGGCCCTGAGTGGCCTGCCGGTGGACTCCCTGGCGAGTGCCCGGGCGGCCGCCACCCAGTTGATAGCCGCCGGGGCCGGGAAGGTGATCGTCACCCTTGGTGCTCAGGGCTCGTTGTTCGCCGATAGTCAGGGTTCTGCGCATTTCCCCGCGCCCAAGGTCAAGGCCCTCGACACCACGGCGGCCGGCGACACCTTTGTCGGCGGTTTTGCCGCGGCGCTGGCGCAAGGGCAAAGCGAGGCCGAGGCGATTCGCTTCGGCCAGGTTGCGGCGGCGCTGTCGGTGACCCGTGCCGGTGCCCAGCCGTCCATTCCCCACTTGTCCGACGTACAAGGTTTCAAATCGCCATGAAAAAAACACCTTTGCTCAATATTGCCCTGTCGCGCCTGATCGCCTCCCTGGGTCATGGCGACATGCTGGTGATCGGCGACGCCGGTCTGCCGGTTCCGCCGGGCGTGGAACTGATCGACCTGGCCCTGACTCAGGGCATTCCCGACTTCATCAGCACCCTGCGCACAGTGCTCAGTGAAATGCAGGTCGAGAGCCATGTGCTGGCCGAGGAAATCCTGCTCAAGCGGCCAGCGGCCCTGGAACACCTGGAGGCGCTGAACGCCGAGGGCGCCATGGGCCAGCGCCGGCTGCTCAGCCATGAAGAATTCAAAGTGCTCAACCGTCAGGCCAAGGCTGTCGTGCGCACCGGCGAATGCCAGCCTTACTGCAACATCGTGCTGGTGGCCGGCGTTACGTTTTGACTGTTCTTTCTTGCACAAGGAGTGCGCCATGCAACGCTATGCTCAGATCTTGCAATGTTGGTTTCGGAGTCTGCTGATTTTGTCCTTCCTCACGGCTACAGGCGCCCAGGCGGCGGAAAAAATCGACCTGATCATCGACACCGACCCGGGGGCCGACGACGTGGTGGCGCTGCTGTTCGCCCTGGCTTCGCCGCAGGAGCTGCAGATTCGCGCGCTGACCACCGTGGCCGGCAACGTGCGCCTGGACAAGACCTCGCGTAATGCTCGCCTGGCCCGCGAGTGGGCAGGGCGCGAAGACGTGCCGGTATATGCCGGTGCGCCCAAGCCGCTGCTACGCACACCGATCTATGCCGAGAATATCCACGGCAAGGAAGGCCTCTCCGGGGTCACCGTGCATGAACCCAAGGCGCCTCTGGCCAAGGGCAACGCGGTCAGCTACCTGATCGAGACCCTGCGCGCGGCCAAGCCCCACAGCATCACCATCGCCATGCTCGGGCCGCAGACCAACCTGGCGCTGGCCTTGATCCAGGACCCCGAGATCACCCAGGGCATCAAGGAAGTGGTGGTGATGGGCGGTGCGCATTTCAACGGCGGCAATATCACCCCGGTGGCTGAGTTCAACCTGTTCGCCGACCCCCAGGCCGCCGAAGTGGTGCTCAATAGCGGTGTCAAGCTGACCTACCTGCCTCTGGACGTGACCCACAAGATCCTCACCAGCGACGAGCGCCTGAAGAGGATCGCGGCACTGAACAACAACGCCAGCCAGGTGGTCGGTGATATCCTCAACGAATACGTCAAGGGCGACATGGAACACTACGGTATTCCTGGCGGCCCGGTACACGACGCCACCGTCATCGCCTACCTGCTCAAACCCGAGCTGTTCAGCGGACGTCAGGTCAACATGCTGATCGACAGCCGTGAAGGCCCGACCTTCGGCCAGACCATCGTCGACTGGTACGACGGCCTGAAGCAGCCCAAGAACGTGTTCTGGGTCGAGAATGGCGATGCCCAAGGCTTCTTCAACTTGCTGACAGAGCGTCTGGCACGCCTTAAGTGATTACATGCAAATCGATCTGAACAACCCCGACAGCCTGACCCTGGACGCGGTGCGCCAGATGCTCGCGGCGGCCAGCGATGAGGTGCATACCCAGCTGCGCGTGACGCGCTCGGGGCTGGCCTATATTTCCTCGGGGATTGTCGGTGGCGCGCAGATCGACGACCTGCTGTTCCGCCTGGAAACCTGGGCGGCCGGCTCCGGCTACGTCGGCAAGGTTGCGGCCGCCGACGAGGTCTGGGTCATGCAGGTGTTCAATGCCCTGAAGCAGAACTGGCCCAACCCGCCCTTCGATTACATCGACGTCTACTGAGCGACAGCGCTCGTTCATATTCAGTCACGATTCCCCGGAGAAGTCCTCCGGCAGGTCAGGCAGACTTGTCGACTGCGGCTGTCGGAATCGGATGATCTGGCACCTTGCGTGCAACCAATGCCGCAAATCGCGGTCGCACGCACTCTACTTATTTTATTTGAAGGAGGCTTCATGCCTTGGAAGCTTGCATCCCTGGGGACGCTGTTGGCCCTATCGGTACTGGCGGGTTGCACCACCTCCGAGTCCTCCGCGGCTAAAGCGCCAGCCAAGGACTCGGGCACTCAGACCCCCTACGATCGCTGCGAAGCCAAAGGCGCCGATTTCACCATCGGCCAGACGGCCTCCGCCGCATTGCTGGAGCAGGCCCGCAGCCGTAGCGGCGCGCAGAGCGCGCGGGTCCTGGGGCCTAACGACATGGTGACCCTGGAGTACCGTTCGGACCGTCTGAACCTCAACACCGACAGCAGTGGCAAAATCATTCGCGCCAACTGCGGCTGAGGCCTTCGGGCTTTTGTAGCGCCCATAAAAAACCCCGTCGCATGGACGGGGTTTTTTCAGTTCGCGGAAAACTTACTCCGGACGAACCTGTGCAGCTTGCATACCCTTTTGGCCTTTCTCAGCCACGAAGGAAACGGTCTGGCCTTCTTTCAGGCTTTTGAAACCGTCGCTTTCGATAGCTTTGAAGTGTACGAACAGGTCGTCACCGCCACCTTGAGGAGTGATGAAGCCGAAGCCTTTTTCATCGTTGAACCATTTTACGGTGCCGGTTTGGCGATTAGACATGGTGTATCTCCAAGAAACATATATTTTCAGTAGTACTGTGCTGCTCAGGCCAACTGGGCACACAGGGCTATCATAGTCGAAATGTTCGACTTGGGAGCCCCCCCCAGCAGCGGTTTGCCCGTCAGTCGCGCTTTCTTTAGCCGCTTTATTGGCTGGAGGCCCCGGTTTTAAAGGCTTTCACTAGAAACGACAGCCCCTAAAAAAACCCATAAAAGCTGCGTAAAGATTGATAAAAATCACCTTTTCGGGCGGTTTTCACCCGATCTGAGGCGCAAAAGTCCCAGGGTGGCGGGTTACTTCTGCACCTTGCAGACGGCGATTTCGTTCAAGGCGCGGGTCTGTAGGTCCGCAGGGGCCGGCGTCTTGGCGTTCATCAGCTGGGTAATTTCCTGAGTGGTGAATTTCTTCTCCAGGACATCGGCGCCGCAGGTGCAATGCTGCTTGGCGACGGTGGCGTTGACGCTCTGGCTGGCCGCGCCAACGCAGTCTTTCATGTAGCTGGCTTTGGCGCCGGCGGGCCAGGCGGCCTGTGCGCTCAGTGGCAACAACAGGGCGAGCGGGGCGGCAAAGGCGAAAAGATGAATCAGGCGCATGTTCGAATACTCCTTGAAAACGGGTGAATACCATGTTGCTTGGCATTTGAGGGGCAGAGCGGGGGGCAAGTTCACCCCGGGGCACAAAACCCCCGCGACTTTAGCAGTTTGTGAACGAGGCGATGACCGTTCATCTGTGCTAGCATCCCCGACTTGGTTATTTTTGGTATTGCAGTCGTGTTTCGCGCTCGATACCGTGCCATCAAACCTTTTTTTGAACTCCAGTCACTCTGGTTCGTTTCCGGTTGGCCTTACGGCTCCTGCCACTGTGCGGCAGGCGTTTTTCATTAAACGGCTGGACGAGTCGCGTACTGGCTGCTCATCCCAACCCACGTGACCTTTGGTAGGGGTCACCACTAGGAGAGGAGGCGCCATGCCCACTATTACTCTTCCCGACGGCAGTCAACGTTCGTTCGATCACCCGGTTTCCGTAGCCGAGGTCGCCGCTTCCATTGGTGCTGGCCTGGCCAAGGCCACCGTGGCCGGCAAGGTCAACGGCAAGCTGGTCGACGCTTGCGACCTGATCAACAGCGACGCCACCCTGCAAATCATCACGCCCAAGGACGAAGAGGGGCTGGAGATCATTCGCCACTCTTGCGCGCACCTGGTTGGCCACGCGGTCAAGCAGCTGTACCCAACGGCAAAAATGGTCATCGGTCCGGTCATCGATGAAGGCTTTTACTACGATATCGCCTACGAGCGTCCGTTCACCCCGGACGACCTGGCCGCGATCGAGCAGCGCATGCAACTGCTGATCGAAAAAGACTACGACGTGATCAAGAAGGTCACGCCGCGCGCCGAAGTCATCGACGTGTTCACCCAGCGTGGCGAAGACTACAAGCTGCGCCTGGTCGAGGACATGCCGAACGAGCAGGCCATGGGTCTGTACTATCACGAAGAATACGTCGACATGTGCCGTGGTCCGCACGTGCCGAACACCCGCTTCCTGAAATCCTTCAAGCTGACCAAGCTGTCCGGCGCCTACTGGCGCGGCGATGCCAAGAACGAACAGCTGCAGCGCGTCTATGGCACCGCTTGGGCCGACAAGAAGCAACTGGCCGCTTACGTTCTGCGTATCGAAGAAGCGGAAAAACGCGACCATCGCAAGATCGGCAAGCGCCTGGGCCTGTTCCATACCCAGGAAGAAGCGCCGGGCATGGTGTTCTGGCACCCGAACGGCTGGACCCTGTACCAGGTGCTCGAGCAGTACATGCGCAAGGTGCAGCGTGACAACGGCTACCTGGAGATCAAGACCCCGCAAGTGGTCGATCGCTCCTTGTGGGAGAAGTCCGGGCACTGGGCCAACTACGCCGAAAACATGTTCACCACCCAGTCGGAAAGCCGCGACTACGCCATCAAGCCGATGAACTGCCCGTGCCACGTACAGGTGTTCAATCAGGGCCTGAAGAGCTACCGCGAGCTGCCGATGCGCCTGGCCGAGTTCGGTGCCTGCCACCGTAACGAGCCATCGGGTGCGCTGCACGGCATCATGCGCGTGCGCGCCTTCACCCAGGACGACGCCCACATCTTCTGCACCGAAGAGCAGATGCAGGCTGAATCCGCGGCGTTCATCAAGCTGACCATGGATGTCTACGCCGACTTCGGCTTCAAAGACATCGAAATGAAGCTGTCTACCCGCCCTGAAAAGCGCGTGGGTTCCGACGAATTGTGGGATCGCGCCGAAAGCGCACTGGCTGCCGCGCTCGACAGCGCCGGCCTGCCGTACGACCTGCAGCCGGGCGAAGGCGCCTTCTACGGTCCGAAAATCGAATTTTCGCTCAAGGACTGTCTCGGTCGCGTGTGGCAGTGTGGTACCCTGCAGCTCGATTTCAACCTGCCGATCCGTCTGGGCGCCGAATACGTGTCCGAAGACAACAGCCGTAAGCACCCGGTCATGCTGCACCGGGCGATCCTCGGCTCCTTCGAGCGTTTCGTCGGGATTCTGATCGAACACTACGAGGGTGCGTTCCCTGCCTGGCTGGCGCCAACCCAGGCCGTGATCATGAATATCACGGACAAGCAGGCTGATTTTGCCCTCGAAGTGGAAAAAACTCTGGCCGAAAGCGGATTTCGTGCCAAGTCCGACTTGAGAAATGAAAAGATCGGCTTTAAAATCCGCGAGCATACTTTGCTCAAGGTTCCCTATCTTTTGGTTATCGGAGATCGGGAAGTCGAGATGCAGACTGTCGCTGTGCGTACTCGTGAAGGTGCTGACCTGGGCTCGATGCCCGTCGCCCAGTTCGCCGAGTTCCTCGCGCAAGCGGTTTCCCGGCGTGGTCGCCCAGATTCGGAGTAATTACTATTAAGCGTGAAATGAGACAAGATAAACGAGCTGCACCGAAGGCCCCGATCAACGAGAATATCTCGGCACGCGAGGTTCGGTTAATTGGCGCTGATGGCGAGCAGATTGGCATCGTCTCGATTGATGAAGCGCTTCGGATTGCCGAAGAAGCCAAACTGGATCTGGTGGAGATTTCCGCCGATGCAGTGCCACCCGTCTGCCGGGTGATGGACTACGGCAAGTCGATTTTCGAAAAGAAAAAGCAAATTGCTGCTGCGAAGAAAAACCAGAAGCAAGTGCAGGTTAAAGAAATCAAGTTTCGTCCAGGGACGGAGGAAGGGGATTACCAGGTAAAACTGCGCAACCTGGTACGTTTCCTGAGTGATGGGGACAGGGCCAAGGTTTCCTTGAGATTCCGCGGTCGTGAGATGGCCCACCAGGAGCTGGGGATGGAACTCCTCAAGCGGGTTGAAGGTGACCTGCTCGAGTACGGTTCGGTCGAACAGCATCCTAAGATGGAAGGACGCCAGCTTATTATGGTCATCGCCCCGAAAAAGAAGAAGTAACCACCAGGGCACGGCAGGCCTTGCGGTTATGTTTATCAACTGAATGCGGAGTATCCGAACATGCCAAAGATGAAAACTAAAAGTGGTGCTGCTAAGCGGTTTCTGAAAACTGCTAACGGCATCAAGCACAAGCACGCTTTCAAGAGCCACATCCTGACCAAAATGTCGACCAAGCGTAAGCGTCAACTGCGCGGTAGCAGCTTGCTGCATCCGTCTGACGTGGCAAAAGTCGAGCGCATGCTGCGCCTTCGTTAATTTTGGTTCAAGAATAGAGGAAGTAACTCATGGCTCGTGTAAAGCGTGGCGTCATTGCCCGTAAGCGTCACAAAAAGATTCTGAAACTTGCAAAAGGCTACTACGGCGCTCGCTCGCGCGTATTCCGTGTTGCCAAGCAAGCGGTCATCAAGGCAGGCCAATACGCCTACCGCGACCGTCGTCAGAAAAAACGTCAGTTCCGCGCTCTGTGGATCGCTCGTATCAACGCCGGTGCACGTGTTAACGGTCTGTCCTACAGCCGTTTCATCGCTGGCCTGAAAAAAGCGTCCATCGAGATCGACCGTAAGGTTCTGGCTGATCTGGCTGTGAACGAAAAAGCTGCGTTTGCTGCGATTGTCGAGAAAGCTAAAGCCACCTTGGCTTAAGTACCCCCCGACAATCACTGGGCCTTGCCTTTGTGAGGCCCGGTGTTAAACGTCATAAATAGGGGAAGAGCCTTAAAGCTCTTCCCCTATTTCGTATCTGGAGTCTGTACATGGAAAACCTGGACGCGCTGGTCTCTCAAGCTCTCGAGGCTGTGCAAAGCGCTGAAGATATCAATGCCCTGGAGCAAATCCGGGTTCACTACCTTGGCAAGAAAGGTGAATTGACTCAGGTGATGAAGACCCTGGGCAGCTTGCCGGCAGAAGAGCGACCGCAAGTCGGTGCGCTGATCAACGTCGCCAAGGAGCGTGTCACAGAGGTTCTCAATGCGCGCAAGGCGTCGTTCGAGGAGTCGGATCTCGCCGCCAAACTCGCCGCCGAGTCCATTGACGTGACCCTGCCTGGCCGCGGCCAGACCTCCGGCGGACTGCATCCGGTTACCCGGACTCTGGAACGTGTCGAACAATTCTTCACCCACATCGGCTACGGCATCGCCGAAGGTCCCGAGGTGGAAGACGATTACCACAACTTCGAAGCGCTCAACATCCCAGGCCATCACCCGGCCCGGTCGATGCATGACACCTTCTATTTCAATGCCAACATGTTGCTGCGCACCCATACCTCGCCGGTTCAGGTCCGCACCATGGAATCGAAAAAGCCGCCGATCCGCATCGTCTGCCCAGGCCGTGTGTACCGTAGCGACTCGGATATCACCCACTCGCCGATGTTCCACCAGGTCGAAGGCCTGCTGGTCGATCGCGACATCAATTTTGCCGACCTCAAAGGCACCATCGAAGAGTTCCTGCGGGTGTTCTTCGAAAAGGAACTGGCGGTGCGTTTCCGTCCGTCCTACTTCCCGTTCACCGAGCCGTCCGCTGAAGTCGACATGGAATGCGTGATGTGCAGTGGTAAGGGCTGCCGCGTCTGCAAGCAGACCGGCTGGCTGGAAGTCATGGGCTGCGGCATGGTTCACCCGAACGTGCTGCGCATGTCCGGGATCGATCCGGAAGAGTTCCAGGGCTTTGCCTTCGGCATGGGCGTTGAACGCCTGGCCATGCTGCGTTACGGCGTGAACGACTTGCGCCTGTTCTTCGACAACGACTTGCGGTTCCTCGCGCAATTTCGCTAGGTCGCGACCCGTAACGAATCTATTAGGAGAGCAGGATGAAATTCAGTGAACAATGGCTGCGTGGCTGGGTAAGCCCGCAAGTGAGCCGCGACGAGCTGGTTGCTCGTCTGTCCATGGCCGGTCTTGAGGTCGATAGCGTGACGCCGGCCGCCGGCGCGTTCAGCGGCGTGATCGTCGGTGAAGTCCTCAGCACCGAACAGCACCCGGATGCCGACAAACTGCGCGTGTGCCAGGTCAGCAATGGTTCGGAGACCTTCCAGGTTGTCTGCGGCGCGCCGAACGTGCGCCCGGGCCTGAAGATCCCGTTCGCGATGATCGGTGCCGAACTGCCTGGCGACTTCAAGATCAAGAAGGCCAAGCTGCGCGGCGTCGAGTCCAACGGCATGCTCTGCTCGCAAGTCGAGCTGCAGATCGGCGAAGACAACGATGGCCTGATGGAACTGGCGGCCGATGCGCCGGTGGGCGAGGACATTCGTGTCTACCTGAACCTGGACGACGCCAGCATCGAGGTCGACCTGACCCCGAACCGTGGCGACTGCCTGTCCCTGGCTGGCCTGGCCCGTGAAGTCGGCGCGCTGTATGCCGCTCCGGTCACCCGCCCGGTGGTACCGGCCGTACCTGCCGTGCATGACGAAGTCCGTTCGATCGAAGTCCTGGCGCCGGCCGCTTGCCCGCGTTACCTGGGTCGCGTGATCCGTAACGTCGACCTGTCGAAGCCGACCCCGCTGTGGATGGTCGAGCGCCTGCGTCGTTCCGACGTGCGCAGCATCGACGCCGCCGTCGACATCACCAACTACGTGATGATCGAGCTGGGCCAGCCGCTGCACGCTTTCGATCTTTCCGAGATCAATGGCGGCATCCGCGTGCGCATGGCCGAAGAGGGCGAGAAGCTGGTGCTGCTCGACGGTCAGGAAGTCACCCTGCGTAGCGATACCCTGGTGATTGCCGACCACACCCGCGCCCTGGCGATTGCCGGCGTGATGGGCGGCGAGCACAGCGGCGTCAACACCGCGACCACCCGCGACATCTTCCTCGAAAGCGCGTTCTTCGATCAGATCGCCGTCGCTGGCAAGGCCCGCTCCTATGGCCTGCACACCGATGCCTCGCACCGCTACGAGCGTGGCGTGGACTGGCAACTGGCCCGTGAAGCCATGGAGCGCGCCACTGGCCTGCTGCTGGAAATCACCGGTGGCGAAGCCGGCCCGATCATCGAAACCGTCAGCGAAGCGCACCTGCCTTCCATTGCCCCGGTGACCCTGCGTGCCGAGCGCATCACCCAGATGTTGGGCATGGAGATGGACGCGCCGCAGGTCGAGCGCCTGTTGTCCGGCCTGGGCCTGGGCATTGTTGCCAGCGGAGCAGGGCAGTGGCAGGTAGAAGTGCCAAGCCATCGCTTCGATATCAGCCTGGAAGTCGATCTGATCGAAGAGCTGGCGCGCCTGTACGGCTACAACCGCCTGCCGGTTCGTTACCCGCAAGCCCGCCTGGCGCCACAAGCCAAGGCTGAAGCCCGTAGCAGCCTGCCTGAACTGCGTCGTCTGCTGGTGGCCCGCGGTTACCAGGAAGCGATTACCTACAGCTTCATCGATCCGAAGCAATTCGAACTGTTCAACCCGGGCGTCGAGCCGTTGCTGCTGGCCAATCCGATCTCCAACGACATGGCGGCCATGCGCTCGTCGCTGTGGCCGGGTCTGGTCAAGGCGTTGCAGCACAACCTGAACCGTCAGCAGGATCGCGTGCGTCTGTTCGAAAGCGGCCTGCGTTTTGTCGGTCAGCTGGAAGGCCTGAAGCAAGAGCCGATGCTGGCTGGCGTGGTCTGCGGTAGTCGTCTGCCGGAAGGTTGGGCACAGGGTCGCGACACCATCGACTTCTTCGACGTCAAGGCTGACGTGGAAGCGCTGCTGGGCTTTGCCGGTGCACTGGATTCGTTCACCTTCGTGCCGGGCAAACACCCTGCGTTGCACCCGGGTCAGACCGCGCGCATCGAGCGGGAAGGGCGTCTGGTCGGTTTTGTCGGCGCAATCCACCCCGAATTGTCGAAAACCCTCGGTCTCGACCGTCCGGTCTTTGTTTTCGAGCTGGTACTGGCTGAAGTGGCCTTGGGAAAAATGCCTAAATTCAGCGAGCTGTCGCGTTTTCCTGAAGTGCGTCGTGACCTGGCGTTGCTGGCGGACAAGGGCGTGGCTTCCAGTGCCGTGTTGGACGTAATTCGTGAAAATGCAGGTGAATGGCTCACAGAGCTCAGGCTCTTTGACGTCTATGAGGGTAAAGGTATTGATCCGCATAGAAAAAGCCTTGCAGTTGGCTTGACCTGGCAGCATCCATCGCGCACTCTTAATGACGATGAGGTGAATTCCACGACGCAAAATATCCTCACCTCGCTCGAAACCAGGTTGAACGCCACGTTAAGGAAGTGACGTATGGGGGCTCTGACGAAAGCTGAAATGGCGGAACGTCTCTACGAAGAGCTGGGTCTGAACAAACGGGAGGCCAAGGAATTGGTCGAACTGTTTTTTGAAGAAATCAGACACGCTCTCGAAGACAACGAGCAGGTCAAACTGTCGGGTTTCGGCAATTTTGATTTGCGGGACAAACGCCAGCGGCCTGGCCGCAATCCAAAAACGGGAGAGGAAATCCCGATCACGGCTCGCCGTGTGGTCACCTTTCGTCCAGGGCAGAAGTTGAAAGCCCGAGTTGAGGCCTATGCTGGAACCAAGTCATAACGACGAGCTTCCGCCGATCCCAGGCAAACGCTACTTCACCATTGGTGAAGTCAGCGAGCTGTGTGCGGTAAAACCGCACGTGCTGCGTTACTGGGAACAGGAGTTTCCTCAACTCAACCCCGCCAAGCGTGGTGGCAATCGCCGGTATTATCAGCGCCATGACGTGCTGATGATCCGGCAGATTCGCGCGTTGCTGTACGACCAGGGGTTCACCATCGGCGGGGCGCGCCTGCGTCTCTCCGGCGATGAGGCCAAGGATGACAGCACCCAGTACAAGCAACTGATCCGCCAGATGATCTCCGAATTGGAGGATGTGCTGGTGGTGCTGAAGAAGTGATTCAAGGTTTTAAAATACTTTGACATTTCAAAAGCTTGCGGTATATTTCTCCTCGCTTCCACAAGAAGCAAAACCCAGTTTCACGCCTAGTCGGGGCGTAGCGCAGTCCGGTAGCGCACTAGCATGGGGTGCTAGGGGTCGAGTGTTCGAATCACTCCGTCCCGACCATATATTTTTTGGAAAATCCAAGCACTTAACGGTGCTTGGATTTTTTTGTTTTCGCCGTTTTTCTGGCGGGCTCGGGGTGGGTGTCCTGATTGTCAATTGAGATTATCTTGCTCAGACTTCGGCAATACTTGAGGCAGCTTGCTTGATGCTGCTTAAAATTCAATGGCGCGGATAATCGCAGGGACTCGTACAGTGACGCCAGAATCAAAAGCCCGTCAGCAAATTGATCAAAAACTCGAACAAGCCGGCTGGGTCATTCAGGACTTGAAGCAGCTCAACCTATCAGCAGGTATAGGTGTGGCCGTGCGCGAGTTCCCCACCGATACCGGCCCGGCTGATTATATGCTGTTTGTGGGGCGCGATGCTGTGGGCGTGATTGAGGCGAAGAAGGATGCGGCCGGCGAGAATATCTCAGTCTCCGAGAGCCAGACTGGGCGATATGCTACAGCTAATCTCAAATGGCGCAAAGACAATGCCCCTCTGCGCTTTCTGTTCGAGGCCACTGGCCAGATCATCCGCTTTACCGATAGCGCCGATCCGGCTCCGCGTTCGCACGAGATCTTCCACTTCTTTAAACCAGATACCCTGGCTGCGTGGCTAGCACAGCCTGAAAGCCTGCGTCGTCGCTTGGCTGAGCAGATGCCAGCACTTACTGAGCGAAACCTGCGCGATTGTCAAGTTAGTGCTGTCACAGGGTTAGAGAGGTCGCTTGCACTCAACAAACCTCGTGCGCTGGTACACATGGCCACTGGAGCGGGGAAGACCTTCACTGCTATTACCTCGGTCTACCGTCTACTTAAGTTTGGCGGTGCTAAACGCATTCTGTTCTTAGTAGACACCCGGAATCTCGGTAAACAGGCGCATCAGGAGTTCATGGCCTACATGCCTCCTGATGATGGCCGGAAGTTTACTGAGCTCTACAACGTGCAGAGGCTCGCGTCTTCCCATATCGACCCGCATTCGCAGGTGTGTATCAGTACCATCCAGCGGATGTATTCAATTCTGAGTGGTGTGCTCATTGATGAGTCGGTCGAAGATGTTTCGCTTAACGAAGTGCAACAAGTCACTAAGCAGGAAAAGCTCGTTTGCTATAATCCTGTGGTGCCGGTGGAAAGCTTCGACTTTGTCATCATCGACGAGTGCCACCGTAGTATCTACAACCTGTGGAAACAGGTGCTTGACTACTTTGATGCCAGCCTGATTGGTCTTACCGCCACGCCTGACAGGCGAACTTTTGGCTTCTTCAACGAGAACATCGTGGCCGAGTACACTTACGAGCAATCTGTCGCTGATGGTGTGAACGTTGGCTATGACGTGTACGAGATCGAAACCGAAATCACCAGGAAAGGCTCCAAGCTGAAAGCTAAAGAATGGGTGGATCATCGCGACCGGCAGACTAGAAAGAAGCGTTGGAGCGAAACCGAAGAAGATACCGTCTACACCGGCAAAGAACTCGACCGATCAGTTGTGAGCGTGAGCCAAATCCGCCAAGTGATTAGGGCCATGAAAGCTGCGGTGGAAACACAGATTTTCCCAGCGCGAAACGAAACGCCCAAGACGCTCATCTTCGCCAAAACCGATAGCCACGCCGACGATATCATCAACATCGTGCGGGAGGTCTATGGGCAAGGGAATGCCTTTTGCAAAAAGGTTACATATCGCGCCGAAGAAGATACCGATAGCATCCTCGCCAGCTTCCGAAATGACTACAATCCGCGGATTGCCGTTACGGTAGACATGATTGCCACCGGCACTGACGTCAAACCATTGGAAGTGCTGCTGTTCATGCGCGACGTCCGTAGCAAAGGTTATTACGAGCAGATGAAAGGCCGGGGGGTGCGCTCGCTTGATGGAGACAGTCTAAAGCGTGTCAGCAATAGTGCTGATGGCGCCAAAACCCGCTTTGTGCTGATCGATGCGGTTGGTGTGGAAAAGTCGCTGAAAACCGAGAGTCGTCCACTAGAAAAAAAACCAGGTGTGGCGTTGAAAGACTTGCTGCAAAGCGTGGCGATGGGAAGCCGCGACGACGACACCGTACTTTCATTGGGCAACCGCTTGGTGCGTCTTGCTAAACAGCTCGATATTAAAGCCCAAGTACGCATCGAAAAAGCTTCGAGTGGCATCTCTGTTTCGGAATTGGGTAAAGGCCTTATCTCTGCGCTAGACCCAGATGCTATTACGCAAACTGCACTGGCCGCGGCAAAAGTGAATGGTATCACCCGTACTGAGGATACCCTGTTACCCATTGAGCTTGAAGCTGCCCGCACCGTGCGTGTGGCTGCTGCCTGCGCCGCTTTTGACAAGCCTGAACTGCGCGACGAAATCGAAAGCGCTCGTCGCGAACGCGAACAGCTCATTGATCACATTAATCTGGATCAGGTGACCTTCTCGGGCTTTTCCGAGCAGGCCGAAGTGCGGGCCAAAGTCGTCATCCAAAGCTTTGCAGATTACATTGCAGCCCACAAAAATGAAATTACGGCGCTTGATTTTTTCTACCAGCAACCCTATCAGCGTCGTGCGCTAACTTTCGATATGATTGAAGAGTTACACGAACATCTGAGCAAGCCGCCGTTGATGCTCACCACAGAGCGGTTATGGAGCGCCTATTCGCGTGTGCAGTCTAGCCAGGTAAAAGGTGCAGACCGCAAGCGCCAGTTGACCGATTTGGTCTCGTTAGTGCGTTTTGCTTTGGGGTTGGAGCGCGAACTCATACCCTTTACCGATGAGGTGGACAAGCGTTTCCAGCAATGGATCTTCCGTCACAATGCACAGCGCGGGACAGTCTTTAGCCTCGAGCAAACTGAATGGCTGCGTCTGATGAAAGACCACATAGCAGGTAGTTGCAGTATCTGTCGTGGCGATTTTGATTACGCCGAACTGGCTGATAAGGGTGGTTTGCAAAAAGCCTGGGGCTTGTTTGGAAAAGATCTGGATGTGCTGATGAATGAAATGAATGAGGAGTTGGTTGCGTGAGTGAATTGAATCAAGGCTTGCTCGCCTCGTTGGGTGAGTTAGCGGATGAGCCAGTCGATCAAATGGGGCCAACCGGCGAGTTCACCTACGTTGATATTAGTAGTATTGACCGCGAGTCTAAGAAGATAGCAAACGCAAAGCAATTGTCGCTAGCACAGGCACCTCTTCGCGCAAAACAAGTATTAAAAGCTGGTGATGTTTTGGTATCTATGACTCGACCAAATTTAAATGCGGTTGCACTTGTCACAGAGCAGTTTGATGGTGCAATCGGCTCTACGGGTTTTCATGTGCTCAGGTCTCGTTGGCTTCGTCCCGAATTTGTGTTTGCATTGGTGCAAACACAAGATTTTATTGATGCGATGTCTGCGGTCGTTCAAGGTGCTCTTTATCCCGCAGTAAGACCCCGTGATATTTCTGCATACAAACTATCGTTTGAAATGCCTGCGCAGCAAACCCGCATCGTCGAGAAACTCGAAGAACTGCTCTCAGACCTTGATGCAGGTGCGGCAGAACTTAAGGCAGCACAAAAGAAACTGGAGCTGTACCGCCAGTCGCTGCTCAAAGCAGTGGTAGATGGCTCGCTCACCACTAAATGGCGATCACAGAGCGCGCCCACAAAGTCTGGCGCACAACTACTGGAATGTCTCCTCACCGAGCGCCGCGCCCGCTGGGAAGCCAAGCAGCTTGCCAAATTCGTGGAGCAAGGAAAAAAACCGCCTAAAAACTGGCAACAAAAATACCCCGATCCGGTGCAGCCTGACGTGACCGGCTTACCGACATTACCGGAGGGGTGGGTGTGGGCGAGTTTGGATATGCTAGGTGAGATAGCTTCAGGAGTCGCTAAGGGCACGAAGCGTGACACCAATGTTGTCGTTCGTGAAGTGCCCTATTTGCGTGTGGCCAACGTGCAGAGGGGCTTTCTCGATCTGACAGAAGTAAAGACCATTCTCGCCACAGAACGGGACATTGCTGAACTGACCTTGCAGAACGGTGATGTGTTGTTCAATGAGGGCGGAGATCGCGACAAGCTGGGCAGAGGATGGGTGTGGCGCAATCAAGTAACTGAGTGTATTCATCAGAACCACGTATTTAGAATGCGACCTTACCTCGTTGAAATTCAACCTGAGCTTATCTCCCATCATGGTAATACCTTTGGAAAGCTTTGGTTTCAAAATGCGGGGAAACAAACCACTAATCTCGCCTCCATCAACATGACTATGTTGAGAAGTTTTCCTGTGCCGGTTGCACCAGTGGAGGAACAGTTGGAAATCTTGGAGCAGGTCCGAACTCAGCTTGAACATTTGACCGATCAAGAGCGCGCCGTCGCGCTGGCGTTGAAGTATTCCGCTGCGCAACGCCAAAATATTCTCCGAGCCGCCTTTGCCAGTCAACTGGTGCCGCAAGACCCTAAAGCTGAACCAGCTAGTGTGCTGCTGGAGCGAATTCGCGCAGCGCGTGTAGAACGTATGAGGCAACCCAAAGTACGTAAAACTAAGCAAGAAATAGGGGTTTCCGCTGTGGTTAGCAAGCTGATCGAAGTACTCGCTGAGGCGGACGACTGGATGCCGGCGCAAGAGGCCTTTCGCCGTTGTGGTGTAGCTGATGGCGCACTGACCGATCAAATAGAAGCACTCTACGCAGAGTTGCGCGTCTTGGACAAGGCTGGCCTCTTGGCGGTGGAGGTTGTAACCGATAACCACGGTCGCAAGTTGCACGACCGCCTGAAATTGTTGGTGGGTTGACCATGCGTTTAGATAAGCTAATCATCGGAAGTGCCAAGGATAGCCTGACACACCAGTTTAAAAACCTGAAGAACGTCGCCATCGACTTCGATCAGGATCACTGGGTTACGGTGGTCATCGGTTGGAACGGTACAGGCAAATCCAACGTACTGGAGGCGTTGGCCATTATTTTTCGCGACCTTATTGCCAAGAAGCGAACACCTGCATTCGCTTTTAAACTTAGTTATCGCATGGGGGCAGGCGATTCCCTTCGACACATTCACATCGATGCTGACCCGGACCGCGAAAAGGACTCATTGCTCATTCGAGTTACTGATGCCCGGCAGATTAAGCAAAATGAACAGGTTAACAGTCTGCTCGATCCAGATAATGATTCGGGTACCTTGCCAGCTGGCCAGCCGGTCAAGCTCACCGCATTCTTAAATGCGGATACGGAGTATCTGCCTCGCTACATTTTCAGCTACTATTCGGGTGAGAGCCCGCGTATGCACGAGGTGTTCCGCCCCTACCTGGAAAGTTATGACAGTAAGTTGCGTAACGGAGAAGATCCTGGTCTGAAACGGTTGTTCTATGCCATGCCGGTGCATAGTCAGTTTGTACTGTTGGCCTTCCTAATTCAACAATCTGATGTTGTTCGGGAGTTTCTTGATGATCACCTGGGGCTTGATCCCAATGAGGGCATTGAGTCAGTGCTATTCGTGTTGCGGCAACCACCATGGAAGTCGAAAACCACCGATGGCGATCCGCGTTTTTGGAATGCGCGCGGCGTGGTGCGCGATTTCTTGTCTCGTCTTTATGACATCGCTTTGGCTCCTATTGAAATTAGCCGGCAGGTGCCCACATCGATTTGGAACAAGACAACGCTCCAGTTCAAATATCTGTATGTAAAGGACATTGCTGCTCTGCGTAGCTTGGTTGGTAATCAAGCTCCGGCGCAGTTCTTTCGGGACCTTGAAAGCACCTATGTCTCCGAGCTAATCGAGGAGGTGCGCATTCGCGTGCGCCTTAAGAAAAACGACGGCAGCGTGACATTCCGCGAATTGAGCGAAGGCGAGCAGCAGTTGCTGACGGTGTTGGGCTTGCTACGCTTTACGTCTGAGGACGAAAGCCTGTTTTTGCTGGATGAGCCGGATACACATTTGAATCCACGCTGGAGTGTGGACTACATCTCATACCTGAAAAAATTCATCGCTAGCGGCACACGACAGGAGGAAACAAGCCACATTTTGCTGACGACGCACAATCCGTTGGCTATTGCCGAACTAGACCGTGAACAGGTGCAGATACTACGGATGCGTAAGCAAGATGAGCATCGTCAAATTGTGGCGTGCTACCCGGAGATGGCGCCACGTGGTATGGGTTACGCAGCAATTGTCACTAGTGATATGTTTGGTATTTCCTCGTCTCTGGATCAACCGACCCAAGAACTATTGGAAACGCAGCGTGCGTTTGCTTCCAAGGAGGCGCTCACAGTCGAGGAGCAGGGGAGGCTGGATGTCATAAACTCCCAGTTAGACCGGCTTGGCTTTCGCTTCTTCCACCCTGACGATGAGTACTCTCGTTACTTGCGGTTACGTAATGAGCTGCTCGTTCAGCAGTTTGAAACGGAGCAACCTGGAGAACTCGCCAAGCATGTGGTGCAAATGCCTCGAGCGGAACGTGAAGCGCTTGCCAAACGTCTTATTGCCGAACTACTCGTTGACCGAGCAATGCCAATCGGAGGGGCGGATTCTTGAGGTACGTAGACCGCTCAAAGTTGGTTAAGCCAACTGGTTGGATACAGCGTGCCCAAACCGCTGCTCAAGCTGTCGCAAATGGGACGGACTCCAATTATTATTCCAATGTTTGGCGTGAACTCAAGGATGGTCTGGCGGGACTTTTGCATGATAAATGCTGGTACTGTGAAACACCCGTAGACCGATCAGACAACGCGGTGGATCATTTTCGTCCCAAGAATCGTGTTAGCGATGCAGTAAACCTTCACACTGGTTACCGTTGGTTGGCCTTTGATGAGAGTAATTATCGCTACGCGTGTACCTTTTGCAACAGTAGAAGAAAGGACCTTGACAGTGGGACGGTAGGCGGAAAGGCAGACCGTTTTCCATTGATCAATGAAGCGCAGCGCGTCTACTCCGCTGGCTCAGTCGCTCAAGAGCAGCCTTTACTCCTTGATCCCTGCGAGGTGTCTGACTGGCGTCTGCTCGGGTGCCACCAAGAGAATGGCCAACCTTGTGCCGCTAGTACAGATCCCGTGGCCAAGCAACGTGCAGACGCCTCCATTGAGATCTATCACCTTCATTACGAGCCGACCTGTAAGAGACGACACACCATTGCGGTTCAACTGATGTCGGATGTGGATGAAGGCAAACGTCTTTTCGAACTGGTTATTCATGACCCGAGCCGTGCATCTGACTTTAAGACTGTGGCTGCACGATTGCACCGTACCATAGACCGTGATTCGCCCTATAGCGGGGACATGCGCTTTCTCCTACGTGGTCAGCGCAACGACGCGCACCCTTGGATACAAGAATTATTAGAGGCCTGATATGAACACAAGCACATTGGTCCAGAAAGTCTGGAACTTTTGCCACACCCTACGCGATGACGGTGTGGGTTACGGTGACTATCTGGAACAGCTCACTTACTTGCTGTTCCTGAAGCTGGCGCACGAATATGCGCAGGAGCCATACAATCGCGATACGCATATCCCAAAGGGCTATGGCTGGGCCAGCCTGATCTCTAAGGCGGGCGAGCCGCTGGAAGCACATTACCTAGCCACCCTACACAAATTGGGGCAGGAGGGGGGCATGTTGGGTGCGATATTTTTTAAAGCACAAAATAAGATCCAAGACCCAGCCAAACTCTCACGTCTGGTGCAACTGATCGACGCGGAAAACTGGATCAGCCTGGATGCCGACACTAAGGGCGACCTGTATGAGGGGCTGCTGCAAAAGAATGCTGAGGACACCAAAAGCGGCGCCGGTCAGTACTTTACCCCGCGGGCTTTGATCGAAGCAATGGTGGCCTGTGTTCGTCCCGAGCCTATGAAGACCATTGCCGACCCGGCATGCGGTACGGGCGGATTTTTCTTGGGCGCTTACAGCTGGTTGACTCGCCCCGGCGCGAAGCTCGACAAGCGCCAAAAGGAGTTTTTGCGCGACAAGACTTTTCACGGTAATGAGATCGTGCCGAATACGCGTCGTATGTGCCTGATGAATCTGTTCCTACACAATATCGGGGAGTTGGACGGTGAGCCTTCGGTAGAGCGGTCAGACGCATTGATTAGTGAGCCCAGGAAGAAGGTAGATTACGTGTTGGCCAATCCGCCCTTCGGAAAGAAGAGCAGCATGACCATCACCACTGGAGACGGTGAAGAAGACAAAGAGGCTCTGACTTACGAACGGCAAGATTTCTGGGAAACTACCTCGAACAAGCAGCTCAACTTTTTGCAGCACATCGTAAGTATGCTGAAAGTGGATGGAAAAGCTGCTGTGGTCTTACCAGATAACGTACTATTTGAAGGCGGAGCGGGTGAAAAGATACGCCGTAAACTGCTGGAAAATTGTGATGTGCATACGGTGTTGCGTTTGCCCACTGGCATCTTTTACGCGCAGGGTGTCAAGGCCAATGTAGTGTTCTTTGACGCAAAACCTAAGGACGGGCAGATCCACACCAAAGGTATCTGGTTCTATGACTTGCGCACCAATAAACACTTCACACTAAAAACGCGCACTCTAAAGTCGGACGCCTTGCAGGATTTCATCACCCGCTATAACCCGGAAAACCGCCATCAGCGCATGGAAACCGAACGCTTCAAATTCTATAGCTATGAAGAAGTGATGGCCCGTGACAAGGCTAGTCTTGATATCTTCTGGTTGAAAGACGATAGCCTCGACAATCTTGATGACCTGCCGCCGCCTGATGTGCTACAGCAGGAGATCATTGATCATCTCGAAGCCGCTTTGCTTGCGTTTCGTGAGGTTTCTTTGAGTCTGCCCCGATCTGAAGTGGGTGATTGATTTTGATGATGGTGTGGCGCTGAGGGGATAAGATGGCTCGGATGTGGATGGTGAGAGGCGAAGCTGGGAGCCTATACGACTCTTTTCGGGAGCGAGAAGTGGCCGCAATCGGGTGGAGCCAGCTGGCCGCCCATGCGAAGCCCGGCGTTGGGCGCAAACAGTTAATCGCTCTGTACCAATCGGCTGAGCCTCAGATGAAACAGGGCACGGTGATTTCGGGTGCCTCGCAAGTGTGGCGCTTCGTTAACGAGATTCAGGACAGTGATTGGATAATTACTTACTCACCTGCCAATCGTCTCTATCTGGTCGGCAAGGTCAAGGGACCGGCCGAGCACCATTCTGAATGGGCTGAGCAAGGCATGTCGCTGGTGCGCAAGGTGCAGTGGCAGCAGGAGGAGTTGCCGCGTGACAATTTGGGCACCAGTACCAAGAACAGCCTGGGTTCGACTTTAACCTTGTTCGAGGTGCCTTCCAGTGCTGCAGCCGAAGTAATCGCCGCGTTGAAGGGTAAACCAGTACTGCAAGTGGAAGACGAGGCTGAAGAAAGTATCGCTGATCCGTTGGCTGACATTGAGTCTCAGGCGTTGGAGCGAATCAAGGATCGAGTAAATGAACTCGACTGGGATGAGATGCAGCAGCTGGTTGCAGGGATCCTTCGTGCGATGGGCTACAAAACTCAGGTTTCGCCACCAGGTTCCGACCGTGGCAAAGACATCGTCGCCTCACCCGATGGCTTCGGCTTTGAGCACCCGCGCATTGTCGTGGAGGTCAAGCATCGTAAGGGGCAGATGGGTAGTCAGGACATCCGCAGCTTTCTTGGTGGGCGGCACAAGGATGATCGGGGTCTTTACGTTAGTACGGGAGGTTTCAGCAAAGACGCTCAGTATGAGGCTGATCGTGCATCCATTCCATTAGCGATGTGGACGCTGGACCATGTAGTGCGGGCTTTGATTGAGCACTACGACGCTACTGACGCGGAGACCAAACGCATCGTCCCACTGAAGCGACTGCATTGGCCTGCATGAATTAGTAAATTCCACGGCGGGCTCAACAGCGCTCAATCGGCACGAGAAATTGCCTGCCGAAAAATCTCATATTTCCCACACGTTTCAGGCATGGGAGGATATTGCGTGCGCTATCCGCCAAGGCTACTGTTCGACTGTCGCTGCAAATTCAGCGATACGGGTTTCGCAGCCCGGTCGTAAACAGGCGCACAGCGCCGCGAAAGCGGCTTCTTTGTATTCGCGTTATGGCGAGCTGTGCGCAGGAGGCTTCGGCCTGCCGGGTTCCTGTTTACCTGGTCTGCGAACCTGCGCTCAGTTCGCCACCCTTGCGTCGCAGCGAGGATGGATGAGCTCCTTTTATTTAAACAGGAGATTCACCATGGCTAAGAAAATCACTCCCGATCCACCCCCGATTCGCAAAGCCCTTAGCACCGCCGACAGGGCTATGTACCTGCGTAAACTCTCTGATATCCCATCCAGCGAATCCGAGCCGGCCCCGACAGACATCCCCCGTTTGCTCGATACCCTCGCGTTCACGTGCTCCAAGCCCGTCACGCCCGAAGCCCCATACAAACCCACACTATTCGCCATCCAACCCGGGGTAAGCGCCCAGGACGCCCTGACCTACGTTTCGAATCTACTCGAAACGGCGGAACTCAATGGTGATGAAATCAGCCTGCACACCAACCCCGTCGAACGAGCGCTGTTCTGGGGCATGCTGCATTCGGTGGAGGTAGCGCGGGCGGTCGTGGATGCGCTGCTTGAGGGGGCGTCCCCATCCCGTCAGCTATCGTCCGCGTTGGACAACCTTCCGATTGATTGAGGTCGTTGCGCTGAAAGAGATCAAGCACTTGGCAGCTTGATCTCTTTTTCGTAAGGGCCCGGGCAGAGCCGTGTGCCAACGTCTGGCACACGGTTGGCTTGATCATCTAGTTGTCAGGTCGATCAAACCTTGCTTGCCCGAACACATCTCACTTGGGTTCTGCGCAGTATGATCGACATTTAATTGCTCGAACAACGCAATTGAGGTCCAGCGTATGGGCACTATCAGTCTTGAAGCCAAGAAGGCCTATGCGGCCAAGACTCGCCAATCGAACTACGCGGCCAGTCTGCGTCTGGAAGGCTTCAAAACTACCCTCGCGGATGGTGAGAGAAGCCTACCCTCGCGGATGGTGAGAGAAGCCTACCCTCGCGTGAGGAGGTCCTGAAGGCTTTCTCCAAGAACAGAGCCTGATGCCTGGTAGGGTGGGTCAGTTTTCAATCGGTGTTGGTGAAGGCTTCGACGGGGATGGCTGTATCGCGGCTCTGACCTATCTTCTGGTGTGTAGCAGGCGCAGAAGGGATTGAACCTCCAGGTACATGCGCAGGAACGTGCAGGGACACTTGCTCCGGCGGGGAAGCCTTTCCCGCGCAGGCCTGTAAGGTGAATAGGGGGATCTGAGCTGGTATTTCATGGCTATGCGCCGCTAACTACCCTTCAATTCCAGCGTAAGGTGCTGCCTGACTTCCATTGCGTCATGCAGTATCCGAACGATCTCAATGATCTGGTCATCCGCCAATCTATAGAAAACGATATGCCGCGGCCTCTGTACGGTGCCAGTGGCCGTTGCAGCTTGGTTGCGCACATAGGTCAGATGAAAGCTTCTCAGTCCCACTGAAAGTTCATCTCTAGGGTTGCTACCCACCCTGTTTGGCGTTTCCGCAAGGTCTTCGATTGCTGCGCGTATAAGCGCTTGGTACCTGACCCTGGCATGTGAGCCAAACTGTATGTGGGAGTACCTTAGAACATCCTCGATATCACTGAGGGCCGTATGAGAGAGACGGTACTTCCCCATGCTCAACGGTTCTTGGTAGGGGAGAGGGCAGCTCGTTCGCCGATGTCAGCCAGAAGCTCTCCCAACTGGTCACCGCCAATCTCGATGAAACGACCCCGCTCCAGGTCCATCAGTCCTGCTGAAGTGGCATGACGCAAAGCATCGAGCTTGGCCAGTTCTTCAGCTTCACGCTGCTCCAGCAGACGAAGCCCTTCGCGCATGACTTCGCTGGCGTTCTGGTATCGGCCGGAGACAACCAGGTCGTTGATGACCTGGTCCATGTGATCAGTGAGAACGACATTTCGCGTAGCCATGTTGTGCTCCAGGAACAAATAACGCTGCTGCGGATGTTGGCATATTATGCCATCGCATTGGCTCATGCCTAGTTTGAGTCTGGAATTCATGCTGGAGGGCCTCTTGCAAGATTTGTCAGGGTGATGGATGGAAAACGGAAAATGGCCCTGCCTGATCATGGATGGAGGGCAGGGAGCGGACCTCAAAGGCCACTCCTGTCGGGGGATACACCGTTTGGGTCAGGGCACGTTTGTCAGCTTCTGCGCTGGCGGAGTAAGGAAGGCGTTGTGGAAACCCGTTGCAGCAGATGTTGGGCATAGCTGCTCTCCCAGATTTAAGAAACAGAACTCGGAGAAGCGTTGCGTAAGCGTCCGCCCAACACACCTTGCGTGATTAAACGGGCGCCCACCTGTGCGGCAACAGCTCGGTTATCTCACTCG